>JAISLT010000010.1 GCA_031277165.1 Spirochaetaceae bacterium
TTCTACAACCCCACAGACGGGGTATGGTCCATCGAAAAAAAGACCGCCAAACACCATGAAGACTAAACCCGCCGGGGGGCGGCCTGTGCCCGCCCTGCTCCCTGCAGCAAAACGGCCTTCCGGTGTTTTTGCCGGGCGCTTTGTTCCCCCGGCGCTTCCGCCCTTCATCTGCCTTATCGCCCTCTGGCAGGCGCTAAGTGTTTCCGGCATGGTTCCCGGCTATATGCTGCCGGGGCCCTTTAGGGTGCTTGCCGCCCTTTGGGGGGACAGGCTCCTTTTGGCGGGCCATCTGGGGCGGACCCTGGCGGAGGCGGCGGCGGGGCTGGCCCTGGCGGTGGCGGCGGCCTTTGTGCTGGCGGTGATTATGGACATGAACCGCCGGATAAAAGACGCCCTGGGCCCCCTCCTCCTTTTGACCCAGACCATCCCCACCATCGCCCTGGCGCCGCTTTTGATCCTGTGGATGGGCTACGGTTCCGCGCCGAAGATCGCCCTGGTGTTCTTAACCTGCTTTTTTCCACTTACCCTGGGCCTGCTGGGGGCTTTTTCTTCCGCCGACGAGGACGAGCTTCGGCTGCTAAAATCCATGGGGGCCAATTCCGCGCAGCTCTACCGGTATATCAAAATACCCTCCGGGGCGGGGGCGTTCTTTTCGGGACTCCGGGTTTCCGCGTCCTATTCGATAATCGGCGCGGTCATTTCCGAATGGCTCGGGGGCGACGCGGGACTGGGCGTGTACATGATCCGGGTCCGCAAATCCTATTCGTTCGATAAAATGTTCGCCGCCATACTTGTGGTGGCCCTTGTCAGCCTTGGGCTGATGAAACTTGTGGAGCTTGCCGAAAAAGCGGCAAGGCCCTGGAAAACCGCTTAAAACCTAAGGAGTATGAAAATGAAAAAAATCGCTGTTACCGTGATTGGCCTTTTGCTGATTCTGCCGGCCCTGACCGGCTGCGCGAAAAAAAGCGCGCCGGGAGAAACCGTTCCAATCCGCGTTGTGCTGGACTGGACCCCCAATACGAACCACACGGGGATCTACGCCGCCAAAGAAAAGGGCTGGTTCGCCGAGGAAGGCCTCGATGTGGAAATTCTGATGCCCCCGGAAGACGGCGCCCTGATACTGCTTGGCGCGGGGAAGGCCGAATTTGCCGTGGACTTCCAGGAAAGCCTGGGGCCGGCGATTGCCCGGGAGGATGCCCTGCCCCTTACCGCCGTGGCCGGGATCATCAGCCACAATACATCGGGACTTATGTCCCTAAAAAAAGCGGGCATCACCCGGCCCAGGGATTTGACGGGGAAGCGCTTCGCCTCCTGGGAGACACCGCTGGTACGGGCGGTTATTAAGGATATTGTGGAGGCCGACGGGGGGGATTTTTCCCAGGTTCAGATGGTTCCCAACATGGCCACCGACGCTTTTTCCGCCCTGGAAACCGACGTGGACTCGATCTGGATCTACTATGCCTGGGACGGAGTGGCCGCGGAGGTCCGGGGAACCGGCATAGATTACATCGACCTGGGAACGCTTAACCCCGCGCTGGATTTTTACACCCCGGTGCTTGTGACCAACACCGCCTGGGCCGCGGCCAACCCCGAAACCGCCAAAAAATTCATGAAGGCCCTAAGCCGGGGCTATGAATTCGCTATCGAAAACCCTAAAGACGCCGCGGAGATTTTGCTGACCCAGGCCCCGGAACTGGACAGGGATTTGGTCCTAAAAAGCCAGAACTACCTTGCCCCGCGGTACAAAGCCGACGCCCCCCGGTGGGGAGAAATCGACCCGCGCCGCTGGGGATCGTTTTACCGCTGGATGTTTGAGCGGGGCCTCCTTGAAAAAGACATCGGGGAAGGGGGCTTTACCAACGAGTATCTTCCTCAGTAGTGTTCTGTGCTAACGATGGCATGGGTTATTTCGAATAGGCAGGTGATTGGTTAATTTATGGATAATTTTTCTTTGCCCATAAATCGGGATCAAAGCCCCGTTCGATACACGGAACCCCCCGAGGTTCTTTTTGCCTGCCGGGGAATTACCAAACGCTACCAGGGCGAGGCTGTAGTCGAGAACATCGGCCTGGAACTGCCGGAGGGGGGAATTATCTCCCTCCTGGGTCCTTCCGGGGCGGGCAAGACCACCCTCTTCAACGTTCTTGCCGGGGTGGACAGCCCGGAGGAAGGCCGGGTTTTTTTGCAGGGCCGGGACATTACCGGGGTTTCCGGCCGGGTAAGCTATATGATGCAAAAGGATCTGCTCCTGGAATACCGCACGGTCCTGGACAACGTGATCCTCCCCCTGCTTATCCGGCGGAAATTTCCGCCTTCCGCCGGCCCGCCGTCTACCGGGGCGGCGCTTCCCGCCCCGCCGGAAGGCGGGAAGCGCCGCCTTACAAAGAAAGAAGCCCGTGAATACGGGGCTTCTTTCTTTGCCCGGTTCGGCCTTTCCGGCTGCGAAAAAAAGTACCCCCGGCAGCTTTCCGGGGGAATGAGGCAGCGGGCCGCCCTGCTCCGGACCTGTATGCTCAGCAACCCGGTAATTTTACTGGACGAGCCCTTTTCCGCCCTGGACGCATTGACCCGCCGGAGCATGCACCAATGGTTCCAGGAAATCGCCGGGGAGATGCGGTTCGCGGCCCTGTTTATCACCCACGACATAGAAGAGGCGCTGATTCTTTCCGACCGGGTGTATATACTAAACGCCGGGGAAAAACAGCCCGGCAGAATCGGCGGGTGTTTTGAGGTAAAAACCCCCCGGCCCCGGAACGAGGAATTTTCCGTTTCCGGGGAACTGGTGGACCTTAAAAGGAAGATCCTGGGACTTATCCGCCGCGGGTCCATATCCGCCCAATTTCCCCAGCAGTTTGCCGTGCTTCACTCATAAATTGCATAAACATCCACGAGGTACAACAGACTCCTGCTAGGAGTTTGCCTCTTCCGTCCCTAAAACCGGTTCTTTACCCTAAAACAGCGCCATACCGGGCGAATTTTGATAAGGATCAATTAAATATCTATTGACTAAAGGCATGTTTTATGGTATTCCGTGGGAACACCCTTTACAGAGGTACAATTACCGCTGGAAGGAGTATTTTCCAAAAACTGCAATTTTGGGAAGCCCTAAGTACAATACAAACCGGAGGAGTATAAAGACCATGTTTGAACCCAGTGAAGAAAAAAGCCGCCAGGCCCATGAGCTTATTACCCAGGCCTTTGGAAAGCAAATCAAGGATCCCGGGCCCTATACTATCGTATATGGTTATTTCGTTAAAACGGGGATTTTTGCAAAAAAGATCAGCAGTTATGTCGTGGGCTTTTCCGAGGCGCTTAAAGAAATTATCGTTATTCCCATCAGTTCCGAGGTAGACGAGGTGGGGGATGCAATTCGCCTTAAGAAAGACAACATCAGTTCGGCAAAATTCGGCCTCCAGGGCGATCTTAAGATTAAGTCGGACCTGCTCAAGGGGGACCTGCGTTTTATTATCCCTCCGTACACGCCCACGGTCACAGAAGGCGCCTATATCCTGCCAATAACCCAGAAGGAAGAAGCGGCGGCGTTTAGAAATTTTATAAAGAATACCTTTTAATTGGGGGGCCGGGGCGGCGCTGTCCCGGTCCGCCGCCGCAGGTCCCCCGGCCCCGTTCCACTTTTCTCCGCGGCAATTGCGGCCTAATCCCCGGCGGCGGGATATTCGTTACACAGCAGCCTAAAGGCAGGTTCGTCCTCTTCTATTTTGGGGAACCGGCCCAGGGCCTGTAGAAAGAAATTGTCCGTGTTGTCATCGTTACACTGGCTTACTTCGCCGGCCAGTACCGGGCCCGTGCCGGGTTCCACCGTAAGCTCATGGAACACTTCTTTTTCAAAGGAGATGCTTTCGCCGGGGCTAAGTTTTATTTTTGATCCTGCGGGAAGATAATAGCGCCTGCCGTCCTGCTTAACCAGCACCTCCGTATCCGCCGGTTTGTTCTCCGGGGTTTTGTTGTACAACTGCACCAAAAGGTTTCCCCCTCCCCGGTTGATAATGTCTTCCATTTTTACCCAATGGAAATGCATGGGCGACACCTGTTTCTGCCCCAGAATGAATATTTTTTCCGCATAGGGTTTTGGATACTGTTCCTGTTTATGCTGATTTCCGTTGCGGATGGTAACCAGCACAAGTCCCAGTTCTTCAAAACGGCCTTCCCCGTAATCCGTCACATCCCAGCCAAGCATGTTATCCCTAATTTCGTCGTATTCATGCCCCTTGCTTTTCCAGTCCTGGGGGGTCCAATACGTAAAGGGGGGAAGACGGAATCCCAATTGCTCAACAAATCCGGTAGCTTTTTTTAACTGCGCATTAATCTCTGAACGTTTCATACTGACCTCCGCTTTGGCTATCCACTACGCATGATAAGGCGATTATGTCTTTACATACCCCTGGGCAGCCCTGTGTTATTGTAGTAACGGGTGGCTTTGGATAGCTTGTATTTCTTCCGGACCGTCCGCTATTTCCAGTTTTATTTCGATTTCCCGGCTTTCAAAGGGTTCCATCACCGGTAAACCCTGTTTTTTCTGTTCCAGCCGTCCAAAGATACTGCTGTTGGCCGGCTCCAGGCCCATAACATAATCTCCGGCGGCGGTGGATTTCCATTCCATAAAACGGGGAAGATATTTTTTGTTGAAGGACAGCTTGACCGCCATCGAGAGTTCGTCATTAACAAGGCAGGCAAAGGTATGGCCCTCTGAATCGGCCCGAAGCTCGTGTATAAAGGCCTGTTCACGAACGCCCGGGGCGGGAGCATCCATGATATTCCACCTGGAGGGATCGCTGTCAGTATCCCGGGCTTCAGTTTTTACGGAAGGCAGGAGCAAACGGCACCCCTCTTTCAGGAAGGGATAGCCGAAGTTAAAATGGTACAGCAGCATAAAGGGCTGGGTCTCGTAGCCGCAGTTTTTAAAGATGTCCCGGATAAGGATGTCCCTTCTGCCCAGGGCGGTGGTGATGGACCGGCGCAGCAGCATATTCTCGCCGAACAGTTCCGCCTCCCGGATCTCGCCGGAAAGGGAAATCCGGTATTCATCCCCCGTCCAGGAAGCGTCCGCACAGAGATGTTCCGCGGGGGTGCTGCGCAGGCGGCCGTGCATGGGGTAGTTGACTCCGCCGTCCGTACAGGGCGGACAGATATTTTCCAGGCCGCAGGTAAAAAAAAGCCCCCCCATGATGCTGCGCCGGGCTTCCTCTCCGTGGGTGTCAAAATGATTCCGGCCCATTAAACCGGGTTTTGACAGGAAGTCAAAATTAATTCCCCGGTAGCTAAAATCGGCAATGTCAAGGCATTTATCCGCCATCACCGTAAAGTGAAAGGGTCCGCACTTTACTTCAAAAGCCCTCATCCCGCCGGAACGTCCCTCCGTATAACTAATGGGACGGACGCTGGCAAGCTGCTGCATGCTGCCCACATAGGCCGTTAAGGATTTTTCGGACACCGGTTCCTCCTATTCAAGGTTTGCATGGTATTGCCAGAGACTATGCAGATCAAGCCCCTTTTTTTCTACGATGATACAGGCAATAATATCCCCCAGTATCAGCAGGGACTGTTCAAAAAGGGAGGTCATGGGCTGTTGGGAATTGATCTCGTCATCCAGCGATAGTTTGGTCCGGACGGGGATGCGGACCATCAGATCCGTATAGGGGGCCATGGAACTTTGGGGATTGGACCCTATATGGGCCACCGGAACCCCCAGGCTCTTTGCCTTTCGGACAATGGAAAGGGGAACCAGGCTTTCGCCGCTGCCCGATCCGGCAATCAGCAGATCCTCCTTGGTTACCGCCGGTTCGGTAATTTCCCCCACAAAATGTGCGTCAATGCCAAGATGGGCCAGCCGCTTGGTAAAGGCCTCGAGCGAAAGCAGCACCCGGCCCACGCCGGTGCAGAAAACTTTTCTAGCCCCCACAATACGGCCGGTGAGCTCCGCCACGGAACGGGGATCGATCCCCCCCAGGGCCCGGCCGACTTCCCCCAGGATTATATTCCGGAATTTGACAAACAGTTCTTCGCTCATGGCTTTTCCGCCGCCATGCCGGCGCACAATTCCCGTAACTGTCCCAGATCGGCCTCCATACGATCCTGACTAATACAGGTACTTCCTACAACAAAAATATCCGCCAGTTCTCTGCCGTAGTGTCCGATATTTTCCCTGGATATTCTTCCGTCAAGCTCTATTTTAACCGGCAGCTTTCTTTCGGTAATAAGCCGGCGCAGGTCCCGGACCTTGCGTTCCGCGTAGGGAACCTGTTTTTCCCCGCGGGTTCCCGCATAGCCGGGGTTAATCAGCATCAACATAACCGTATCGCATTTTTCTATAATGTAATCCAGGACCGTCAGTGATGTGGAAGGTTTAAGGGCAACGCCGGCACGGACACCGCTGTTTTTGATGCCTGCTAATGCGGCGTCCGGATGTTTTTCCGTTTCAATGTGAAAGATTAGCTGATCCACGCCGGTATCCAGAAGTTCCCGGATAAAAAAGCCGTTATTTTCCGCCATCACATGGGCGTCGAAACGAAGCCGGGTTTTTTTTCGCAGGGCTTTAACGGTCTCCAGACCCAGGGGCAGGCTGGGGCTAAAATGGCCGTCAATAAGGTCGATATGCAGTGTTTCTATGCCGGCGCTTTCCAGAAGCCGTACCTGGCTTTCAAGGTTACAGGGATCAAGGCAAATAAGCGAAGGAGAAAGGATAAGCGGTGTGTCCCAAAAATGATCCCGGTTACTCATAAAGCGCCAAAGCTTCCTCTACCTCCGTTTTTAAGGGGAGCGAAGGAATGGCCCCCGGCTTTAGGATCGCCAATTCCCCCGCCGCGACGCCGTACCGCAGGGCCCCGGTGATACATGCTTCGCAGAGATCTTCCCTTTTTTGGACGCCCGCGGACAGCAGCGTATACAGAAACGTTCCCCAAAAGGCATCGCCGGCGCCGGTGGTATCCACGGCGTTTTTTCGTACCGAAGGCCTCTGCCATTCCTGTCCCTTCCAGAAGACGCTGCTGGGGCCGGCCCCCCGGGTAAGCACCAGCAGCGGAATATCGTACTGTTCCATGATGCGGGGAAGCTCCTGGTCCCCGCCGAATAAAAAGGATTCTTCGTTGGAGACTTTAAGAAAATCCACATAGGGCAGAACCGCGGCAACCTGGTCCCGGCAATCCTGGGGGCTTTTCCATTGGAGCGCCCGGTAATTCAGGTCAAAACTAACCAAGAGGCCCTTCGTGGCAGCCATCTTGAGTGCATGGAGGATCGCTTCCGGTGCGGTGCCCCCGGCCAGTATGGATGAACCGGTGTGAACCAGTTTGACCCTTTGCAGCATCGCCGGGGTAATGTCCGTTTTATCCAAAAAAAGGTGGGCGCCGGTTTTTTGGGCAAAGGTAAAAGAACGGTTCCCCCCGGCCGTAAGGCTTACAAAGGTCATGGTGGTAACGGCCTCTTTGGCCGGCTCCCCGCACCATACCAGAACATGGTTGTCCCGCAGCACCCCCAGCAGATATTCCCCAAAAAGATCGTCCCCTACTTTTCCGCAGAAGGCGGCGCGGCCCCCCATCCGGGAAAAGGCAATGGCCACATTGGCCGGGGCTCCCCCCGCATGGCGGACATACGAAGCTTCTTCCCGTCCGGGGGTAAAATCAATGACAATTTCACCAATACAAAGGATGTCCGCCGCGGTGTCCATGGGATAACTATATTTCAGAATGAATTTATGTCAAGACCGCTGTGCGGTTCCAAAACCCTTTGGGTTTCCCCGTTTATGGGCTTCGCGGACTAATCCTTATACAGCAAGGATTTAGAACTTGCAAGAAACCTTTCTTACTGCGGGTAAAAAAAATTCATTTTTTGTGAAAAAAAAATTTGACATCCGGAATAAAGCATAGTAGAATTCTATTTTATCAATGACTGATAAAAGGGGTTATGTATGGCGTCCGGCACAGCTTCGTTAAAGGTAGGGCTGGTTAGTTCCTCCCAACTGAGTTTCTTTGGCGATAAAGAGACGGTATTTGCCCGGATGGCAAAGGAACTGGAGGGGCTGGGCAGCACATTGGGCTACACCCTGTATGTATACCCCAAACAGGTTATCACCGCCGAAGATGCCCATGGAGCGGCCGCAGCCCTGGAAGGGGAGGGAGTGGATCTGGTGCTGCTGCAGAATACCAGCTATTCGTCGGGTTTTTTAGCGCCTATTTTTGCCAAGGTACGGAATGCGGTCCTGGGACTGTGGGCCATACCGGAGTTTGCCCAGGACGGCCCCGTACCCTTCAACAGCTTCTGCAGCCTCAACATGTACAGCGGGATCATCGGCCATTACCTTAACGAAGACGCCATTCCCGTTAAATGGTTTTACGGAGATGTGGGGGATCCCCTGTTTATGGACCGGTTTACCGTCACCGTCCGGACCCTGCGGGCCATAAAACAGCTGCGGAATTCCAGCGTGGCCCTTATCGGGGGCATTGCCCCGGGGTTCGACGATCTCTACGACGACGAACGGAAGATTATCCGCCGCCTTCCGGGGATACGGATCAACCGGCTCCACGAGTGGAACGAAATTCGGGACCGGGCGCTTGCGTACACCGATCCGGAACTGCAGCCCTATGTGGACAAGATCACCGGCAGGGCCAGGGCCGTTCAGGACATTGCCAAACCCTGGATTGTCCAGGCCGCACGGTTTGAAAAGGCCTATGATGATTTTCTGGCCTCCACCCGCTACGATGCCCTGGCCATTTCCTGCTGGCCCAAATTCCAGGATGAATTCCAGTTCAGCGTCTGTTCTACCATTGCCAATCTGAACGAAAAGGGGATCGTCGCCGCCTGCGAGGGCGACCTTACCAGCGCGATCAGCATGCTGTTCCTCCGCCATATCGCGGAGGACGTGACCATGTTAATGGACATGTCCGCCTTTGATGAACAGGACAATACGGTACTTCTGTGGCACTGCGGCCCGGCGGCGGAGCGGTTTGGAAAGAAAAACGGTTACGAACTGGGGGCCAACTACAGCGGTATGGCCCATGAAAAGGGCAAACCGCCCAGAGGCTGCGGAGTGACCCATGATATGGTCTTTGATCCCGGACCGGTTACCATTGCCCGTTTTGCCGGGGAATGGGACCGGATGTTTTTGGCGGGGGGCGCTATTATTGATTATCCTAAAAAAAGCTTCTGCGGTTCCCGGGGCTGGGTGGGAAACCTTACCCTGAACAGAAAGAGCATAGGCGCCCGGGATTTTATCAACACGATCCTGGTACAGCATTTTTCCCACCATTACCCTGTGGTGTACGGCGATTATTCCAAGGAGATTATGGAGGCCATGGCTTGGCTGGGACTTGCCCCGGTTCAGCGGGTGGACTATGAAGATTATCTTCAACTGCCGAAAGGCTAAACTGTTCCAAAGGCAGCAGGGGATCCCCTGGGGATCCCTTAAATATTTTGTTAAGGTATGGAGGAAGTAATGAAAAAGGTAATTGTAGTGGTTTTAACGGCTTTGATGGTGTTCAGCATCGCCGCATGCGGCGGAAGCAACAGCGGCGGCACCCAGGGCGGGGCTGTCACTATCGGCGCATCTATCCGGAAATATGACGACACCTACCTGACCGAACAGCGGAACAATATGCAGGTCAAGGGCAACGAACTTGGTATCACCATCGACTTTACCGACAGCAAGGCCGATCAGGTAACCCAGAACAACAACATCGATATCTACATCACCAAGAAGTATAACGCCCTGGCGGTGAACATGCAGGAACGTTCCGCCGCGGATGTGGTTATCAACAAAGCTAAAGCGGCGAAAATCCCCGTGGTGTTCTTTAACACCGAACCCTTTCCCGAAGCGATGAACCTCTGGACAGAGGGGGTGTACTATGTGGGCGCCAAGGCCGAAGAATCGGGCCTTCAGCAGGGCTGGGCCATGGCCGATTACTGGGAAGCCAACAAGAGCTCCGTGGACAAGAACGGCGACGGTAAGCTCCAGATCGTTATTATCAGCGGAGAACCGGGACACCAGGATGCGGAACTGCGCACCGAATATTGTCAGAAAGCTCTGGAGGAACGGGGCGTTCCCTTTGAGGTGGTGGCGCAGAATACCGCCATGTGGGACCGGGTCAAGGGCCAGGACGTAATGGCCACCTTCCTTGCCTCTACCCCGAATATCGAAGCGGTCTTTGCCAATAACGACGACATGGCCCTGGGCGCCATTGAAGCCCTTAAGGCCCAGGGATATTTTTCCGGCGCCGGCAAATATATGCCCGTCCTGGGGGTGGACGCCACCGAAGCCGGTAAGGGCGCCATCGCCGACGGAACCATGCTTGCCACCGCCCTGAATGACGCCAAAAACCAGGGATACGCCGTGGTCCAGCTCTGCAACATTTTAGCCAAAGGGGAAGTACCCACCGACGATTCCCTGGGGTATAAGCTGGACGGCAACTATGTCTGGATTCCCTATGTCGCGGTAAACAAGGATAATCTGGCAAATTTCTAAGGGTCGCGTTAATCTTGTAAACACGGAGGATCCTCCGTGTTTACAGATCACACCCCCGCGGATTTTACCGCTTGTTTCTTGTACCACAAAACAGATTGGAGGAGACCGTTCAAATGGGCCAGGGCAATGAATATGTGTTGGAAATGCTGAATATATGCAAGGCGTTTCCCGGCGTACAGGCCTTAAACAATGTTTCGCTGAGGGTGCAGCCCGCGTCGGTGCATGCGGTCATGGGAGAAAACGGCGCCGGTAAGAGTACCTTGATGAAATGTCTTTTTGGCATCTATAACCGGGATTCGGGCGAAATTATCCACAACGGAAGGCCGGTACGGTATTCCGGCACCTTGGACGCTATTCATGACCGGATCGCCATGATCCACCAGGAACTCCACCCGGAACCGCATCTTTCGGTTATGGAAAACATCTGGCTGGGCCGTCTTCCCCTTAAAAATTTTGTGGTGGATTTTAAAAAGATGGAACAGGATACCCGGGAACTGCTGGAACGGCTTAACGTTAAACTGGATCCCCGGGCGGTGGTAAAAACCCTGTCGGTTTCCCATATCCAGTCCATCGAAATTGTCAAGGCCGTATCCTTTAACGCCGAGGTGATCATCATGGATGAACCCACCAGCTCCCTTACCGCGGAGGAGGTGGATCATCTCTTTAAGCTGATTGGCGATCTAAAGGCGTCGGGGGTTTCCGTTATCTACATATCACACAAAATTGACGAGATTAAGCGTATTGCCGACGAAGTAACCATTATGCGGGACGGCAAGACCGTGGGCAACTGGGTCATTGATGATATTTCCGAAGATATGATTATTTCCAAGATGGTAGGCAGGGATTTGACCGACCGCTTTCCTCCCAGGGACCATACTCCCGGCGAGGTATATATGCGGGTTGAGGGCTATACCTCTATCCACAATAACAGCTTTCGGGATGTTTCTTTTGAACTCCGTTCGGGGGAAGTGCTTGGGATCGGCGGTCTGGTGGGCGCCCAGCGGACCGAACTGATAGAATCGATCTTTGGCCTGCGGGCCGTTAAGGAAGGCCGCCTTTACCTGAAAGGAAAGGAAGTAAAAATCCGCTCGCCCCAGGATGCCATGGACAACGAGATTGCCCTCCTAACCGAAGACCGGAAGGGACAGGGCCTGTTTTCCGTGTTAAGCGTGGCGGAAAACATTTATATTGCCAGCTATAAGAAATTATCCAGATTTCTCGGTTATATTAATTCGGCCCTGTGCAATGCCATTGCCAAACGCAGCGTAGACCAGTTGAATATAAAAACCCCCAGCCTGCGTACGCCTATTAATTCCCTTTCCGGGGGGAACCAGCAAAAGACCCTGATTGCCCGGTGGCTGGAAACGGAGCCGAGCATACTGCTTCTGGACGAACCTACCAGGGGCATCGATGTGGGAGCAAAATACGAAATCTACAAGATCATTGAAAACCTGGCCCGGCAGGGAAAGTGCATCATATTTATTTCCAGCGAAATGCCCGAGCTTATCGGCATGGCCGACCGGATACTGGTAATGTGCGAAGGGCGCAAAACCGGGGAATTAACCGGAAAAAATATTACCGAGGAAAATATCCTCAAACTGGCAACAAAATTCATGGTTAAGTAAAGGATGGATCTGGCATGGATAATACGGTATTACTTAATAAGGGTGTTAATAAGGTTGTCCGCTGGGCAGGCGACAAGGTTATTATTCTGGCGTTATTTCTGCTGATCGTGGTTATCAGCATCATCAATCCCCGGTTTCTTTCTTTACAGGTATTGCGGGATGTGGCTCTTCAGAATTCCACCAGGCTTATCATAGCCTGCGGCATGACCTTTGTGCTTATCTCGGCGGGGGTGGATCTTTCCGCGGGCCGTATCGTCGGTCTGGCGGCGGTGCTGACCGCTTCCCTGGGACAGACCATGGAATATGGCCGCCGGTTTTATCCCGAACTGGGGAATATCCCCATTATTTTTCCGTTCCTGGCCGCGGTGTTCGCCGCTTCGCTTTTGGGTTTCTTTAACGGTTTTGTCATAGCCAAGTTTAAAATCGTTCCCTTTATTGTTACCCTGGGAACCCAGATAATGGCATGGGGGATCAACCTGCTGTACTTTGATATTCCCCCCAACAAATCCCAGCCCATTGGGGGCGTTAAGCCAAGCATCACCTATCTGGGGTCGGGGTTGATCCAGGGGCTGGGCATACCGGTTATTATCATCATCGCCTTAATTATCTGCGGTATTTGCTGGTTTGTTCTGTCGAAACTGCGGTTTGGGCGTAACGTGTACGCCGTGGGGGGAAACCAGGAATCGGCCATGGTATCCGGCATCCGGGTTGATCTGAACCTTATCGGGGTCTATACCCTGGCGGGGGCCCTTTATGGCATTGCCGGTTTTCTGGAATGCAGCCGCACGGGGGGGGCCACTTCGGCCTATGGTCTTAACTATGAATTTGACGCCATTTCCGCCTGTGTGGTGGGGGGCGTCTCCAACACCGGTGGTATCGGCACCATCCCCGGCATGATCCTGGGGGTTTTTGTATTTGGCATTATCAATTACGGCCTTACGTTTATCGGCGTTAACCCCTATTGGCAAAACATTATTAAGGGACTTATCATCATAGCCGCCGTCGGTTTTGATATACGGAAAAATATCCGCAGAAAATAGGTCCGGTAAAGGGGGTGAGCGTAAAGGCCAATGCTGCCGGCGCCGCAAGCAGCCTGTACCGGGTGTTGGACTATATACGCCGGTACGGGCCCCTTGCCAAGAAGGAACTGCAAAGGCATACGGGGCTTTCCTGGGGCAGTATTTCCACATATACGGCCCGGCTTTTGGCGGATGAGGTGATTGTCGAATATGCCGGTCCCCGGGGAATACACAAGGGCAGGAATCCCAGTTCCTATGCCGTTAACCGCAGGAAGAATTGGATCCTGGGCATGGATGTCCAGATGAACCGTTTATCCGCCGTGGTGACTGCATTGGACAGTCACCTCCTTTACAGTGCGGCGGTAGACTTAAAAAACCGGGATGCCGCCGGTGTGTTTAAAAACATAATCACCCTGGCGGAACTGCTGTTCCACAAAGTTAAAACACCCGGGGAAATTAAGCGGATTGGTTTTTCCATGCCCGGTCTTATCAATCCAAAACCCGGAAAGCCCCTGTCGGTTTACCATTTTACCGGCGTCTTTCCCGGGAATATGGCGGAGCTTATTAAGGAGCGGTTCGGAGTGCCCGCCGCTGTTTTTCACGACCCGGACTGCATGTTGATGACCCATTTTAACAGTATGCCGCCGGAGGAATATAAGATGGCCTGTGCCGGCAATGTGGTCCTTATCCGCTGGTCCTATGGCATCGGGAGCGCCCTGTTGTTAAATGGAAAGCTCTATTACGGGGATCACCGGGCCGCGGGGGAAATCGGCCACACCATAGTAGATCCTTCGGGCCCGCTCTGCATCTGCGGCAATAGGGGCTGCCTTGAGGTGTATGCTTCGTTCCGGGCCATTTTGGAACAGGTACACGCCGCCATGGAGGAGGGACGCTTTGATCCTGCGGTTTACGGTCAAAGCGGCGGCCCCACCCGGGATGCCCTCTGGGCGGCGTACCGGCAGAAAGACCCCCTTATCCTGTCCGTTGTAAACAGGGCGGTGGACTATATGGTTTCAGCGGTGATCAACCTGGTAAATATTCTGGATCCCCGGATGATTATTTTTGAAGGGGAGTTTGCCACTGCCCCCGGGGAATGTTTTGATCGCCTAAAGGCCGGTGTTTTAAACCGGATCAAGGGGGAGCCGGTAACAATACGGGTCCTGCCCTGGGAAAATTCCGGCGCCGTGGGCGCCGCCGAAATGCTGGTACAGGAGGTTTTCTTTGAAACGCTCCGGAAAGATCTTCGGGGAGCCGGCTAAGGAAGTTAGAATATAATGGCAAAGGGCGATCCGTGGTTTATTGAAGTGGTGAATACCCAGGCTCCCCGGGGAAAGTTCCGGTTTGCGGTTTTTGATTTTGACGGCACCATCAGCCTTATCAGGGAGGGGTGGCAGCAGATCATGGTTCCCTATTTTACCGGCGAACTGGCGTCCTGTCCGGGGGCTTTACATATACCCCGGGAAGAACTGGCCGAAACCGTCCGGGATTTTGTGTACGTTAACACCGGCAAGCAGACCATTTACCAGTGCATAGAACTGGCCGAAAGGGCCGCCCGGCTTGGGGGAAAAGCCCTGGATCCGCGGGACTACAAGGCCGAATACCACCGGCGGCTGGAACTTCGCATCGCAGGCCGTATCGCCGAACTGGAACAGGATCCTTCCGCCGCGGTGAACCATGTGGTTCCCGGCAGCTTTAGCATCCTGGAGGCCCTGCGGGACCGGGGGGTAACGATGTACCTGGCCAGCGGAACCGACGAGAAATATGTCAAGCAGGAAGCGGCCCTGCTGCGGGTGGATCATTTTTTTGCGGGCATTTACGGCGCCCAGGATAACTACAGATCCTTCTCAAAGAAAATGGTGATTGAACGGATTATCCGGGAGAATCAACTCCAGGGCCGGGAACTCCTGGGATTCGGCGACGGATACGTCGAAATAGAAAACCTTAAGGACGCCGGGGGCTTTGCCTGCGGCGTTGCCACGGACGAAGTAAAGCGGTGCGGAATTGATCAGTGGAAACGGAACAGGCTTATACGTTCCGGCGCCGACATTATTATACCGGACTTTACCGGGACGCAAAAACTAATGGAGTATTTATTCGATAAAAGCCCTGGGAGCCCGTTGCACTGGTAGATTTTGATGGCTTTTTCGTTGAAAAGCCATCAAACCACGATTACCGGGCTGCTGCGGACCTTTGGTCCGATGGACTTTGCGCGCTTTTAAAAGGAGGAGGGAAAAATGCCCTTTGAACAATTTGATCGATCAAAATTACGGCGGCTTCCCCTGGCCGATAGAATTCATGATCTGGATATTTCGATGATGCTGGATCCCGCCGTCCATAGGCCCGGTTTTACCCACCCGGTTATTGACATCCTCTGCGAAAAGATACTTAGGGCCCGCGAAGAAAACGCCGCGGTTCTTATGATGATGGGCGCCCATGTGATCCGCGCCGGAACCGCCCCCTATCTTCTAAAATTAATGGAACGGGGTCTTGTTACCCATTTTGCCCTGAACGGCGCCGGGGCTATCCACGATTTTGAGTTTGCCGAAATCGGCGCTACCACCGAAAGCGTGGCAAAGTATATCAGCGAGGGGCAGTTTGGCCTGTGGACCGAAGATGAATATTTTAACGACGCGGTAAACCAGGGCGGCGGCCTTGGATTCGGCGAAGCCATAGGAAAGTATATAGAAGAACACAGGTTTCCCTACCGGCACTGCAGCCTCTTTGCCGGCGGTTTTCGCATGCAGGTTCCGGTGACGGTGCATGTGGGGGTGGGATGCGACATTGTACACGAACACCCCAACTGCGACGGAGCGGCCCTGGGCCGGGCCAGCTATACGGATTTTCTTATCTATGCCAGGACCGTGCAGAACCTGGAGGGGGGGGTGTTTCTTAACTTTGGCTCCGCCGTTATCGGCCCCGAGGTATACCTAAAGTGCCTTGCCATGGCCCGCAATGTGGCCCACCAGGGGGGCAAAAAAATAACAAACTTTACCACCGCGGTGTTTGATCTTCATGCCCTGGAAGGGCAGAACCTTCAGGAAACTCCCCCCAAGGCGGATCCGCGGTACTATTTCCGCCCCTGGAAAACCATTCTGGCGCGGACCGTGGCGGACGGCGGCGAGGGGTATTACGTTCAGGGCGATCACCGGGATACCGTCCCTGCTTTGGCGGCGAAACTGCTGGCCTCGGGTTTTTCCCGGAAACCCGGCGCAGGAAGGTAAACCATGGAACGCCGAAGACTTGAGGAATTGCTGAACCGTTTTTCCGGGCTTCGGATTGCGGTGGTGGGGGATTTTTTTCTGGACAAGTGGCTGGAGATTGACCGCACCCTGGATGAACCTTCGGTAGAAACCGGCCTTACCGCTTATCAGGTGGTGGAAAAACGCTGTTATGCCGGAGCCGCAGGGACGGTGTTGTCGAACCTGGCGGCGCTGGAAGCGGGAACATTGTACGCCCTGGGATTTCTGGGGGATGACGGCGAAGGCTTTGAAATGCTCCGGATCCTTAAGGCACTGGGGGTTGACACCGGGTTTCTTGCCGTCAGCGGTAAAGTGATGACCCCCACATATACCAAACCGGTCTTTCGCCGGAAAAACGGCCTTGAGGAAACCCACCGGCTGGATCACAAAAATACAAACCCTACCCCCCGGGATTTGGAGGATACAATTATCAATTCCATTTGGACGGCCGTTCCCAAGGTAGATGCCCTTATAGCGCTGGATCAGCTTAGCTGTGAAGGCTGTGGAGTACTTAGCCCCCGGATTCGGGAGGAACTGGCCAAAGTTGGGGAACGGTATCCCGATCTTGTTCTCTATGCGGATTCCCGTTCTTTTATCGGACATTTCCGCAGCATGATCGTTAAATGTAACAATATCGAGGCGCTAAAGCTCTTTTATCCCGGCGCCGCACCGGAAACGGCGGCAAACCTGGAACTAATAGAAAAGTGCCTTATGGATCTGGCGGGACGTACCGGCCGGCCGGCCTTTATTTCCTGCGGTTCCAGGGGAGTGATGACGCTGGAAAGGGGCAAACCCGTTCTGGTCCCGGCCATTCCCCTGGACCCGGATATTCCGATTGACATTGTCGGCGCCGGGGACGCCTGTTCCTCGGGGATTGTCTCCGCCCTTTGCTGCGGAGCTTCCCCCAAAGAAGCGGCCTTTGTGGGCAACATGGCTGCTTCCGTTACAATTCAGGTGATCGGTACCACCGGAACCGCCGCCAGAAGCCAGATCCTGGCCCTGTACGATGAGTACTGCGGGGCCCATAGATGGATGGCGGAGTAATTACCTTGTAATCGAGTAAAATATTGCCATACCGTAAATACCAACGTAACCAGATATTTTCGTCCTGATACCGCATCTCGATGGACTGCGGATTGTCCCCGGTGGCGGCAGCAAAGGGGAGGTACTCGGCGGCGGATGAACGGGTGATGATTTCTTTTGGGGGGATGTTTTTTAGGCATGGGGGTTTCTTGTGTCCTTACACAGGCGGCGAACTCCTGCGATGAATACCTGAAAACTTTTGATGTATTTTTTTCGATGGTCATACAATGAGCAAGACGATTTTCTCCATTTTTATAAAAGCCCCTCTTGCCAAGCTGCTCTTCTTTGACAACAATGACCTTGAGGCGGTTTATTCCCTGGTAAAAGTCCTGGCCGAAGGGCATGAAAGTTAGGAACTTTTTTTAGGGGAAGCCGGACATCTTTGTTCCCGCGGCCGTAAGTACATCCCGCACATTACCACGGGCGTATTTTTCCGCCGCCTTGCAGGCTATGATCCCGCAGGTCCTGGCGTCCGCCAGGGCATTGTGGGCATCGTAGGCAATGCCGAAGTGTTCCCCCAGGCTGGGAAGGGCATGGGATTCCAGTTCCGGCCAGGCGGCCCGGGCCAAAGCAAGGGTGCAAAAATATTCCAGCTGCGGCATGGGCAGTTCGTACCATGTAAGGGCCGCCCTGAGTACGCCCATGTCAAAGACCGCGTTGTGGGCCGCCAGGGGCAGGCCGCCGGTAAAAGGCAGGATTCCGGTTTTCCATACCTCGGCGAAATTCGGCGCGTCCCGAACATCATCAACGGTAAGGCCGTGGATCCCGGTAAAGTCCGGGCGGATGTACAGTGACGGCGGGCGTATCAGGGAATAAAAGGTATCCGCCGCCTTCCCGTCGAGGAATTTTACCAGCCCCACCGAGCAGGCGCTTTCCTGCGAGTATTTGGCTGTTTCAAAGTCAATGGCGACAAAATTCATATCATCCTAATCCTTCATAACTTCCAAATCCGCGGGAATCCTTCCTTTTTTGAAATGTTTTTCAACGGCAATTATGGCATTTACAATTTTCTGCCTGGCCTGTTTGGTGTTTTCAATCACCGGCCTGTCAAGCAGGG
>JAISLT010000047.1 GCA_031277165.1 Spirochaetaceae bacterium
TAGAAGAAAGATTTATGCGCCGTTATACAGCGGCGTGGAATTGTACCAAATTTTGTAAGCGTTGCGTTGTTTGAGCCGGAGCAGAGCTCCGGGGTATTAAACCAGACTTTCGAATAAAACACCCACTGTACCGGTGGTGGTTAAACTATCCCTGCAAAACGGCGTTTTCGGATATTCTTAGCGCATATTGCCCGGAAAGTAAAATTTCCGGATAATTCTACGCGATGGTCCCTTCACTTGGTACGATTTTTGCTTATACAATTGTATAGGATCAAAATGAAGCTAAAAATTCTACTGTGCCTGTCACTCCTGTGTAATGCCCTGATCCTCCGGGCAGATCCCGGTCCAGTCCGGGTAATAACCCTGGAAGAGGCCTGTCAACGTGCCGAAGAAAACAGCCTGGACCTAAAAAAAGCGGCCCTGGATTTGGAGTTAAGCCGGATCCAGGCTAAAAACCTCTGGGCCCAGGTTCTTCCTTCCCTTAGCGCCAGCGGTTCCATGGGCCACAGGTTTCCCCTGCACGATACTGCCCCCAGGACAGATCCCTCCCTTTCCGCCGGTCTCCGCCTCTCTCTGGGTTTAAGCGCCGCCCTCCCCTATACCATGAAAAAAATTTCCCTGACCTATCAAAAAAATCTGGCGGACCATGACCGGGCCCGGCGGCAGCTGGTACTAGCCAGTTCCAAAACCTTTTATTCCCTTTTAACCCAAAAAAAATACCTTGAGGTGCTGGAGGGGACCATGAGCCTGGCGGTGGAACAGTTGGAACGGGATCGTATTGCCCGTCAAAACGGCTACATAGGGGAACTTGAATTTCTCTCGTCCAGCCTTAGCACAGAAAAGGCCCGGCTGGCCCACAATAAGGCCCTGTCCGAATACCGCCTGCAATTACGGGATTTTCTTGCAGCCCTGGGAATAGAAGACCAGCCGGGGATAAGCCTGGAAGGGGCTGTGGAAATTTCCAAAATTGCCCCGGACCCGGAGGCGCTTATTACCCTGTACCTGCCCCGGCATACGGAACTGCAAGCCCGGCGTGCCGAACTTGACCGGCTTCGGGTGCTGCGGAACGAAACGGCCCTTTCCACCAAGGGGCCTTCGGTAAATTTTTCCTCATCCTGGGGGGTCTCCAAAGCCGGCGGTTTTGACGATTCGGTGAGCGGAGACGTATCCGTAACCATCCCCCTGGATCCCTGGATACCCCGGTCCCGGCAGGATCAGACCTTTAAACAAGCCGGGGTAGAATACGAAAAGGCCCGGCTGGACCTTCAGGATGCGGAAAATTCCGCCCGCCGGGAAATACGCAGCTATACGGAACGGATTGAAACCACCTGGACAGAGGTAGAAACGGCCCGGCTTAACTCGGACTATGCCCAGCGGGCCTACGATCTGGCGGTACAGGCCCATAGAATGGGCACAATGAATTTTCTTGATTTCGAAACCATCCGCCACAGGTTAACCGAAGCCCGGCAGCAGCAATTTGAAAGCGAACTGGCCTATCGGATCCTTATCCTGGATCTTGCATCGATCCTTAATATTGAAGAAGATCAACTGCTCCATCTTCGGACCGGGTCTTAAGTTGAGTTACGGGGGACAGTGGTGAAACTTATTACAAAGAACAGGCTAACGGTGTTTTTGATTTTTTTAATCATGGTCACCCTGGTCCTTATGGCATTCCATGTGATCCGGAACTTTCTTCCCGCCCAGACAAGTGTCCGGAAAACTTCCGCCGCACAGGAACAGCCCGGGGGAAACGGCGCTCCGGGGGTAAGGCCCGGCGCCGCAGGAAACGGCGCTTCCGGAGCAGGGCCCGGCGCCGGGGGAAACGGCGGGGGGACGGCGGTGCGCCTGACGGAAGTGACCCTGGGGACGGTGGAAAATTCCCTGATCGTAAACGGGGATGTCCTTTCCTCCTCCCAGGTATCACTTTATCCTTCCATGCCGGGGAAGCTTACGGAACTGCGGGTACGGCCCGGAGACCGGGTTAACCGGGGACAGGTAATTGCCCTGGTGGATCCCTCCCGGCCGGGGGATCCCTTCTTTCCCAATCCCGTCACATCCACCGTTTCCGGGGCGGTCCTGTCCGTGCCGGCCAACGTGGGGGACACCCTGGAATCCAGGACGGTGATCTGCGTGGTCGGAAATCTTTCGGAATTAAAGGTGGAAACCTATGTGCCCGAGCGGTATTCGGTGTTTATGCGCCGGGGCCTTCCTGCCCAGATTAGTTTTGAAGCCATGGGGGATGAACAGTTCCCCGCGGAGGTGGACGAACTAAGCCCGGTCTTGGATCCTGCCAGCCGGACCATGAGGATCCGGCTCCGGTTTGTAAGCCCCCCGGGGGGCCGTCCTGATCCCCGCATTATGGCGGGCATGTTTGCCACCGTAAGCCTCGTAACCAACACCAAGGTGGACGTGCCGGTAATTCCCCGGGATGCGCTGATAAACACCTACGGTTCCTGGATTGTATTTGTGGTCCCCCCGGGATCCGCCACAGCCCGGCGCCGGGAAATAAGCCTGGGACTTGAAAGCGAAGCCATGGTGGAGGTCCTTTCCGGCCTTGAACCGGGGGAGCCGGTGGTTATTGCGGGACAGAATTTTCTTACCGACGGGGACCCCGTTAGGGTGGTGGAGTAGCCGTGTCAATTTCGGAATATTCGGTAAAGCGGCCGGTAACCATCGTGGTACTGTACGGCCTGGTTCTGGGAGTGGCCGTAACCTTGGTCCCCCGCATCGCGGTGGATCTGTATCCCTCCAATGCCAGACCGGTCCTGTCGGTTTTTACCTCCTTCCCCGGCGCGGGACCAGAGGATGTGGAGCGGAACCTTACCGACCCCCTGGAAAAGGCCCTGTCCACCTCTAAGGGTTTAACCCGGATAACCAGCAATTCATCTTTTGAGTCGAGCTTTATTAACCTGGAATTTGCCTACGGCACCGACATGGACGATGCGGTCACCGACGCCCAAACCCTGGTTAACCGCCTTTCCAATTCCCTTCCCGACGGGGCGGGAAGTCCCACGGTTAGGCGCTTTGATATGTCCGCCATGCCCATCATGCGCCTGGTGGTCCGGGGCAATTACCCGCCGGATCAGCTGCGGCAGTTTGCGGAGGACCAAATTCAGGCGGAATTGGAACGGATCGAGGGGGTCGCGGCGGCGGAAGTTACCGGGGGAACCACCAGGGTTGTAAAAGTAGAAGTTTCTTTAAACCGCCTGGCGGCCTTTAATCTGGGCCTAAGCGACATCAGCGCCGCCCTCCGGGGACAGAATGTCCTTTCCTCCGGGGGCAGCCTAATCCGGGGCCAGCGGGAATACCAGCTTATGACCACCCAGGAACTTTCGGATATTGCCGAGGTAAAGCGCCTGGCCCTTAAAACGGTAAGCGTCCCCGGCACCGAAGGACAAAGCCGGTTTCAGATCATACGGCTCGAGGATGTGGCGGACATTTCCCTGGGGTACAATGAAAATGCCGCCAGGGTCTATGTGAACGGCCAGAGTGGAGTGTACGTCCAAGTAACCAGCGAAAGCGACAGCAACCAGATCCAGGTGGCGCAAAGGGTCAAGGCCGCCATAGAGGAGATCAACGCCAACATTCCCCGGGGTATTTCCCTGGCGGTCCTTTTTGACAACACCTCCATGATAAACGCCACCCTAAACCAGGTCTATGGCAACGCTATCCAGGGGGCAATCCTGGCAATGGCGATCCTGTTTTTATTTCTTAGGAACATCAAGGGAACCTTTATTATAGGACTGTCCATACCTATTTCCATATTCCTAACCCTTATGTGCATGGCGATCTTTGGCTTTACCTTAAACCTGCTTACCATGACGGGGCTTATCCTTGGATTGGGAATGACCGTGGACGCTTCCATTGTGATCCTGGAAAATGTTCATAACTACCGGGAACGGGGGGCCAAACCATCGGTGGCGGCAATCCTGGGAACCCGCGAAATGATCCGGGCCATTACCGCCTCCACCGCCACCACCATCTGTGTTTTTATTCCCATGATCATTTACAAAAACGACCTTGAAGCATACGGCCAGCTTTTTAGTGATCTTATTTTTACGGTGGTTATTTCATTGCTGTGTTCCCTGGTGGTGGCCGTGACCCTGGTACCGGTCCTCTGCGGCCCCCTGCTTCGCCTGGATACCCGCAGGCAGCGGCCCCTAAAGAACCGGTTTCTGCTAAGGATAGACCAAGGGATGGAAACCTTTTTCCGCCGCCTGGACGGGGGCTATACAAGGGTCCTAAACTACTGTCTGGATCACCGTTTTCTTATCCTTTTTCTTACGGGGCTTATTCTTATTTATTCCCTTATGCAGTTTTCCGGCATAGGGATGAACATGTCTGTCCGTACCCGTACCGATGACAATGTAACTATCAATGTATCCCTTCCCCGGGGTTCTACGATTGAACATACCGAAAAGGTCCTGCGGGAACTGGAGGAACTGGTCAAAGAACAGGTGGAGGGGTATACCAATATTGTGCTTACCGCCCGGCGCAGCGGCAATACCCAAGGGTCCATTCAAATTACCCTGCCGCCCCCGGCATTGCAGAGGGATACCCCCGAATCCATACAGCGCAAGCTCAGCGGCTATGCATCTTCCGTGGCCGGCGCAAGCTTTGCCTTCCGGGCCGGCCGGGGCATGGGTTCCGGTTCAGCGGTGGAGATAGCCCTTAGTTCCAGGGATTACAAACAACTTATGGAAACGGCCAATGACATTATGGGAATTCTTAGCCGCCGCCTGCCGGAGGTGGAAAATCCCCAAATTAACCTGGACGAGGGGGCTCCCCAGCTTAACATCGAAATTGACCGGGACCGGGCCGCCGCCCTGGGGGTTTCCGTATCCGCCGCGGCGGAGGAAGTAAAGGCCGCAATGAACGGAACCACCCCCGCGTCCATGACAACGGGGGATACCCTTACCGGCATCGAAGTAATACTGCAGAAACAGGACCGGCAGGGGCTTCCCAATCTGGATGCAATTTTTATTATGAGCCGCAACGGCGACCGGATCCCCCTTTCCAACCTGGCCCGGATCAGCGAAGGACGGGCCCCGTCGTCAATTCGCCGGGAAAACCGGGAACGGGTCCTGCGGATCACCGGGGATCTTCCCCAGGGTATTGCGGTCACGGATTTCCAGAAAATTCTAACCGGTACCATAAACGATAACCTGGTACACCGGGAGGGGGTAACGGTCCGTTTTCTGGGAGAGGCCGCGGAGGTACGATCCTTCCTAAGCCGGTATTTGTTTATTATCATAATGGCGGTTCTGCTGGTCCTGGGGGTCATGGCCAGTCAATTTGAATCCTTTGTGGATCCCCTAATTATTTTTTTTACGATCCCCCTCCTTTCCATAGGGGTTATTTGGATCTATAAACTCGACAACCAGCCCCTGTCTCTTTTTTCGGTGATAGGGGTGGTGGCCCTGGTGGGGGTGGTGGTTAACAACGGCATAGTGCTGGTGGACAGTACCAATACCCTGCGGGTCCGGGGCATGAAGGTCCGGGATGCCTGCATAGAGGCGGGACGGAGCAGGCTCCGGCCTATCCTTATGACCAGCCTAACCACCATCCTGGGCATGGTCCCGGTGGCGTTTTTTCCCGGCCAGGGGGCGGATACGATCCAGCCCATCGGCAAAACCTTTGTGGGGGGCCTTACGGTCTCTTCCCTTATGACCCTTTTTGTAATTCCCATCATTTATGTTATCCTAAACAGCCGGCATGACAGAAAACGAAAAAAAGCCGGCGAATAAGAAGGTTGGACCGCCCCGATGCGGCAAGGGTCCCGATAATAGCCCTTTCCGCCAATGCCTCCTAAAAGGACATGGACGAGCCATCGCCGCCGGCATGGACGGCCACCTGGCAAAGCCGGTTGATTCTTTGCCCCTATGCAGCTGCTCGTAGAAAAAACCCTAAAGCAAGGGGCTCTCCCAAAACTTCAGTTTTTGGCAAGCAACTGTGGCCGCAATTTAGGGCTTTAAGAGACGGAACGTTACTTCTAAACATTTATCCACCTCTATGGGTTTCGCCAGGTGTGCGTTCATGCCGCTTGCCAGGGCCCGGGCTCTGTCTTCCTTAAATGCATTGGCGGTTAGGGCAACGATAGACACGGACTGCGCATCCCCCCTGTCCAGGGCCCGTATGGCCAGGGATGCTTCGTAGCCGTCCATGTTGGGCATCTGTACATCCATGTAGATTATGTCGTAGGTGTTCTCGGGACTTTCCCGGAAAAGCGTCAGGGCCTCCTGTCCGTCCTGGGCTTCGTCGATGGCCAGCCCCGTATTTTCCAGCAGGCTTGCCAGGATCATCCGGTTAATCGGCACATCGTCCACCAGAAGGGCCCGTTTACCGGTAAGCTTTTGGGAAAGATCCTGGGGTACCGGGGTTTCTTCCGTAACCGGGCAGGTGTTAAGCACCAGGGTAAAGCTAAAGGCACTTCCGGCTCCTTCATCGCTTTCCACGGTAATTTCGCCGCCGTATAAATTAACTATATTCCGGGAAATGGCCAGTCCCAGGCCGGTCCCTCCGTACCGTTTTGAAATATCCGCCGACGTCTGCTCGAAGGGCTTAAAAAGCGAAAGTTGTGCGGTCTTTGAAATACCTATGCCCGTATCTTTAATGGAAAAACAGATCGTTGCACTTTCGTCCCGCTTTTCTTTTTCTACCACAGAATATACTATGGCGCCGCCCTGGGGGGTAAATTTGATGGAATTTCCCAAAAGGTTAATAAGAACCTGACGAAGCCGCAGGGGATCAAGGCGAAAGTATGCGGGGGTGGAAAATTCAAAATGCGTTTCCAGGGATATTTCTTTTTCTTCACACCGGGGCCGCACCATAACTTCCACCGTCCGGACAAGTTTTAGTAAATCTGTATCTTCATAGTTTAACTCTATTTTCCCCGCTTCAATTTTGGATAGATCAAGAATATCGTTAATAAGCCCTAAAAGATGCTGGGAAGCCACCTCTATCTGCCGGACATCGGCCTTTAGATCCTTCCGGTCCTCCAATTTTTTTTCGATGATTTTTGTCATCCCCATGATGGCGTTCATGGGGGTGCGGATCTCGTGGCTCATGCGGGCCAGGAAGTCCCCCTTGTGCTGATTTGCCTGGTTTGCCTCTGCCACTGCCTTTTCCAGTTGTTTTTGAACCAGGGCCATGTCGGTGACATCGGTGGTGGTAATAACGTATCCGGTTTTTTCACCCCCCTTATTGACAAGCCAGGTGGCACTTCCCCGGACATATCTTTTTGTTTCCGGCAGGTAAAGGGTTTCTGCTTTCCGGCCCTCCAACAGCGCCGCGATGGGATCGCTGGGGCTGCCATTGGGATAAATGCTTATTTCCGCATAGGGCCGGCCCTGTATTTCCTCCAAGCTGCGGTTCATTGCCTTAAGGCCCAGTTCGTTCACATAAATAAGCTTCTGGTCCATCCCAATTATAACAAGAAACCCTCCGACGGAGGCATTTAGGCTGTCCGCCATTTCATCGAAGGAATTTGCCAGCACTCCAATTTCGTCCTTTTCCTGGGCCTTAAAGCGAAACTGCCGTTCTCCGGAACGGAACCGCGATATACCGGCGATAAGCCTGTCTATGCTCCGGGTTAATATATTGGCCATCCAAAAGGCGATAAATACCACCAGAATTATCATGATCCCCGCGGATCCGGCCAGAGAAGCCGTGGTGATAAAAAGGTGCCGGGAAATAAGCTGCTGGGTTTCATGGCTGGCCTGGGTCAGTTCCGTATTGGCCCGGGCAATTACCTGGTCCAGAACTTTTTTTGTTTCCAGTGCGGGGCGCTGAAAATCCTCAAGCCCCGCGCCTATCGCCACAAATCCAAAACCCCGTTTTGTCTTTCCGTAATTGCCCGTATAGTAACGTATGGCAGCGGCGGTGTTGGGCTTCCAGATTCCGCTCCATAGAATAAGAAAGGAACCGGAGCCCCCTTCCCTGGTTAGGTCAAACCACCCGGTACACTGGGGTGCATTGTTCAAATACCGTCCGTCCAGGCCCACCAGACCAGCGGCGGTCAGTTCCGGCGCGGGCCGTTTATTCCGGCTTTGGTCCTGGAAAACAGGAACATCCTTAATAAAATCCCCATAGGGTTTTCCGCTCTCCTGCCAGGCACGGTAGATGCTTTCTTCCAGCCAGGGCACTTCCGGCTCGCCGGTTTCTTTGTTATAGCCCACAATGGAATGGTGCCGGGGATGGCAGATGCTGCGGCACCGGTAGTCCCAGATAAAGGCATAGTTTCCTTCATAGGCGCTGGGCATTTCCACATACCGCTCTTCCATGGGGGTTATGCGATCTGTAAATTCCATAATGTGATCGTGATCCAGCGCCAGGGTTACATACCCTATCCTCACCCCGTTCCTTACCACCGGGGCAGCCCAGCGGATAATTCCCTTGAACCGTCTGCCATTGGGGTTTTCCCGGCCCGCATAGGCCTCTTCCCGGGGCTGCCAGGGAAGGCCCCGTTCCGCCGCATTGGCGGGGTTGTACATTCCGATTAGGCGGGATCGGACATATTCTCCGATTACGTCGGATACATAGATATCCCCCGGCTGCAATTTTGCCAGTTCGTTCCAGTAGCTTTCTGAACCCGCATAGGTATGGCGCTTATTGGAAACATTCCGCAGGGTCCGGTCCCATCCGGGAGTAGTACTGACCTTGATCAATTCATTTCCCGAAAGATCGACGAAGGTGGCCTCCAAAAACAGGGGCCGTTCTTCGGTTTCAAACAGATCCGCCCCCCTGCTGCGGTATCCCGTATCGTTTTCCCTGTTGGAAGATGAAGTAACAATTCCCTGTTTTAAGGGATCCCTGGGGATCCAATGGCTTTGATCCGGCGAAAGTACCCATTCCCGTTGTTTTACCAGGGTCCCCAGTTTATGCTGAAGAAAAAGCCGGTAGGCCCCTTCGGAGGGGACCAGGCCTTGAACATAGCGGATGTCCCGGTCCCGGTCATAAAGAAAATTCGCCACCCGCATGGCCAAGTCGGTACTCATCCGTTCAATTTCGGTGATAGCACCGGCGTTAAGGGCCGCCACGGAATCGTTTACGGCAATTTCGCCGGTATTGCTCAGGGCCCTGCCTGCGGCGGCGGCTAATTCCCTGCTCCGTTCTTCCAGGGCCTTTCCCAGATTGGCCGCCTGCTTCCAGGCCATAAGGGTAAGGAGAATCAGGGGAATAACCTTAATGACGACAAAAATGATAATCAGCTTGGTTTGTATCCCAAAGCCGGTTTTATTAATTAGATCTTCTATCTTTTTTTTAATGCGGGTAAGAAAAACCGGCATTAATCTGAAAGCGGATCCCAAGCGGGAATTTCCGGTTCCGTCTCCGGGGAATCAAAGGTTCTGTCCATAATAGCCTGCAATTCCGGAGGAACGGTGGGCATCCTGTAAGAAGAGGGGGCGTTTCCGCCGGGAATCCGCAGTGTATTAAGCCCCCCGGGCAAGTCCAGGGCAACCCCATGCTGATCGCAGTAATCCGTTGGGGCCGTCCCCGCGAGGAAGCTAAGGCTTATGCCCGGCGGACAGGCCGCGTTCCGCAGCAACCCCGAGGACCGGCATACGGTAACATCCACTATCCCCGAAGGCCTGGGAAAATCCCGCCGGGGCAGGCCCTGATTATATTCCTGCATCAGGTTTCCCCAGATAGGACCGGCCAAGGAAGCGCCGGAGACATTCATCCCCAGGGAATTTCCTCCCTTATCGAAACCAAACCAAATCGCTATGGTGTAGTAGGGGGTAAAGCCCACAGCCCAGGCATCGGACCAGTTCTGGCTGGTACCGGTCTTGCCCCCCGCGGGGATGCGATACACAATTCCCTTGTCGTCCCTTACATTAAGCTTTGCCCCGTATCCGGCGCCGGAAGCCAGGGTTCCCATTTCAATAACCTTACTTAAAAGCCGGGTCATCATGTAGGCATTCTGGGGAGAGATCAATTGGATGCCGGTGCCCATGCTTTCCAGATCCCGCTGTACCTCCCCGGCATAGTCGATAATAATCTTCCCGTCCCTATCTTCCACGGTTTTAATGGCATAGGGGGTAACTGCCCGGCCCTGGTTGGCAAAGACCGCAAAGGCCCTGGCCATGGACAGGGGCGACACCGCTATGATCCCCAGGCCCATGGGGTATACCCTGGGAAAAGTACGGATCTTTTCTTCGGTGTTGGTGATCCCCAGAAGAATAGCCGCCCGGTCAATGGCCGCATCAAAGCCGATACCGTCTAATACCTTAAGGGCCGGTATATTAAGGGAAAGCCCCAGGGCCTCGTACAACAGCACCGGACCGCGCCAGGTTCCCTGGTAGTTGTTGGGTATATAGGGTTCCCCGGTGGCGGTGGTGAACAACATCGGCGAATCATAAATAAGGGTGGACATGGTAAATTCCCGGGAATCGATGGCGGCGGAATAATACAGGGGCTTAAAGGCACTGCCGGGCATTACCTTAGCCTGGGTCGCCCTAATAAGCTGGTTGGTCTCGCTGTATTGGGATCCCCCCACGATTGCCTTGATATGGCCGGTATCGTTCTCCAGCACCACCAGGGCCCCCTCCACCACGCTTTCTTCGGTAACGGATTTAAGCCATTGGTAGCCCTTGGCACTAATGGGTTTAAATTCGGGAATGTCAAAGACCAACGAAAGCATGTCCACCGTGGGATTAAGCTGCTTGCTGTATTTATTGACGGCCTTTATTTCGTCCTGATGTTCTACTCCGGTATACAGATCCTCCAGATTAAAGACCAGGGACAGCATATTGGCCAGGGGTACATAGATCCGTTCCGCCCGGGCGGTGCCAAACCCGGAACTGCTCTGGTATTTGGCATTGGCCTCGGCAATTCCCCGGCCCATTTCTGCCTCCGCCAGCTGTTGAAAGCGAAGATCCATGGTGGTTTCCACCGAATATCCGTCCCGGTAATAATCCATTTCGCCGTACATAAGATCGCCCAGTTCCCGGCGGACATATTCGCTGAACCAGGGGGCCTTATCTTCCTTGGAAAAATAGGACGAAACCCCCACCCGGGTATAATCGAAGGAATCCCAGTATTCTTTAAAGGAATAATCCGCCTCTTCCCTGGTGGCATAACCCAACTCCACCATTTTATCCAGCACCAGCCGTTGACGGCTCATGGCCTCGTCGGGGTTATGGATGGGATTGTTGTTGGTGGGGCTGGAAAGCTGCACCACCAGCACCGCCGCCTCGGCCAGGGTAAGGTCCCGGGCACTGTGGTTAAAGAAATACTTGCTGGCCGCTTCTACCCCGTAGGTCCCCGGCCCCATGATCATATAATTAAGATAAATTTCCAGAATTTCGTTCTTTGTATACCGCCGCTCCAACTGAAGGGCCCACCATAGTTCCTTGACCTTCCGTTTTATGGTCCGTTCCCGGCGGTCACAGTAAAGGGTCCCCGCCACCTGTTGGGTTATGGTGGAGCCCCCCCCCAGGGAATTCCCCGTAATAACCCCCACCAGCGCCCGGGCAATGGCCCTCAAACTAAAGCCCCGGTGGTTGTAAAAATCCGGATCTTCCCGGGCCAATAAGGCAAGGATCAAATGCCGGGGCATTTCCCCCAGGGTTATAAGCTCCCGCCGCTCATCGGAGGAAAATTCCGTAATTAATTCCCCGGAGGCATCAAAGATCCGTGTGGGAAGGGCAGGATTAAGGGGTTTATAGTTTTCTTCGTTTTCGATGTTTCCAGTAACGGCTATGGACAGCCCCAGACCGACACCAATAAGCCCCGCCAGAAGCACCGCAAAAACCGCCGCCAGGCGGATAAAAATAAAGCCCCTCATGCTACTATGATGAAACAGCGGATATTTTTTGTCAAGGGAGGTTTCCCCAAAACCAACAGAGTTTGGGATTGGCTCCACAAGAAAAGATATTCGGGAGCCCTTCGGGGTATGGGCCCCGTCTGCTAAGCAGGGCGGCCATGGACGGGATCTGCCCCATGGATGGAACATTGGAACCGGGAGGGTCAAAAAAAAGGCCGGTCGAACAGAAGTCCTACCGGCCCGCCCTTGAGGCATATCGGAAATATAGTGATTTGGGAGGGGAACTATACCTCCGACACTTTATGTATCGGAATCTGGCGTTTTTTCTTTAAAAATTTTTAATTCCTAAATAACAGTTTGGAAGGATCCATGGCCGTCCCGTTCTTTCGCAGCTCAAAATGCAGGTGGGGGCCGGTGGATTGACCGGTGGAACCCACCTTGCCGATGGGACTGCCCCTGGTTACCCTGCCATGGAGGACCGCCGAAAAAGAAGCCAGGTGGCCGTAGAGGCTTACCCAATTACCATCATGGGCAACAATAATGTAGTTGCCGTAGACCGGATCGGTCCCCATTTCCGCCACCACCCCTTCCCTGGCGGGGTATACCTCCGTTCCCATGGGGGCGGCCAAGTCCAGTCCCCTATGGTTCTGGAGCCTTCCGGTAAAAGGACTGGGCCGTATCCCAAAGGGGCTGGTGATGCGGTATGTCCGCAGGGGAAAGTGGAATCCCGAATTAAGAAAGTAGCTGCGCTCGGTGGGGCTAAAATCTTCCCCGGGGAAAAACAGAAACCGTTCCGGGCCCCGATCCCGGCGGATCGTGATGATCACCCCCTTTTCTCCGCTTCGGGACAGGGCTAAAAGCTGTTCCAAATCGTTGGAGGGGGATTCGGGGATAAAAATTCCCGGCGCCGAGGGCAAAAGCACGGAACCCTTGAACATGCCGGGGTGGCTGACCCGGTTAAGGGTAGCCAGGGCCGCATAGGGGACATTACACCGGGCCGCAAGACGGAAAATATCATCCCCCTCCCCGGGGGTGTGGCTATAGATCCGTAATAACCCCGTCACATCTTTTTGAGTCTGCGCAGTTATGCCCTGCCCAAAAAGGGCCCGCCGGGCAAGCTCCACATCGGAAAGGTACTGTTTAAAGACCGGATCCCGGGGATCAAGCCGTTCAATAGAAGGGAAGGAATATGCCTCCTGGGCCTCCAATCCCTGGTAAAGGCCGGAACCGCCCAGGAAGAAGAGGACCAGAAAGGCACTGGCAAGTTTTTTTTTAATTTTACCCCGCGGAAATAGCTTCGGTGGGACAGACCGCCGCACAGGCGCCGCAGTCCTGACACTTGGCGGGATCAATCCAGCGGGCATTGTCCTTTTCGGAAATTGCTTCCACGGGACACTCGCTGTCGCAGGACCCGCAGTTAACGCAGGTATCGTTGATTTTATAAGACATGGTTTACCTCTTATATATGGAGATTGGTTAAAATATACCATACGGACCGGGCATTTTCAAGACAGCGGTTTCGGCTGGATTTGTTTTGGGGCATGACGGCGCAGTTTCAAGCTTCCCAGGGACGGAAATACCCTCTACGAAACCACACCCCCCGGGCATTAACCGGTTAATTCCTTCAAGGCCCTTTCCCGGATCGCGATGACCCTGTCACAAAAGGCATCAAAGTCCGGGTCCGGAACCTGCAGTTCCGGGTGGGTCAGGATATGCCCCAGGGTGTCCCGAATTCCCTGATCAAACCGGATCCGGGGATAAAACCGGGGGGCCAGCCCTTTAAGCTTGGAATTGTCAAACAGGACCGACACCGCCTTATCGCCGGTTAAGCCCCCTAAAAAGTCATACCCCGGCCCGGCCAGGGCAAGGAATTCACTGGAAACATGGACCGCCTTAAGGGGCTTTCCCAGGGCATTGGCAATGGCCTGGTATATCTGGTTCCAGCAAAGGGTCTCGCCGGAGGTAATCTGCACCGCCTCTCCCAGGGCCCGGATATTCCCCACAAGGTCCGTAAAGGCCCGGGCAAAATCCGAATTGTGGGTCATGGTCCACAGGCTGGTCCCGTCCCCATGGATAATCACCGGCTTTCCATCGAGGATCCGCCGGATCACCTGCCAACTGCCGTGCTTGCCGTGTACCCCCAGGGGAACGCTCCGCTCATCGTAGGTATGGCTGGGCCGTACAATGGTTATGGGAAATCCCTCGTCCCGGTAGAGCTTCCACAGCAGATCCTCGCAGGCAATTTTTTGCCGGGAATATTCCCAGTAGGGATTTGCCAGGGGGGTTCCTTCGGTGACATAGCAGGAAGACAGGGGTTTTTGGTAGGCCGAAGCGGAGCTGATAAAAAAATACTGCCCGGTCTTACCCTTAAGAAGCCGGTAATCCCGCTGAACCTGTTCCGGGGTATAGGCGATAAAATCGGCGGCCGCGTCAAAATTCAAGGGGGCAAGCTTTTTTTTCGCTTCCTCCTCGTCGGAAATATCGCAGCTAATGGGATGTACCGTTCCCGGCCCGGAGGGGGCATGCCACGATTCAAGGGAACGGTTTCCCCGGTTTAGAAGCCACAGGTCCCAGCCCAGCTTTACCGCCCGTCTGCTAATGGCGGCGCTTATGGTCCCGGTACCGCCGATAAAAAGTACCTTCATATTTTTTTCCTTATGCCGGGAACGGGAGTTGAACCCGTACCCCCTTGCGGAGAGGGGATTTTAAGTCCCCGGTGTCTACCATTCCACCACCCCGGCAAATGCAAAGAACCCGGAAATCGCCGCCGCCCTAGAATTTTGTCGCACTCCGTGCGTAAAACCTCAGAAAATCACCGATCAGGCGATTTTTTGCCCTGCCAACTCCGAAAGCAGCCCAACAATCGGGGATTTTTTGCGGCATCAAGCGCAAAAAGCCACAAGCGCACCAGGCTGCTAGGAGCCGGCGGCTATATGGTATATGGCTTCTACATCCTTCTCAGTAAGGGTCCTGTAATTCCCCAGGGAACCGAATTTAAGCGCCCCCCTGGACATTTCGGGAATCCTGGAAGGATCGAGCTTTGCATCGGCAAAGCTTACCGGCAGCCCCAGGGAACGGAAAAAATTCTTAAGCCTAAAGACCCCCTCCAGGGCCGCCTGCTCATAATCGTAGTAGGCCCCGTCAACGCCCCAGACCTTGGCGGCGTACCGGGCAAGCCTGGGGGTATCTTCCTTGATATTGTACCGGATCCACGCGGGAAAGATAATGGAAAGGCCCGCGCCGTGGGCTATGTCAAAAACCGCCGAAAGCTCGTGCTCAATGGCATGGCTTGCCCAGTCGCCGATCCGGCCGGTGGACAGAAGGTTGTTGTGGGCGATTGAACCCGCCCACATGATCTCGGCCCTGGCATTGTAATCTTCCCCGCCGCCGGAAAAGATCCTCCTGGCATTTCTGATAATTGCCCGCATGGCCCCTTCGCAGAGTTCGTCGGTTAGTTCCACATGGGGTTCTTTGGTAAAGTACCGTTCCATTATATGGGCAAGCATGTCGGCGACTCCGCAGGCTGTCTGGTAAGGCGGCAGGGTATAGGTTAGCTCGGGATTTAAAATAGAAAACACGGGCCTAATACACTCTTCGTTAACCGACTGTTTCCAGGGACCTTCCTCGTTGGTGATGACGGAACTGATGCTGGATTCGCTTCCCGCCGCCGGAATGGTAAGGACCGTGGCTACAGGCAGGGCCTCCCGGGCGGTTTTTTTGCGGGCGTAAAAATCCCAGACATCCCCATCGTAAAGGGCCCCCATGGCTATGCCCTTGGAGGAGTCTATTACCGAACCGCCCCCCACGGCCAGGATAAACTGGAGCTTTTCTTTTTTAACCAGTTCCACCCCCTCGCGGACCTTGGAAAGCCTGGGGTTGGGCAGCACCCCCGCAAGTTCCACCCACTCCACTCCGGCTTTTTTAAGGCTGTCTTTTATCCTGTCAAGAAGTCCCGTTTTTACCGGCGAGCCCCCGGAATGGTGAAGAAGAATGCGCTTTGCATATTTGGCCGTTTCTTTTCCCGCATCCTGTTCCGTACCCTTTCCAAAGATTATTTTTGTCCGGTTATAATACTCAAAATTCTGCATGGTGCGCTCCCTGTACAATGCAAAGAACATCCCCCGCCGCAGGACGACCGGGCATGAAACCCCTGCTAAGACTAGCAGTTTGTTGCTTCGCGCCTTACCATTGCATAAAAATTCACAAAAGTGAATTTTTATGCCTTGCAAACTGCAAAAGGACGCCGGATTATCGGGATTTTTGCATGAATATACAAAAAATCCACCGGTGCAACTGGCTCCCAGAATACCACACAAGACCGGCTTGATAAAGGGGGCCTTTAGGTTTATTTTACCCTGTGTATGGGCGCCGCCATTTTATACACCGATACCCACGCCCACCTTTCTTTACTTGAAGAACGGGGACTGGAAGCGCACACCCTGCTTGCGGAACTTTTCCGGACGGGCTTTGGCAGGATCATCGACGTTAGCCTAAAAAGCGGGGACCTGGACAAAAGAATCGCCGCCTTTTCCCGGTATCCGGAGGTCCGTTTTGCCAGCGGTCTGTGGCCCCATGGACAGGTAATCCGGGAACGGCATAGGCTGGTCCCTGCCCTGGCGGAGGAACTAGGGGCCGCTCCCCCGGGGATCGTATGCGCCCTGGGGGAATTTGGCCTGGATCATCACGAAGAAAGGGCCGATTTGGCGGGGGAGCGGGAATTAATGGAGATGCAGATGGAGCTGGCCCAGGGGCTTGCCCTGCCGGTGATCATTCATTCCCGGGATGCCCCGGAGGAAACCGCCGGGATCCTGGCGGGGTATCCCCGGCTGCGGGGGGTAATCCACTGCTTTTCATACGGCCCCGCCGAGGCCAGGGCCTTTTTGGACCTGGGGTACTACATCTCGTTTGCCGGGAACCTGACCTACAAAAACGCCGGGAACATCCGGGAGGCCTGCACCCTGGTACCCCCGGACCGGCTGCTTTTGGAAACCGACTGTCCCTTCCTGGCGCCGGTTCCGTACCGGGGCAGGCCGGCCCATCCGGGGATGGTAGAAGAGGTATACAAACTGGCGGCGGAACTTCGGCATACGGACCCTGCGGCGCTGGCCGGGCAGGCCGCCGAAAACACCCGGATCCTTTTTGGCCCCTAACGGATCGTTCTTCTTAGCAGGCTGATTACACTAAATGACCTGATAAGCGACATTTGTCCTAAGTTTATTTGAAATGAAACATAAATAAGACAGAAAAAACTTGACAGGAATTAATTATCAAAATATATTAATACAATGAAAAAGTACTTTTTACCAATTATTATGTTGCCCTTTATTGGCAGCCTAATGGCTTGCCAAACAATAATTTACTATGAACCGAAAGTGCCTGGGGATTATAATGCCATTTATTTAAATGGTGAAATTATATATGAAGAAAATGGAATAAAATTTCATTATTCTTGTAATAGCATGACTGGTAAATCAGCAATTTATAAATTAAAACCTCATC
>JAISLT010000020.1 GCA_031277165.1 Spirochaetaceae bacterium
TAAGATGAACTAAAAGGAGTATAGTATGAAAACGTTTTTATGGGTAATTTTAGGCGTAAGCCTCATTTTGGCCGGCTGCTCCCAGCCCCTGGAAGGGACCGGCGGCAGGGACACCGGCGCCCCGCCCCTCAGGGGGATTACCTCGTTCGCCCTGGCGGGTATTTCGGGGGAGATCGTGGGAACCACCATCTATGTCCGGGACGTGCCCCTCTACACGGCGGAACAAACCGTTACAAACCTGAAAAACGCGGTCCCCGTCATCGGGTATACCGGGGGGACCCTTGACCCTGATCCGGGGCTGCCCCGGAATTTCGTCACGCCGGTCAGCTACAACCTGGCTATGGAGGACGGCAACACCCTGAGTTATACCGTGGTGGTTACGGCCCGGCCTTTGATCAGCGCTATTGAGATAGGAACCTACCTTCCCCTGGCCGCTGAGGTCTATACCGGAACCATGGAGGACCCCATACCCCTGCCGATAAGCCTGGTATTATCCGCCAGCACCTGGCACGGGATCCTGAGCGTGATACAGGGCGAGGGTAACTACGTTGCCCTGGATCTTTCAGCCTGTACGGCGAGTACGGACACGGCGGGTGGGGGGCTCTACGGGGACAAGACCTTTGACCCCGGCGCTGCCAATACCGGCGAAGACCGGATCGTGTCCCTGATTCTGCCTGATGCGGCGGAAAAAATCCAGGAAAGTACCGATACCTCCGAAGCGGTCTTTAGAAATTTTATCGCGCTGAAAAGCATTGCCGCCGCGAGCGTCATCGAGGTGGGGGATTATGCCTTCAGCAGCCGTACCACCCTGTCCACGGTAAGCCTCCCCGTGGCGGCCACCATCGGCGATTACGCCTTTAGCGACTGTACCTCCCTGAGCTCCATAAGCCTTCCCGTGGCAACCTCCATCGGCGGGAACGCCTTCTATGCCTGCGGCGCCCTGCAAACGATAAATCTCCTCTCGGCAAAAACCATTGGGGATAACGCCTTCTATGCCTGCACCTCCCTGGAAACGGTAAGCCTCTCTGGGGCACGGACCATCGGTACGAATGCCTTCGGCGCCTGCGCCGCCCTGGAAACGGTGAGCCTCCCCGTGGCGACCACCATCAGCCATCACGCCTTTGACGCCTGCGGCGCCCTGAACAAGGTATACCTCCCCACGGCGGTAAGCATCGGTACAAATGCCTTTGAAGACTGCGCCGCCCTGAGCGAGATAAACCTCCCCATGGTTACCAGCATCGGCGATGAGGCCTTCAGAGGCTGCGACATCCTGAGCTCGGTAAACTTCTCCCTGGCAACAAACATCGGTTCTTTCGCCTTCTACAACTGCGATAACCTGACTTCGGTAACCCTGCCCAGGGTAACAAGTATCGGGGGGAGCGTCTTCTACGACTGCGACAAATTGACTTCGGTAAGCCTCCCCAAGGTGACAATGGTCGGCCCGAGCGCCTTCTACGGTTGCGATATCCTGCGCGAGATAAGCCTCCCCAAGGCAACAGACATCAGCACGGGTGTCTTCCAGCTGTGTATCGCCCTGGAAACGGTAGATCTCCCGGCGGCAACGAGCATCGGCCAGAACGCCTTCTACAACAGTGACGCCCTGGAAGAGGTATCCTTCCCCAAGGTAATAACCGTCGCCCAGATCGCCTTCGCCAACTGCAATGGCCTGAAATCGGTGAGTCTCCCCGCGGCAACCACCATCAGTAAAGAGGCCTTTGCCAACTGTGATGCCCTGGAAACGATAAGCCTCCCCAAGGTAACAACCATCGAACAATGGGCCTTCAACACCTGTATCAAACTGAAAGAAATAGACCTCTCTTCAGTGGAAACCATAGAGAAAGAAATCTTCGCCAACACCGGAGGGCAGAGCCTCACCGTTATCATGGGCGCGTCACGGCCTACGGTGGAGACCCTCATGTTCACCGGAGTCTCCGTCCCTAAAACGGTAACCGTCAGGGTGCCTTACGGCGCAACGGGCTACGGTTTGCTTCCCCTTACGATGAGCGGCGGTAACACAACCCCATTCTGGGCAAACGGCTTCCGGGGCGGCGGCTGGACGAGCGGCAACACCTTGATCGACAGCAACAAAATCAACGTCAACGTCTCGTTGACGATTATGACGTATTGACCCCATCCGGCCAAAAGGGGCCGGGGTCAGACCCCAAAAAGGTGAATTCACCCTTTTGGGGTCTGACCCCGGTTTTCGGCCGCCCCGGCTCAATGAGCGCCCGCCACAAGCCCTTACCGGCCCCGGCCCCCGGCCCGGGGTCTAACCCAACAAAGTTACCTGTTAACCAACTACCACCTTGTATCTCCAATCCCCCCCGCATAACACCTCTCCCATACGCCGAGGCGGCACATACCGCCGCCAGGGCGCGCCTCCGGCGCCGCCGCCGCCAGGAACCGGCTGAGCCCCTTCCCCAAAGGCCCCGGGCAGTGTCGGGAATTCCCTCTGCTCACGTCTCTGGAATTCCCTGCCGGAGGAGACTAGAACCGCAGGTTCGACGGCTCCTCCGGCAGACTCTACAGGTCAGTGAGCAAGGGGGAATTCCCGACACTGCCCGGGGTATTCGGCGAAAAAGGCTCAAGCCCCCATGTGCCTGGCGGCGGCGGCCGGTTTGGTTGTTGACAAGGCGGACGGCGCGGGCTATGTTGTTCCCATGGACAGCATCGGATTGTTGAGCGTCGGGGATGTCCGGTCCTGGAGCGTTGTCTACCAATGGGGCCTGGAATTGGTGCGGGCCATTCAAACCATAGAAACCCCTGTGCTGACGGCGCTTATCAAAAGTATCACCCACCTGGGATCCGCGGGGATTTTCATCCTGGCGATCGCTCTGGAGTATTGGTGCATAAACGAAAAAAAGGGGTGCCGTTTGGCCCTGCTGGTTATCTTTTCGGCCTGGTTAAACGGCGCCTTAAAGACCCTGTTGAGGAAGCCCCGGCCCTATTTTCTGGATCCTTCGGTGGGGAAAATCACGGCTGCCGGTTACGGCCTTCCCTCGGGGCACTCCCAGTTGTCCCTGACGTTCTGGGCCGCCGCCCTTACCGGCCCCCTGGGGAAGGGGCGGGCGTGGCTCGTGACCGGCCTCATTACCCTGATTATCGCGTTTACCCGGCTGTACCTGGGGGTTCACTTTCCCACGGATGTCCTGGGAGGATGGTTCCTCGCGCTGGCCACCCTGGGGGCCTATTATTTTCTGCTGCCCCCCCTGGAGCGGTTCCTGGCCGCCCGGGGAACGCGGGGGCCGATGATCGGGGCCGCGGCGGCGGCGTTCGTTATGAACGCCCTTTACCCCGGGAACTCGCATTATGGGGCGCTTTTCCTGGGCTTTAGCGCCGGCTATCTTCTGATGCGCGCCTATTTTCCCTTTTCAGCCGCCGCGGAGGCGCCGAATTTGCCGAAAACGTTTTTGGGGTTAAACTCCGGCCTGGTTGTCCGGGGGCTCCGGCTTGTCCTGGGACTGGCCGGGACCACGCTGCTATTCTATGGGCTCAAGGGGCTGCTGGGGCGGGGATCCCTTTTGGGCGCGGGGAATTACGAGCTGAGCCGCTTCTTGCACTACGGCATCCTGAGCCTCTGGGTTTCCGCGGGCGCTCCATGGCTTTTTCTCCGCCTGGGATTGGCCGTTCCCCAGGCAAAACAAAAAAATGAAGAGAAGCGTGAAGGAGGAATTTGACCGTGCCGGGCGTCCGTTTTTGGCGCAAGACGAATTTTCCCCCGAATTTCGTCTTTTTTTGCATTTTTTTTCTTTTTTTTTGGAAAAAACAGGATTTTTGGACAAAAGTGTGATATAATTATATATAGGTTTTTTGATAAAAAAAATAGAGCGGCCCGGCGCCCTGCCAAGCCGCAATCTATAGTGGGGCTCTAAAAAGAGGGACCCCGGGGTAGCGCAAGCTCTGCCAAGACAACGCTGCCTCCGGGGTTGCAATTACGCAAGGTAATTATAGCCACTCAAGGCAAATATTACAATGCGTAGTCCTCTTTTTAAGCTCCGGTGTCGTATGACGCCGGAGACGCCCGGAATTTGGCGGTTTGCCGTGTTGAAGCGCGGCAAACCGCTGGTCCGGACGATATATTTTAAGGAGGACTCTATGAAAAAGAGTCTTATTTTTGGACTTATTGCGGTATTATCCGCAGTGTTCCTTGTTATCAGTTGCAGCCAGAGTACGGACGGCGGCTCAACCTCGACCGTGATCGGGGAACGGCTGGTTGATATTGAGGTAGCTACCGAGACTTTGCTCATCGCTGCATTGCGTAACCCCGATTACCAGATCATCGGCTTCAAGGCAGCAGCTACTGCTACCTTTGCCACCCTTCAGGAGATACCGGCGGGCAAGACCGTGATCCTTTTCAGTGAGGTAATCCCGACCAACGGTCTTGAGGTCAACGGGACCCTGGTGGTGGAGGGCGGAGGAATCCTCGCAGCTGACGCTACCCACAGGGTCAGGGTAATAGCCGGAAACCTCGAAGTCATCAACGGTAGGGTTGAGGTACAATCGGTAGTGGATGTCCACGGCGAGAACATTGAGATCCAGATCTTCGGGACCGGCAAGGCTTATTTCAACGGCGGAACCCTGGAAATCAAGAGCGGGATTCGCGACCTGAGTGATATCAAAACCGCCTTCAGTTGGGTCCCTAAAGGAACGGTCGAACTCAGTACCGCTGCGGTTACCCAGCCGGTTAAACCCAGTGAGCTTACCCAGCAGGTCCCGACCACGGCTCTTCGGCGTTTAACAATAGGGGTGGCACTAAACAACGATGCAGGGGACCCTGATACTGCGGAAACCATCACCGTTCCCCCCGGCCTGACCTTTACCACGGCCGATCCCCTCGCTAATCTGAAGACCCTCACCGTAGCGGGGAATCTTACGGCAAGCGCCGCCACCTTTAGCAGGCTTGAAGAACTCACCGTATCCGGCACCCTTATAGCAGCAGCCGCTAAGTTCAATAATATCACGGACCTTACCGTGGAAGGTACCGTTACGGCAACTGCCGCTACCTATGACCAGGTTAAGACCCTGGTGGTGGACGGAGAATTTGACACCACCGCCGCTACAAACGCGTCATTCAAAAACCTGGAGAGCCTTACGGTGAATCCGGGCGGTGAATTTACGACTACCAAGGCCATCGGATCGAACGAGACGACCGCGGCGGGGATCACCATCGTCATAAAGCCGGAAGACAAAACGACCGTCCCGGTAACGCCGGCGGGTGTCGCAACAGTTGGCGTTATCAACAAACTCAAGACCTCGGTGATAGAGGGTTACCTGTATGCCGCCGGCTTTAGCACTTTTGACACCAACGCTTCCCTCACCGCCGCAGCGGGCGGCACCATCAACGGCGTCACCTTCCCGGCGGTAACCCGCCCCATCACGGCAATCACGGCGACAACGGGGCCTGAGTACACCGTTACCATCGATGATTATACCGTGCCCCGGGATAAAGAACTCGAAATTGCTACTGACTCAACCCTCATCATCCCGACCGGGAAGGTACTCACCATTGAAGCCTTTAGTGATACCTCGGGAGACGGAGTGATTAAAGCGCTGGGAGCCGCTTCCGGCGGCACCATCGTGATTGACGGCGTTACCGGTTACACCACGACAAGCACCGGCGTAGCGGGCGCCAGTCTTAGGCCTGCGGTATTAGCGTTTGCGGCAGACACCGCCCTATTAACAAACAACAGCAGTATTAATTTGTTCACGACATTCGGTGGAACAGACCCGCAGCCTGGTATAGGCTCGATAGCCATCACAGCTACTAGCGCAACTACTGTTAAGGACGGAGCTGATGGGGCCACTGGAAGTGCTATTGTGCTTAGTACTGGTACGGCCTTAGCAGCAGCGGGTACCCATACCAAAGGTGGTACGGATAACACAACGACTGGCGATATTCCGCTTACAGTGGATGGCTCTGGCAATTTACAGCTAACTGATGCTGGCTTTACTGGCAGCGGTGCAAAATACCTCATCCTCACTTTCAACGGAGTGAAGCTCCAAAACAGCGAGCTTATAAATCCAACGGAAGTACCTGCTTTCAGCATCGGAGTTGAGACGAAACGTTAATTCGCCGGTACCCGGCGCTTTCATTGCCGGGTATGGCAGGACACAAAGGGCGCCGGCCGCAAACTTTTGGCCGGCGCCCGCTTCCCTGGGGGCGCAAGCCGGCTAATCCCGGCCCAAAACAGCGCCGCCCGCTTTCTCTTTAAAGATCGTCCGGTTATTTTAAAAAATGACCGGACGATTTCTTAAAACCCCCTGAGACAGCATAATTTTTGAAAATATTTTCTATTAGGTATTGCGAAAATATTTTGCGGGACATTATACTAGTAATATGAAAATCATTAAAACAATTATAAAATGGCTTATGCCCCATGGGTTATATATCCCATTATCTACCCTATATGGAAATCAAAAAAGGTATAACGAACATCCTTCGCTCGATTTACAGAAATATCACGGCTATAGGCCCGCCGGCGGTATGGGTGATAAATTGCAAATATATATAGACTATGTAAAAAAAGACACAACCATTGCTGTTACAAATATTTTTGAGGTAGGAGCAAATTTTGCTCAAGATGCGGATTATTTGATGGAATCATTTTTCTTAAAACCTGAAAATATTTATGTTTTTGAGGCCCACCCTGAAATATATGAAGCGATAAAAAAGATTCATAATTTTAACGCCTACAATTATGCTGTTTTCAATGAAAATAGGGAAATGGAATTTAATATCAACCCCCTGACCCACGAAAATACCGGTTGGTCGAGTTTATTCTGGGAAACCGGCACGAAAATAAAAGTTGATGCCATAAGAATGGATGATTTTATGAATAACAATAATATAAAAACCATTGATTTTTTAAAAATTGATGTAGAAGGAGCCACCTATCATGTGATTGATGGTTTTGGAAGCAGACTGAAAGATGTAAAATGTATTCAACTTGAAGCCGAGCATAATAAATTTGCGGAGATACCCTATGAACAGATAGCGGAATTATTGTTGGCAAATGAATTTGAATTGATACATTTTGAAAGAAATAATCATATGAATCAATCCGATTCTTTTTGGGTGAGAAGAGAATATGTGAAATACGCGTGAGGCTTTCCTAAAAACTGAAGTTTTTGAACAACGCTACTGCATCCTCCGGGGACTTGCGTATCGGTCCGGAAAAGGCTATACTCGTGCATGCAGTCAGCACTTGAAACAGGGGATTTCTATCAAAGGCCGCCGGATATTCCGCGCAAGGGATAGGAGCGGAAATCCCGCAGTACCGGGGTCTGACCCCACCGCTATGGGCAGTGCCGGGGTATAACCCCACCGCTACATCTAGTGGTGGGGTCAGACCCCGGTACGAGGAATTGGAGCGGATAGCCCGGTTTCCGGCGCGGAGCGCCGGAAATGCGCCCAAATTAAAAATCCGCAGGTTTAATGGTGAATTCTGCTAATACTTTGCCGGTGTTGCTATTTTTAGGAAACGGAGGACGAGGGTTATGAAAGGTATTTTGCCTTGTATGATTGGTTTCATTGTTGTGATAGCAGCTTTTTCTTCCTGCGCTACCCAGATATATCTAAATACCGCGGGTGAGCCATTTGAACGTTCCGCAATTTCTCTGTTCGGTCAAAAAACCGACCATTTCACGGAACAGGTGGAAATTGGAAGAGAAGTAATCAGTGAAAGTGTAATCGAAGAAGATAGGTTTGAGCAGCAAATAATCAATCAGGCTGAAATTGACGCTGCCACACAAAAGCGGGCCGCCGAAGAAAGAGCACATAATCGCTGGCTGCAGGA
>JAISLT010000086.1 GCA_031277165.1 Spirochaetaceae bacterium
TACAAAAATCTGGTATTAAACCAGACGGTATAATAAACTTCCTATCGAACGAGCCTCCGTTCGAACAAAGGCAAAGCTTAAGATACCGCAGAGCTCTGCTCTGCGGAGGCTCATTATTTACAAATACATTCCTTGGAGCATCCAATAACCGCAAATTTAATTTTTCAGTAATTTTTTTGCGATTATTTTTTTCCAGGTATGCCCCATATAATGGGCAGTTTCTTCCGCTTCATAAAAAACTTGATCAGGTAAAGAAATTGCAGCCTTCATAATTATAGTATAACATCAGTCAACATCTATCTACGAAGATTATATGTATGATTTTTCATACCCTGATCTCCTGATACAGGATTGGCTCCGCTTTACGCAAAGGTGACGGACCCCTTTGCATTCACCTGGCATGGCTGCCCCCGGTATTGCCGTTCAGTACGCACACCATAGGGCAGTTGATATTCCCAAAGACATCAACTTTTTCGCTATTTGGATCAACGTAGACGTATTTTATTTCTATGGGAGCGGTGTTTTGGTTTTTGTTGCGCTCAAGAACTTTTTCTTCCAGTGCCTGAACCCAACAGTCCCGTTTGCAATAACCGGCAATGAATATTTCTTTTAATTCGCCGACAGGATACATTTTTGCTTTAGCGCAACCTGAATATTTTATGAATCGGAGTTCTTCCTCGAAAGCGTAATGTTGCAGTTTTGTCGATAATATTCTGAGAGCTGACTTTGCTGTACCATCATTCAGAATTTTATCATAAGTTAGCTCCAACGGTTTAGGCTTATAATCAATATCCACACTGATTGTCTCGCAAGCATTGAGTTCGTTACCTTCCCAGTTTGTTGAGAAAGGATTATCCTGTCCTGTTTGTCCGTCTGCCTGGAACCATTTAAAAATTTCCTTGCCGGCATCAATATCAAGACCAAGACAAATAGCGGGAGGCTTGAGCAAGGCGCGAGCCCACAATTCAAATATTGTACCACACTTCGCCGTGGAACAAATAAAACACCGGTGTTTTTCTTTATATAATATCCGTAAGATTTCTTCATTCCGGGGTTTATCCGAATAATAATACTTTCCTTCTTCTTTATCTGCAAAGGTTTTCCACTCGGCAAAGTACAACTTCCCCGCAAGATATTCTTCCAGATGTACAAAAAGATTTTTTGCGCTGACAAACTTGTATACCCTTGTATTAGACATAGTTCCTCCAAAAATAATTATACCGGCCTCGTTTTCCGGTATTTGTTTTATGCCAGGGCAGGCGGCCTGTCAATCCCGCCCGCTCCTCTTGAATGTACCCGGGACATTCACCTGCCCATCTGTCTTGCCTGTTCCCTTTACCTTGATGGATTGTATGTCCACCATGTATTGGGCCTTGCGTCAATCGGCGTATACGTTCCCGCTTGTTTGCCGTTGCTTGCGTATTCTTCCCGGCATGGAATAGCCTGATACCCCAAGCTCACATTTGCCCCAATGGTAATACTGGTAAGCCCGTTGCCGGCGAATGCCTGGTCCCCAATGGAAGTAACGCTGTCCGGTATGGTAACGCTGGTAAGCCGGTTGCCGGAAAATGCCTGGTCCCCGATGGAAGTAACGCTGTCCGGTATGGTAACGCTGGTGAGGCTGTTGTCGCGGAATGCCGCATACCCAATGGAAGTAACGCCTGCCGGAATGGTAACGCTGGTAAGCCGGTTGCCGGAAAATGCCCGGTCCCCGATGAAAGTAACCGGCCACCGGCTTATATTTGCGGGGATGACGACATTTTTATCGTTTCCCTTGTACTTGGTAATCCCTATACCGCCAAACCGCCATCCAACCTCAAAAACCCAAGTGGTAAAATTTTCAGCAGAAATGCTCATATAGCCCTGTTCGCCTGCGGTTTGTGCGTTTATGCCGTTTACGCCGGTAATGGATACAGTCAGCTTGTCGGTAATTTTATTGGCGTCGACCCTGGAAAACCTTCCTGTAGCGTCTTGATGGCCGAAATTGTAATTAAAGTCGCTCCTGATGTCAAAACGTGCTGTGGTCCTTCCAATCGTTTCCCCTGATTCGTTGACCAGAACGGCGTCAAATGCATAGTTCGTCGGTATTTCACGGTATATTGATTGCACCCCGATGCCCCAATTCTGGCTTCTGCCGGTCTTTTTCAGCCCCTGATCAAGATCATAGATAATTTTAAGCCCCGTCGTACCGATTAATCTTACCCTGAACGACATTTCAACGGTTTCTGCGGTGTAATCAACACTTCCCTGGGTCAACGCCGGGTCGTAGATAAGCTCGAAGGGCGGATGTGCTTTAAAGAATGTGGCGGCTTCTTCCAGTACCTTAACCCATGCGGCGCGGGCCTGGATGTCGTTCCGCACATTCTGCCCGATGTTGCTACCGGTAATATTCGCCGATAATACCGAGCTCCGGCTGGCCGCTTCCGCCAGGCCGGGGTCGAACTTCGCCGCCTCGTAGTAGTACGACAGGGCTTCCACCACCGTGCCGCTCCGCTGGGCGGTAATGCCCCTGGCCAGGGCGGTTTCCGCCTGGACATTGGAAGTGGTCCCGCCCAAAAGGCTGGCCGTTCCCGCGTTCGTCAGCGTTACCCCCATTTGGGCCAGCAGCTCCGCCGAAGCTTTTTTTACGCCCGTAAGGTTTTCCAGTTCCGCCGCCGGGACGTTGCCGGTATAGGCGGCCTTTGACGCGCCCGAGGCCGCATCGGTTATTTTAAGCTGGAGGGAAAAACCCGATCCGGTCTTCTGCAGCGCGCCGTTCAGGACATATTGTACGTTGGCTACCGTTCCCAATTGGACAAAGTTGTTTTCGTCGGTATAGTAGCCGCTCTCCCCCTCGGCGATTACCTTTTCCAGATTCTGCCGGTCCAGGACCTTCATGGCGGAAAACTTTGCAAAATCCCCGACAAGTACGCCCTGTACCATCGTAGGGAGGTACGCCTCATTGGCGGCAAGGCCCTTGCCTTCGGGTACAAGGACGGCGATACTCAGGCCGGCCCCCCCGTTCCCGGTCCAGTAGTTTTGTCCAAAAACCGCGCACGGCAGGGCGGCACAGAGTGCCGCCAGCAGAATCGATACAAACATTCTGTTGGTTCCGTTTTTTTTCATGCCCTTCTTTCTCCTTGTTTTCCGGTTAGAAAATAACGCTTTCGGCCGTACTCAGCGCGCTTATCCAGTCTATGTCCCCCGATGTGGCCGCGGCGGCGGCCGCCGCCTGGCCGCCGGACCGGTACGCCGCGTAACGGGCGGCGTTATCGCCCTCTATCCGCGCTATCTCCCGCGCCTGCGCGTCCCGGGCGGCCTGTTCCTGCAGGCGGAGCTTCTGCCGGAATTCGGTATCGGACAGTTCCTGCTCCCGCTTTGCGGCGGCCTCTATATCGCCGTAGGCCTTTGCCACGTTGGTTTGAACGGCCCGGTCGGGGATTTGTCCTATCACGTCGTTCACGTACTTTCGGGTTAGGGCGGTCCAGGCTCCCTGGGGCATGGACCAGACCACGTAGTAGATATACTCCCGGGATTTTATCCTGGTGGAGGGATCCTCCGTTTCCACCAACTGCCAGAAGTCCGCCACCCGTTCGGTTCCGGTAATGTTTACCCTGGCTGCGGTGGTAATCTCTTCGACAATATCCATCTGGCCTTCGTTCAGAGTTTGGCCCGCGGCGGTCATTACATAGGTTTTAAGTTCGTTGGCTATCTGGGCCGCAAAGAGCAGTCCCGCCTGTACCCGCGCCTCGTCCCGGTTGGGCCGCTGGGCTATGCTGTACTTGACCCTGGCATCGGGATTAACGCCAAATTCAGATTTAACCGGACCGGTGTTTCCCTTGATGAGCGGCTTGAGCCAGAGAGGAATAGAATCCTCCCCCAGGTTCCGGTTGCTCCAGTCGATAACCGTGGACTGCCGGGACCGGGTGTCCACATTGGCCGCGTTCTGTTCCCTGCGGACTTCGCCTACCGTGGGCACTGTGGTGCTGGCCGGTTTAGATGCACAGCCCGCCATAAACAGCGCCGCCATTCCCGCGGCAACAAACCGAAGGTGCTTTTTCTGTTTTTTCTTCATAAGGTAACTCCTTCAAAAAGCGGCGGCATCGCCGCTTGATTAATTATTAAAGCTCCCATAGGAAGCCCGCTGTCTGTTCAATTCCCCGGAGAAAGCTTCTCCAAGGGCCGCGGCCAGGGCGGTATAAGCCCGCCGTTTTGCCACCTCGGGGTTTATCGCGCTCTGCCGGGGGGCTTTGGCGGTGAATGAGAATACCGCTCCGGACGTACCGTTTACCGTTCCGGTAAGGGAAGGATTGTAGAAGATTCCGCTTTCTATTTTCTGCGTCCCCGCGTCTACCCGGATACGGCACACACAGGAAGCAGTGTTCCGGTTTCGTTCCACCGGAAAGCCTTCGGCCCCCAGGGCCGCGGCGGCGGCCTGGTAGATGAGCCCATCCAGATCCGCGGGACAGTCGATAAAGACCGTGGCGTTTCTCCGGGCGCTGTCGATCCGTTCCGGCAGGACGGAGCGGATCCCGTCGGCTTCGTCAAAAAGGACCTGGGCTTTGGCGGGATAAAGTACCTGGGCGAATCCCCGAATAGCGTTAAATTCCGCGCTTTCCCCATAGCCGGCGGCGGCGCCGAACCGCAGGGACCGGGGAAAAGGTTCGCTTTCGGCTTCCGCTGCGGCAAAAAGGGACAGCAGCCGGTCCCGAACCTTCGCCGCCTCCGGCTCGTACACCGCCCAGGCTTCCCCCCGGTCAATATAAGCCACCGTCGTCCAGGTCCTGGCAGCGGGATTGAACCAGGGATCCTCGGCGTAGCGTACCGCCACAAGGCGGGTCTGGGATCGCACCAGGGTATTTGTCTCTGTCCGCGATTCGGTATTGGTAACGCCGTTCTGTTCCGTCCAGGAACGGCGTCCGGATTCCTCGGCGTTAATCTCGCTTTCAAAATAAAAGGAAACCGCCCCCAGGGCCGTCAGTTCCGCCTCCTGCCGGGTGGGGCCCTCCCCCCGCTGGGCGATGTACTCAGCGCGGGGATACACGGCCTCCACGGTCCGTACCCATGCCGGGGTGGGCGCCGTCCGGGGTCCGCCGGTACAGGCGGTAAAGAACAAAAACCCCGCGTAAAATATGCCTGCCGCGCATAAAGGCCGTTTGGGGGGATACTCATTCCCGGCATTGTCGGGGCTTGTAGGTGTAAGAGAAACTAAAAATTTATTTCTTAGTAAACCTATCGGGGGGGGGGGGGGGGGGGAACAACCTTTATAAAAAACCCCAAAAAAACCCAAGGGATAAAAAAAAAAAGGGTCCGTGGGAACATGCAAAGC
>JAISLT010000113.1 GCA_031277165.1 Spirochaetaceae bacterium
ATCCCGGAAAGCTTCAGATAGGTGAGCATTTGAGCCGGATGAACATCAGTGAACTCTTTTACCACCTTGTTTTCTATGAGCAATTGACCGTGTTCGACCATCATATCAATACGATAACCAATCAATGGCCTGTCAGAAGCAGAGCTCCGGGGTATTAAACCAGACTTTCGAATAAAACTCTTTTTGCTGAATATTTTAGTTGGGCATTTGAATTGAATAATGATCATGGCCGGTTAATGAAATGGGAAGTTCATTTTTTCATTGATTAATGATCTTTTTTTTGTCAGACGTGCGATATGATGACATAAAGAATGTAATCACTGCTGTCCGGGTTAATCAAAACAGACCCGCCAAAAAGAGCTGGGGTGAAATAATTTTAGGAAGTATCCGTCAAATTAAGCGGTAAAAATGTCCCAGGGGAGCAGTTTTCCCAGTCTTCGGAAGTTTGTCCAGCGGACAGCGTTCAAAAAGGGCCCGCAGATATTCAAGCGGCTCAAGGCCGTTCTGCCGGGCCGTCTCGATGAGGCTGTCTCAATGAGCGAGTACATCCCGCAGGAACTTTCAGTCCCTTCAGGGCTTTTGTTGAAAAGTCAGTTTTTTCTTCCTGGTACAAAAGGCCGGATAGCGTTCTCGCAGGCCTTGTTGTCGAGGGTCAGGTACGGACTTCCGTTACCACCGGGAGCCGGGGAGGAGCTGGTATGCGGTGACGGAGCGGTCCGGGGGGCACGGGCCCGCCGGGGAGGAGGGGCCTGCGGCGGTGGCCGAAGCGGGGTGAAACGTCTCCGGGGGAACATTCTGGAGGTACGGCGGAAGGACCGGGAGGGGTTCATTGACAGAACCGATCCGCCGGGCTAAGATAAGAAACCCTTGCCAGGAACCATGCGAGGAATCACCGCCCAACCCCGTCAGGTCCGGAAGGAAGCAGCGGTAAGCGGTTGGTTTCTGCGCCGTGGACCTCCTGGCGGGGTTTTTATTCGAGAGTCTGGTAATGCCCCATCGAAGCTCCGGTTTGCGCTTGCTTCGGCTCAAGTAACGTACTGTTCACAAAAATTTTGCAGCAAACCAAGGGGATCGCCCACCGGTTCGAGGGGGAGGGTATAATAGGCTCCTGTTGAACAAGCCTCCGTTCAAACAAAAGCAAAGCCTGCGATACTGCGGGGCTTGCCCTGGGGGCCCATTGGGCCGCATCCGGCCGGTACTTTTAGGGTCTGCCCGCGTAAAACCCCGGTTATTGGGGAGGTTTGGGGAAACGCCGGTTTTGCCTCTTCTTACTATCCCACATTTTTTTCCGGGTCCATTCCGCCGCATGGTACAGGGTCCTGGCCACGGGGCGGTAGGGATAATCCCAACTGCCGGGGCGGTGGATAATTTTACCCCCAAAGCCGGTCTTAAAACGGTAGAGTCCCGCCATGGGATGTTCGGGATCGGCCCTGGGGGGTATGCCAAAGAGATCGTAGAACCCGCAGCCGGCGGCCTTGGCGTCCCTCATGGCCCTCCATTGCAGGGCATAGGGGGCCATAAGGTTTCGCTTGTGGCTTGCCGACGCTCCGTACAGATACACCCCTTCCCGGCCCCGGAACAGGGTGATTATTCCCGCAATGTCTTCTCCCTCGTGGGAGGCCATGTAAAGCCGAAGATCCACGTTACTTTTTGCAGCTTCCTCAAACAGGGCGGTGTAGTATTCCGGTCCATGGATAGAGATCCCGTCCCGGCGGGCCGTTTCTCCGTATAGGGCGTAGAATTTTTCCAGTTCTTCCCGGACCGGACCGGATGCGCCTACGGATCGAAGGATCACGTTCCTTCTTTCGGCTAATCCCAGGTTGTACCGCCACTTGGGCTTCATTCCGGTTAGGATGGCCGTTTCCTCCAGGCTTAGATCCACCAGGACCGAGTCCGGGGGCTGCACATCCGCGGCGGCCCTGGTAAAGGGCCGGGGGGGGGTAAGGGCCTCCGGCGCAGACAACGGCCTTATGGCGTCCTTTTTCGCCGGGTCAGGGGCCGCACCGGAGCCTGTCTCTGCCGGGTCAGGGGCCGTCACGGGATCTGCCTTCGCCGGCCCGGCGGCCGGGTTTACCGGTTCCGTCCCGGCGGGGGCCCGCTCCGTCCAATACCAGGGTAAATCGAAACGGATAAAGGCGGTACTCCGGGGAAGAAAGCGCCGGAGGGCTCCGGCCAGATCGGCCGCCCCCTGACCCCGTTCTTGGCAGTTCCAGGATTCGGGCAATTCCGGCCCCCAGGGCACATAGGCAAAAGAAATCCCCAAACCCAGGGGACGGCACAGCACAAGGCAGAACCCCGGCTCTTCTCCGGCCCATTCAATCCGGAAGGCCCGGGGGGTCCAGCCAAACCGGGCTTTAAAGGAACCCCAAAAGGGGGATTGCAAAAACGCAGGGGCCCCTTCGCAGTCCGAAAGTTCCACCGGAACAAGATTTTTTAGGGCAGAATCTTTCTGCGGAACCATTTAATGTACTTCCCCGTCGCGTACCACCGAAGTTGTAATGGGTTTTCCTTCCAGCATAAGGACCTTGCCGCCGGCACAGACCCTTCCGTCCTTTGCCGCCAGGGGGATACTAAAAAACGTGTCGATAGAAATTTCCGGGGGAACTTCCGGTGGAACCCCGGCGGCGCCCTCCAGCACAACCCTGGTTCCCGTGGGTATCCCCGCGGCATCCAAAACTTCGCAGCGTTCAATCCCCTGGGGATCCCTATCCCCCGCGGCCAGGAGCATTCCCCTGCTCATCACCCCCCGGAGTTTGGCGGCCCGCAGGTTATAGGCAACCACGATATGTTTGCCCAGAAGCTCCTCTTCTGTATAAAAGGGAACCAGGCCGGAAACAATAAGCCTCTCTTCCCCGGCGATGTCCAGGGTTTCGATATACAATTTTTCCGCATTGGGGTGCCGCTCGACCTTTACTATTTTTGCCACCCGCAGATCCAGGGTGGCGGTAAAGGCCGCGGCAATTTCTTCCGGGGTTCTGCCGGGCCCCGGCTGCACCGGTCCGGGCGATGCAGGACGGACCGGCGCCTCCGGGGTTTCTGCCTTCTGTTCCCGCTCTGCCTGGGTTCCCGAATACCGGTCCCTAAGGGCCGCAATATCCTCATCCGGCAGTTTTGTAAAGAGCACTTCGCTGTGTACCGGTCCCGGAAAAGCCCGGTCCTTTCCCAGGGTATCCCAGGTTATTCTTTTCTCTGCTCCGTTTGTTCCCCGCTCTGCCCGGTTCGTCTGCGAGCCGTCTGCCTCCGGGTCCGTCCCCTCCGCGCCTGTTTCTGCGGCGGTCCCCAATTCCAGGCCCAAAAAGGCCGCGATCCGCCGTGCCGTCCGGGGCAAAAAGGGTTCGATCAGAATCGCCAGATCCCGGACCACAAAGCAAAGGTTCCGGATAAGCCCGGCGGCCCTGGGGGGATCCTCCCGGCGGAGCCGCCAGGGTTCCGCATCCTGAAAGGTTTTGTTGGCAAAGGATGAAAGTTCAAAGATAAGGCGGAACGCATCCCGCAGTTCGGCCCATTCCAGCTTTGCGGTAATTTTCCCCTCATACCGGCGCAGTTCTTCCCAGAAGGCCCGGGGGTCCCCCTGGGTTTCGTCCCCGGCGATTTCCGGGACCAGGCCGTCATAGTAGCGGACCACAAAGGCGAGGGTCCGGTTTACCAGGTTGCCCAGGTTTCCAATAAGTTCTCCGTTTACCTTTTCTTGAAAATCCTTCCAGCTAAAGGTGGCGTCGGACTTTTCCGGACGGTTATAAAAAATGTAAAAGCGCCAGACATCGGCGGGGATGCCCGTTTCCATCACATCGGTACCAAAAACACCCATTCCCTTGGACTTGGAAAATTTTCCCCCTTCGTAGTTAAGGTATTCGGTGCTGGACATGTGGTGCAGCATGGTCCAGTTTTCGCCGCTGCCTAAAAGGGTGGAGGGAAAGATCACCGTATGAAAGGGAATATTGTCCTTGCCCACAAACTGGAACAGTTCTGTTTCTTCCGGGGTCTTCCACCAGTAATCCATAAAGGCCCGCCAGTCTTTGCCCCTGTCTGCGGCAAGATTGCCGGTGATGGAGATGTACCCTATGGGGGCGTCGAACCAGACATAAAAGACCTTGTTTTCGTATCCGGCCCTGGGCACGGGAATTCCCCACTTTAGGTCCCGGGTGATCGCCCGTTCATGCAGGCCGTCCCTGATCCAGGCGGCGGTCATTTGGATGGCATTGTGGGCCCATTCGCCCCGGACCGAAGCTTCTTTGATCCACCCCTCAAGCTTGTCCTTAATTTTGGGAAGATCTATGTACAGGTGCCGGGTCTGCTCCAGGCTGGGGGGGGCCCCGCAGGAGGCACAGCGGCTTTCCTTTAAGTCCGTGGGCTCCAGCAGTTTGCCGCAGGATTCACACTGATCCCCCCGGGCTTCGGCATAACCGCAGTGGGGACAGATCCCCCGGACATACCGGTCCGCCAAAAAGCGGCCGCAGCTTCCGCAGTAAAGCTGTTCGACGGACCGTTCCATGATATAGCCGTTTTCTTCCAGTTTCTTATAGAGCCCCTGGGTTATCTCGGTCTGAATCGCCGTGGAGGTCCTGCCAAATTTATCAAACCCAATGTTAAACCACCTATAGATATCCGCATGAATTTTATAATACCGGTCGCAGAGTTCCCGGGGGCTTATGCCTTCGGCGGCGGCCCTGGTTTCTGTGGCGGTGCCGTATTCATCGGTGCCGCAGATGTACAGGGTTTCATAATTCCTAAGGCGGCAGAACCGGGCAAACACATCGGCGGAAAGGACCTGAATAAGGTTTCCTAAATGGGGGACGTTATTAACATAGGGAAGTGCGGAGGTTATCAATCGGCGTTTCATATTCCCCACTATACCCGATATTCCCCTGTGCGGGAAGCTCCTTCGCTGTTTAAGCCGCCGCGGGGAAGGGGCTTACGCTCAGACAATTTGAAATGGCCCGGGCATTCCCATTGAAATTGTTTGTCAGGAATTAGCTGATTTCTTACCTGGCAAACCCAAATCTATGGAGTATAATTCTTTGGAGATCGGGTCCTGGCGGAAACCGTCAGAGATATTTGGTTTTGCCATTCACCGCCGGGGTTAAGAAAAAGCTGAAACACCGGAAGAAAGCAGGTGGATTGGCAGTGCCCTTCCGCCGCCACCGGGTAATAGTAGAGATCGCAGGGCATTTGAAAATCCAGGAAAAAGGAAGCGCCGTACCGGGCATTCTGTTCTTCCAGGGCCAGGACCCGCTTTTTTATCCCGCCCCTTTCTTCGGACAGTCCCTCCTCCCCCTGGCTTTGTTTAAACAGGATCGGCCCCCCCTCTCCGGCAAAGGAAAGATCAAACTGGGGAATAAAACAAAGCACCGTCTTTTCATCCCCCCGGTTGCGCAGGACATACAAAAGGTGCAGCATGTTTTTTTCCAACCGGTAGGTTTTTTGAATCTCGATTGATCCAAAGGGAAGGCCCCTCCGGGGCGGAAGGACAAAAGAAACCGTAAGTTTCTGCCGGTCCAGGGATTCCACCCGGTATTCTTCTTCCCCGCAGAACCGGCCCTGGGGGGAGGAAAAATCCGCCCCCTGGGGGATAAAATCGCCGGGCAAAAGCCTGTCCATGAAGGCGCAGCGGCGGCGGCCCTTTCCGGAAAATGTGTCCAGATAATTCCATCCCCGGGGAAGGTAATCAAGTTCAAAGACCGCCGCCCCCCGGGTTCTTACATAGCAGTTGATGTTTTTATCCTGAAAAAGATATTCCAGGGTGCTGTTAAGGTTAAAGTCAAAGGCAAGCAGGGAGGGTTTAAATTCTTTTTCCCTGGTGATCCGTTCCGACGCAAGGATTGCCCTGTAGGAATGACGGCGGACAGCGGGCAGGCTGATTCCCCCTTCATGGTCATAGCTTAGGGCTTCCATGCACTGGGCCTTCCACAGTTCTTCCCGGGCAGCCCGCTTGCGGGACTTGTCCCCCCTAAGCTGGTTTATCTGGGTATTAATAAAAAAGATCTTGGAATAAAGATCGTTGGCCTCTTCAAACCGGATAAGGCAGTCCCGGGTCCGATCCTCGCAGGCGGAAAAATATACCCGGGGAAGGGCGCCGCAGGTTCTGTACACCTTGCCGGGGGTGGTAAGCTCGACCCCGCCCTTTTCCAGAAGGAACCCGGAAAGATCCGCAAAAAAAGTTTCCGCCCCTTCCTCCCCCTGGGCTGCGGAAAATTCAGGAAACACCGTTACCACCGCGGAATCGGGAATATTCCGCAGGACCCCGGCGGCGCCCCTGGTTCCCATGCCGGCCAGGGAAGAAAATACCGGAAAAACCGCCAGCAGCTTTCCTTGATCTTCGGTAAAGACCGGACTAAAGAGGGATTCCCCGCTGCATCCGGCGGCAAGGAACCGTTCCTCGGTTAAGAAGGTGTAACCCATGCCGCAGGTATTAAGCACCCCCACCAGGGACTGATCCCAGCCGTTCCGGGCCAGCCAGCATCCCTGGGGTTTCCGTCCAAAATTTTTCCGTACATAGGTGGTAAGCATTTCGATCTGGCCGATCCTGTCGGTGGGGGGCAAAAGGGGCAGCAGGGGCTCGTAGAAGCCCCCTCCCAGTATTTCAAGCCGTTTCCGGGCCACCAGTTCCTTGATAAGCATAAAAAACGCCGGCTTTTTCTGTTCCAGCCTGCACAACAGGGGACCGGAATAGTGGAGCACCGCCTGTATTTTGCCGTGCTGGTTCACCGCGGTAATAAAGGGTTTGAGCTTATTCCTGTAAAGGACCTCGAATTCCTCCTCCCCCATGGAGGGAGAAAAATGGGCGTGGGAACCAAGGATCAGGCTGATTTTACCGGTCATCTCGGATCCAGTGTACGGCTTTTTTTCTATCCTGAAAAGTCTAAAATATTCTACCCGGTCCCAGGATCTTCAAGAGCATCACCGCCCCGGCGGAAAAGATCAGGGCCAGGATTCCCATGGAAATAAGCAGTATGGGGGTTCCCCGCAGTCCGTAGGGAATGGCCTCCAGGAAGGATCTTTTTTGTATTTCCTTAACCACAAGAAAGGCAAAAAGTCCCCCGGAAGAAAAGGCCAGGGAAAGAACCAGTGCCTCCCGGAAGCTAAGGGCAAAGTGGAGGGTTAAAAAAACCGCCGCCGCCGAAAGCCCGTTATAGGCGGAACCGATCTTAAATACCCCGGGACAATCCCCCAGCCGGGGAAAAAAACGAAAAAAGCATCTTTCGATTTCCCGGCATCCCAGGATTGTCACGGGAACGAGCAGCAGAAAGTTAAAGATCCCCCCCAGGGGCCGGAGGATCCAGGCAAACACCACCCAGATTAGCGTGATGGCCAGAAAAAGAATTACCCAGGGATAGTACAGGTAGATCCTGGGGGATCGTTCCCGGGAAATCAGTTCCCGAACCCCCAGGCCAAGGTTTAAAAGAAGATTTAGGGAAAGGGCGCTAAAGAAAAATAAGGCCGGAAGCATCAGTCGTCCTCCGAGTTGGTATACCGGTTCCTAAAATACCGGTAGAGGGCAATTCCATACCCCAGGACAATGAGGGCCCCCGACGAAGCCTGCAGGATCATCAGGGGCGCTTCTTTCATAAACCGGATGCTGCCCAAACCGGGGACAGAAATGGAACCGAACCCCAGGGGTTCCCGGATTAGGGACAGGCCCAGGATCAATACCCCCAGGACCAGCGCTTCCGCCGCCGCCTGGGACAATCCGTCCAGGATGCCGGTGTTCCATACCCTTTCGCAAAGGCCCGTGGCAATAAAAACCACGGGACACAGAAAAATAAAAAAGGAGCTTTCCAGGGCCAGGATGGGATTAATGCTCCACAGGATAATAAAAAAAACACCCGCCCCCAGGGCGGAAAGAAAAAGCAGCGCCGTATCCCTTCCCGGCGGGGGAATTTTTCCGAGTTTGACGGTACATACGGAAAAGCTGTATACCCATACCAGCGCAACGCTGCAAACCAGGGCAGAGGCGATGCGCCCCGAAGCAATGATTAAAAGCCCCGATCCGGTAAGGGCCGTAAGGGGGGAGTTGATCCCCCAGAATAAATGGGATTGGGTGTGGCCGTTCATCTGGACCTCCCCAGGGCCGCCCCGGATTTTATTCCCGCTTGCCCTTCGATCCGGTTTACATAAAATTGGTATACGGGCAGGGGCAGTTCCGCCATAACCTGGGCGGCGCTGCGGCTGAGTGGAACGATGGAGCTAACCCGGCCGGAATTGTCCGTGAGGGCTACACAGGCCGTAAAGATGCCGCTTTGCAGGACCGTAAACACCAGGGCTTTGCCGCCGGACCCTTCCACGGTAAACCATGTGCCCAAGGCCGCGGGGAATTCCGGTCCCAGGGAGGTTCCAAGCCGCCACCGGTGGCCTTCCTGGACCAGGACCTTGTTTACCGCCTCCGCCAAAAGCCGCGAACGGTAGGGCTGGGTTAAGAACCAGATTAGGGCGCCGGTAACAAATACCGCCCCAATCCAGGCCAAAGTTATGAGCAGATCCCGCCGCTTTTCGCTGCCGATCATGGGCCCCTCCGTTTTTCATAGTACAGGAAATTTTCCATCCGGCGGATCAGGGGCGTTAGGGCATTGCCCGCCAGGACGGCGGTTACCGCACCGTAGGGGTCCCGGCCAGGGTAACGGAAAAGAAAGGCAAAGACTGCGGTAAGAATCACAAACACCGCATACCCCGGAACGGACTTGGGCCCCGTGGCAGGATCGGCAATAAGTACAAAGGCCGCCGCGATTACTCCCCCGGAAAGCAGGGCAAAAAGTACATCCCCCTCCCAAAGGGGTCCCCCAAAGGACAGGGCTCCAAAGATCCGCACTAAAAAACCATAGACAAAGATAAAAACCACTGGAAGCCAAAAGCGAAGACTTTGGGAAGAAACAATAAGGATCGTCCCCAGCAGCAGAAAAAATAAACCCCGATCTGCAATTATCCCCGGCCCCGGCGGGGAAAGAAGGGTAAGGTAGCCCTGGGGAAGGGAGGTCCCGGTAAAGGCAAAAACGGTGTCGTTAAAAAAGGTGCTTAGGATGGTATCCAGGGAAGAGCCGGGCCAGCCGTTAATTTTAAACAGGGCCATGGGCAGGCCCTGGGGATCCTGAAGCCCCCCCTCCAGCGAAGAAGCCAGCTGCGTAAGGTATCCCCCCCCGATGCTGCGGTTAAAGGGGCCGGGCCAGGCGGAACGGATAAAAAGCCAGGCCCCCGCGGCGGGGTTAATCCAGTTGGAACCCAGGCCGCCAAAACTGTGCTTAAACACCGCCATGGCAAAAACGCCCCCCAGAAATGCAAAGACCGGGTTAAGCTGATTGGGAAGCAGCAGGGTTAAAATTAAGGCGGAGGCCAGGGCACTGCCGTCTTTAATAGAGTAGTACCGGGCCTTAAGGTTAAAGAGCAGTTCCGTGCCCAGGGTTCCTGCCGCCGCCGCCAAAGCTATAAAGAGGGAGTAAAACCCGTCCCCCAGGGAAGACTGGAATATGCCAAGGAAGGCGCAAATGCTTACAAGCCACATCCGTCCATGGGTTGACCGGGCCAGGTTAACCTGGGGTTTTTGAAAGAGGGAAATATCCATATCCTAATTGCCCTTTAATGCGGAACGGATGATGCTGGTGGAAAGGGGCAGCCGGGACGGACAGACCACTTCGCAGCAGCCGCAGCCGTGGCATTCCGCCGCCCGGCCCACATGTACATCTCTGCTGTCCGAACCGTTCATGTACTTGTAGAGCGCCTCGGGGTCCAGCCCCACGGGACACACCACCCGGCATTCGCCGCAGCCAATACATTTGCTCCGGGCGCCCCCCCCTATTTGTCCGGGGAGGATCGCAAAAATAGCAAAACTGGTTTTGATCACCGGTTCGTCCAGATCCACCACGGTACGGCCCAGGAGGGGAGAGCCGGATCCTATGCGCCGGGGTTTGTCAATAAAGCCCCCGCATTCGGCAAAGATCTCCCCTATCCTGGTGCCGATCCGCACCTTCATTACCTGGGGTTTTTTGATCGCCGAACCCCCCACCGCCACATACCGGTCCAGGATCGTTTTTTTTAGCTTTACCGCATCGTGGATCGCCGCCAGCGTCGCGGGACCCAGGGCCAGGATTGTTCCCAGTTCTATTCCCTCTTCCCGGGCAAAGCGTTCCAGCACCAGTTCCAGTTCCCGGCGGTTCCGCTGGGGGTACCGGGCCCCCACCAGGGCCAGGGAAACGGGAAGTTCCGCCTTGGTCATGGCCTCTAAAAGCTGCTGCCCCAGGTCTTTTTCTCCCCGGGAAAAGACCAGCACGATCCGATCCATCCGGCCGGCCCGGGCGGCAATGCGGCTCCCTTCGGCCACCGCTTCCAGCCGCTCCCGAAGCAGCACATAATCCGCCGCCAGCCACGGATCGTCAAAAACGCAGCGGACCACCAGGGTTACCGGAGTTCCGGCGGAACGGAGGGAATAAAACATATCCGACACGGGGCGGCCGGATCCTTCCATTTCTACAATGCCGTACTCGGCGATGATCCGCTGCAATTCAAAGGCCGGCAGGCTTTGCCAGGGGAAGATTTCTTCGTGCCGCCCCAGTTTTTCAAAACTTCCGTCGAGTTTTATAACCAGGGCGTCGTTGGTAAGCCCCTCGGCCATTTTCCAGGAAACGGTCCTTACCACCCGCCCCGGTACGGTGGCATGGATATTGGCGGATCCCAGGCCCTGGCCCCGGCCAATAAGCATGCCCTCGCTGACCCGGCTTCCCACCGAAACCACCGGATTAGCCTTGCTTCCGATATGCTGAACCAGGGGAATAACCGAAAGACCGGGAAGAAAAGCGGTAATACTGGAATCCCGGGGGGGCACCGTTGGGTCGGTAAAATGAATGCCCCCCCGGGAAAATGAATACACCCTCATTAATTTTTACTTTATACTACGGTTCGTTTCTTTTTACTATACCTTGTCATTCCCAGAAGGGCAGGTACGGAAAGGCCGATAAGGATCCCCAGTATCACCAGCAGCTTCCCCAGGGATTGGGGCCGGGAGGAACCCCCGGCGGTCTCCCGGTATATCCGGTCCGGCAGATCCGGGTAAGGGGGAATATTCCCCTCCGGAGAGGCGGCGGTAAACTCCGCGATAAGGCCGTCGGCCCCCAGGGTATAGGTTCCGTAGGGCGCCCCGTCCTTACGCAGGGAACGGCGGGAAAAGGATGATTGAAACCGGGCGTGGGCTTCGTATGCCTCTTGGCCCGGCGGGGGCGGCCATATTCCGGAGGAAGGTCCCGGCAGGGGATTGCCGGAAAAGGAAAAATTTCCCTGGGTTGCAGAAAAGAACAACACCACCCCAAAGGCCAGGGTAAACAGGGGCAGGGGCGGGGGAAAGAGCAGCAGCCATTGACCCTTCCGTATGGGCAGGGGAAAAAAGATATTCCGGATCACCTGGGATTCCGCCCAGGGCGGAAGGAGCAGGGCCGGCACAAGGAAACAGATCACCGGAAAGGCGGTAAACAGAGGAATGTCCCCCAGCAGACAAATGCCCCAGTACAAACCCAGGGCGGCCAGGGCGCCCCCCAGTTCCCGGGGAAAGGTGTGGAACCACCCTGCCAGCTCTTCCCTAAGGGAGTGATGCAGCACCCGGGAAGCTCCCCGGACGCTGCGGAACCGTTCCAAAAGGGGTTCCCGGAGCAAAAAGAAAAGGGCCTCGAGGATCCCCGCGGCGGCAATTCCCCCGGGTCCCGAAAGAACCAGGGGAACCAGGACCGGTAATATACAAAGGAAGGCAAAGACCGGCTCGGCCCCGGCAAAAAAAACGCACAGCCCCGACAGGACAAAGAAGAGCCCCAGAATCCAAAACCGTCCGCCGCCGGGGTTAAACCCGGCAACCCAAAAAACACCGGGTTCCCCCCCCGGGGGCCCCATGTCCCCGCCGGGGGTTTCCCCTGCGCCGGCCCTGCCGGGCCCCAGGGCTGTGTTAAGGAGATCCTCCAGTTCCCGGAAGGAACCTCCCCGGCGTTCAATAAAGATCCTTCGTATTCCTGAACTGACAAAAAAAGAACGGAGCCTTTGGGCATATCCGTCGTTTCGGGGATCAAAGGGTTCCACCACATCGTTGTATTGATCCAGGGGAATTTGCGTAAGGCCGTTAAAATCGTTCAACAGAACCCACGAAGAAGATTCGCAGGCATAGGTAAAACCCCGTTCCTGCAGGGTCCTCCCCAGGGACCGGTCCGAAAGGCCCTCCCCGGTATACACCACCATCCAGCCGCCGGAATCGCCGGCCATTAGGAGGGGCCGAAGCAGGAGCAGCCCCCCCAAACCCAGGGAAACCAACAGGGCAATTGCAAAGGGACGCCAGGGAATCATAAAACCTATAAAAAATGGAAGGCGGCGGCAATAAAGATCCCCAGAAAAGCGCCCACCACTACTTCCAGGGGGGAATGACCATTCACCTCTTTAACAGGATGGTACTCTAACGCAAGCTTACCGGAAATTTGACGGCCCAGCCAGTTAAGAACCCGGGCCTGGTTTCCCGCGGAACGGCGCACCCCCAGGGAATCGCGGATCACAATCAGGGTCAACATCAGGGTAACCACAAAGAGGTTGGAGTCTATCCCGTCGGAAAAGGCCACCGACACGGTCATGGCGGCCACCATGGCGGAATGGCTTGAGGGCATTCCGCCGGTACGCCAAATTAAGAGCTCCAGGGTGTCCTTGGGATTTTTCCGCTTTGCCCGAAGCAGATAAATAATGGTTTTAAGAAGCTGAGCTAACAGTAAACTTGAAATAGCCGGTAAAAAAACAGGGTTTTCAAAAAACTGCGTAAAAACCTCCCCGCTAAATTTAGCCAACACCATACACTTTACCCAAAAGTTCCGTCCTTGTACAGTAAACCATGACCTTACATACCCAGGGGGATGACGATGGCCGGCGCCTGGACCGGATCCTCCGCAGGGCCCTGCCGGATCTGCCCCTTTCCGCCCTCCATAAACTGCTGCGCCGGGGACAGGTGCTGGTCGAGGACCGCCCCGGCCAGGGAAGGGACCGCATCCCCGCGGGGTCCCGGATCACCATACCGGAAAGGGCGGAGAAAAACCCCCGGCCAAGCACGGATCGGCCCCTCCGGCAAAGGGCTGCGGCCGGCCCAGGCCGGAACTCCCGGCACAAAACCGCCGCCGGTTCGGCGCAGATCTTCCCTGAAGAAAGGGAGACAAATGCCGGAACAGGGAACGACCCCGTCAGGGGGGCGGCCCCGCTGGACATACTGTGGGAAGGGGGAGGACTTTTGATCCTCAACAAACCTGCGGGTCTGGCGGTCCATGGCGCTTCCGCGGCGGGGGATACCTTGGAAAAAAGGGTCCGGCTTTACCTGGCAGGACGGCTTTCTCCGTCCCTGTCCTTTACACCGGGTCCCCTCCACCGGCTGGATAAACCCACCAGCGGAATCGTTGTTTTTTCCACGACCCTGAACGGGGCCCGGCGTTTCAGCGCCCTCCTTCGGGAAGGGAAGATCCGTAAACGGTATGTGGCCATCCTGGAGGGAGACCTGGCAGAAAGAGCGGTATGGGAGGAGGATCTGTACCGGGACAGGGAGGAACGGAAAACCAGGGTGGTCAAGGCTTCCCACGATTCGGGGGACAGCGGCCGGCGGGCCTGTACGGCGGTCTTTCCCATGGCAAGGACCGGCAGGAAAGGCAAGGCCTACACCCTGGCGGGGATAGCAATTGAAACAGGCAGGACCCACCAGATCCGCGCCCAGGCGGCGCATCACGGCCATCCCCTGGCCGGCGACCGGAAATACGGAGGCGGCCCCTGGGGAGAAAACCCCGGTCCGGGCGGATTTTTCCTCCATGCGGCGGAACTGGAACTGCCCGAAGATTTTCCGGACCTAGCCCAGGAAAAGGGGCTGTTTAGGGCCCCCCTGCCGGAACCTTTTTCCAGGGCGGTGCGGGCATTGTTCGGCCCGTAACTGCGGAATGGGGTAAAACCTATGGGGCAGAACTTTTGGGGTGTCCTAGCAGCCCGCTGCACTTGTAGGTTTTGACAGCTTTTTTCGTTGAAAAAGCCCTCAAAACCACGATTATCGGGCTGCTGCGGACCTTTGGTCCGATGGAGTTTGCAAGGTAAAAAATCGCCTTATCGGCGATTTTTAAGGGTTTTGTGCGCTACCGCAACAAACTCCTAGTATTTCATCCACCTTATCCTGTATCTGGGCGCTGGAAAAGGGTTTTCCCACTATGCCGGCGGCGCCCTTTTGCATAATCTCCGAAGCGGTAACGCTGTCGGTTTGGGAGGAGATCATTAGAATCTTAGCCGCGGGGTTAATTTTCAGCATCTCCTCCAAACAGGTAAGTCCGTCCATTTTTGGCATGGAAATATCCAAAGTTACCAGATCGGGCACTGATTCGGAGAACATCCGCAGGGCGGCTTCTCCATCCGCGGCGGAGCCTACCACGGTAAAATTTTTTCCCGCCAGCGCCCTTTCAATAGCCTTGCGCATAAGCAAAGAATCGTCAACGATAAGCAATTTCATGGCACCTCCAAAAATTTAACGCCAGACTTTGCCAAAATAGCGGCTCTTGTTCCCGGACATTCTGCAATGCCGGGAATTACGATTGTAATTGTTTGGCGGTACAGAATTACCAATTCTTTACCGGGTAAACTCAAATCTATGGTGTATACAAAAGCGCCATCGTAGGAGTAGTATACACCCAAAGACCGGAACTGCCTATAGGGAAATCTTATTAAACTAGGTAAACCCCGGCTTTGCCGGGGGTCATTGACGTATGGAAAGAATCGAGCACATTATAGTATGCAATTCACAATTTCTTGATTTTAAAAATGGGTTCTAGTACAAGGAGAACGGTTATAATGAAGAAAATTAATGCCAGTGTACTTTTGTTTGTTATAGTACAAGCAACTTTCAGCCAGACAACAGATGATACTTTTGAAACGTGGGTTAACGAACATGGCGAAGCAGTGGTAATGATCAACGTCAATATATTATCTTCGTTCAGAAAAAAAGAAGCTATTATTTTATAACCACCATATCTATTTGCCAGTTGGGTTCCTGCTGTCCCATCTTTATTCGAAAGTCTGGTTTAATACCCCGGCGCTCTGCTCCGGGGAGGCTCATTTGCAGCTTTGCAAAGTCCATCGGACCAAAGGTCCGCAGCAGCCCTATAATCGTGGTTTTGATAGCTTTTTCGACGAAAAAAGCTGTCAAAACCTACAAGTGCAGAAGCTCCTAGGCTTTTACGGCGGCTCTAAAGCTTCTCCAGTTTATCCCGTAGTGGTGAACCCTTAGGCCCATCTGCCGTTCCGTAATTCCCAGCTGCCGGGCCGCTCCGGCCATGTTGCCGTAGTTTATTGCCAGGGCCTCGACGATCAACTCCTTTTCCAGCCGGGAAAGGGCCGCCTCCAGGGTTGTGGTGGGCTCCGTGTGGGTGGAACTGGGGGACTGAAGGCTCGGCGGCAGACTGTAGGAATGGATAACCCGGTCGGTAGAAAGGATCACCGCCCGTTCAATACAGTTCTCCAGTTCCCGGACATTGCCGGGCCAGGAATAGCTGGTGAGCAGATTTATCGCCGGGGTAGAGATCCGCTTGATAAGCTTGTTGTTCTTTTCTGCATATTTTTCGGCAAAATAATCCGCCAGCAGCATGATGTCGCTTTTCCGTTCCCGCAGGGGGGGGATGTGCAGGGGAAATACGTTGAGCCGGTAAAAAAGGTCCTCCCGGAAGCGGCCCGCCTTTACCTCGTGCTCCAGGTTCCGGTTGGTGGCGGCAATAAGCCGGACATCCACTTTAATTACCTGGTTCCCGCCTACCCGTTCAAGTTCCCGTTCCTGAAGCACCCGGAGGATCTTTACCTGTACCTGGGGAGAAAGTTCCCCTATTTCGTCCAGAAATAAGGTTCCCCCCTGGGCCTGCTCGAAACGGCCCTTCCGCTGGCTTACGGCCCCGGTAAAGGAGCCCTTTTCGTGGCCGAATAATTCGCTTTCGATGATCGATTCCGGCAGGGCGGCGCAGTTGATCTTAACCAGGGCCGTGGCGGAACGCCGGGACAGACGGTGAAGTTCCGCCGCCACCAGTTCCTTGCCGGTGCCGCTTTCTCCGGTGATCAGCACCGTGGCATCGCTGGGGGCCACCTGCATGATCAGTTCGTACATTCCCCGCATGGCCCGGGAGGTCCCCACGATCCCGCTTCCCGGGGCAATCTTACCCCCGGAATCTTTAGGTTGGACCTTGGGGTTTATTAAAAGCTGCTCCCGGTGATAACGGAATTGTTCTTCCATTATCCGTTCCCGGAGTTTTGCCGAATCGGCGATGATCCCCGAAACTTTTTCAAGAAAGGCCCTGTCCCAGGCCATTTGCAGATCCGGGTCGTTCCCCCGGATGCGCCGTTCCGCGCTTAGGGTGCCTATAACGGCGCCATTGGAGCGGACCGGAACACAGTAGTAGGTAAGGCCCGCCATGTCTTCCAGGGTACGGTTTTTTGCCCTGTTTAAAAAGCGGGTTTCCTGGGAAAGATCCGGTACCGTCAAAGAAATTCCCGACTCAAAGACCCGGCCCACCATGCCTTCCCCAAGCCGGTACAGGCCCCGGGCCTTTTCCTGGGGATTTAAGCCGTAGGCCTCTTCAATTTTAAGGAGCCCCGTGGACCGGTCCAAGAGGGTAACCATCCCCCAGGTAAGGCCCGCCCGGAGCTCCAGCAGCGAAAGGAGGGGCCCCAGGGCAGCCCGGAGCTCCACATGCTTGTCGAAGGTCCGCACAATATCAAAAAGAAGTTCCAGTTCCGCCCGTTCCCGCTCCGGACTCGCGCATTCAAACACATTTTCTGACATCATAGGGGGAAAGAATACTACATTTTTGTAGGAAATACAACTCCGTTTTAGGCGCCTTACCTAATTAATAACACCGATCTCCCCGGCTTTTTCCCATGCATCGGGGATCCACCGCTGTAAATCGGAGATCCGCGTCTTATTGGACGGATGGGTACTGAGGAATTGGGGGCTGGATTGTCCCCCCAGGGCGGCCATGCGTTCCCAGAAGTTGACGGACACCTCGGGCTTATACCCGGCGATGGTCATAAGGATAAGGCCAATATGATCCGCCTCGCTTTCGTGGCTCCGGGAGAAAGGCAGGGTACCCAAAAGGGTTGAACCGGTTCCAAAGGCCGCCTGGGCAAGATCCTGGGCGCCTTTGCTCTGGTTGGAGGTTAAAATCCCTACCCCCAGGGCCCCGGCCTGCTGGAGGACCCCGGCGCTGGCCCGCTGCTGGCCATGGTTCAACAGGGCGTGGGCCACCTCGTGCCCCAGGACCACCGCCAGGGATTCCTCGTCCCTGGTTACCGGCAGGATCCCCGTGTATACCACGATCTTTCCCCCCGGCAGGCACCACGCGTTTACTTCGTCGGATTTTACCAGGTGGTATTCCCATTGATATTTTTCCAGGTATGTGCTCTGCCCCATGGCGGCGGCCCATGTTTCCGCGGCCTGCCGGATCCGGTTCCCCACCCGTTCAACCATGGCGGCATCGGCGGTGCCGGTAATGACCGTACTTTCCTGCAGGAATTGGCTGTACTGAGAAAAAGAAGAAGCCAAAAGAGAATCGTTATTCACCAGGGCCATGGTTTTTTTCCCTGTATAGGGGTTGCTTGTACAGGCAAAAATAAGAAGGATAATAAAAAAAGAACCGGCGAATTTTTTCATCCCGCCCTCCTGTAATTTTCTTGGCGCCAGGGGACGCCGGAAGCGAGCCCCTTGTTGGACAATAGTTACACATAACTGTGGGGAGGTCAACCATACTACCGTACCCGCCGCCGCCTGATTTGGCCATGGAGGAATAGTGGGGGGTACCGGCTTTTTATCGTGGGTTACGTTAAGGGACTCCAGGTCAAAACCCGCCTGCCGGGGGACTCTTTTTGTAACTACAGAAGCTTTCCTAAAACTTCAATTTTGAGAAAACCGCCTTAGCTTTCTACAAAATTAAAATAATTTTGTGAATTATATTGACAAGGTGCACTAAATTTGATATGTTTACTGTGAAAATTTTCACAGTAATATGTCCGTATTGGAGGTACAATGGACCAAATTCCCGGACCCGCTAAGGAACGGCTCCTGTATATTTTGCGGCTCCTTGAAGCTTCCGGCGCAGAGGACAGGGTCGTCACCTCCTCCGAGTTGGAAGAACTAAGCGGCTGGTCAAGCCATACCATACGGAAGGACATTTCTTTTTTGGGAGCCGAAGATGACGGGACCGTGGGGTCCAGCGCCGGTTACGCCTCCCGGCGGCTGATCCCCCGGATCAAAGAAGCCCTGGGCCTGAACCGCCGCCGGACCTTCTGCGTGGTGGGTTTAGGGCGGCTTGGTTCGGCCTACCTTAACTTGGATCGGTCTTCCCTGGGGGAATTTGAACTGGCCGCGGGGTTTGACATTAACGTGAACCGGGTGGAGATCCTGCGGTCGCCGGCGCCCCTGTATCCGGCCTATAAAATGGGGGAGCTAATTGGCCGCCTGGGGATCGAGATCGCCCTGCTCTGTGTTCCCCCGGGGGCGGCCCAGGAAACGGCGGAAAAGCTTGCCGCCGCCGGCATCCGGGGGATTATTAACTTTGTACCCAGGGCCCTGGTGCTGCCGCCGGAACCCGGGGGGGAACCCGTGGCGGTGCGGAATGTGTTTGTCACCGACGAACTGCGGGCCCTGGCGGTCTGCATGGCATAAATTTCCCGGCTAAAACCGGCGGCGGCTAGCAGCCTGTGGCACTTGTGGATTGTTTGTGCTTGATGCCGCAAAAATCCCCCATAAACGGGCTGCTTTGGCAGTTTGCAGGGTAAAAAATCGCCTGATCGGCGATTTTTGGAGGTTTTATGCACGAAGTGCAACAAACTGCCAGACTTGCAAGAACAAGTCACTGTAAGGAGTATATCATGCGTGTGTACAATTTTTCTCCGGGGCCCTCCATGCTGCCCCTGCCGGTGCTGGAACAGGCGGCGGCGGAAATGACCGATACCGGCGGAACGGGCCAGTCGGTGATGGAGATGAGCCACCGTTCCGGGGACTTCCGGCCAATCATCGAGAATGCCGAAGGGCTTCTTCGGGAACTTCTGGGGATCCCCGGAAACTACCGGGTTCTTTTTCTTCAAGGGGGGGCTTCCCTTCAGTTTTCCATGGTTCCCCTTAATCTGGCGGGGGTCGAGCAGGGGGCGGCAAAAAAGAGGATCACCCTGGTGGATACGGGGATCTGGGCAAAAAAGGCCGCCGCCGAAGCGGCCAAATACGGAGAGCTGACTATCGCCGCTTCTTCGGCGGATAGGGCCTATGGGTATATACCGCCGGCCCCCGCTCCCGCGGCGGGAAGCGTCTACTACCACATTACCTGGAACAATACCATCGTGGGAACCAAATGGCCCGCCATTCCCGATACCGGTTCTGTTCCCCTGGCGGCGGATATTTCCAGCGCGATCCTTTCGGAGCCCCTGGATGTATCCCGGTTCGGCCTGCTCTATGCGGGGGCCCAAAAAAATCTGGGACCCGCGGGAACCACGGTGGTGATAATCCGGGAGGATCTTATGGGGAGCGCCCCTTCCTGGGTTCCGGCGATGCTCCGGTACGACATCCACGGCAAAGAAGGGTCCATGTACAATACCCCCCCATGCTACGGGATCTACATCATCGCGCTGGTCCTGGAATGGCTTAAAAGACTGGGGGGAGTGGAGGCCATCGGAGAGATCAACCGGAAAAAGGCGAAGCTGTTTTACGATTACCTTGATTCCAGCAGGACCTTTTATTCCCCGGTGGACAGAAGCTGCCGGAGCCTTATGAATATTCCCTTTATACCCCGTGAAACGGAGGGTCCCCGGAAGGAGGAACTGGAAAAACGCTTTGTGGCAGAGGCGGCGGCGGCGGGCTTAGTCAACCTCGCGGGGCACCGCCTGGTGGGGGGCATGCGGGCCAGCATCTACAATGCCATGCCTGTTGAAGGGGTCGAGGCCCTTATCCGCTTTATGGAAAGCTTCGAGAAAAGCCTCCCGTAAAACCCGATCCCTGGAATACACCCTAAGGAGGATCCGATGTTTCGCATCCAAACAATGAATAAAATTTCCCCCCTGGGGCTGGATCTGTTTCCCAGGGAAAAGTACGAGGTGGCCAGCGAAATTCCTAACCCCCACGTGCTCCTGGTCCGCAGCGCCGATCTCCATTCGGTAAAAATTCCCGACTCGGTGCTTGCCATAGCCCGGGCGGGGGCGGGGGTGAACAATATCCCCATCTCCGCCTGCAGTAACCGGGGGATAGTGGTCTTTAATACCCCCGGCGGCAATGCCAATGCGGTAAAGGAGCTGTCCATTGCGGCGCTGCTTATTGCTTCCAGAAACATCCTGGGGGGCTGGACCTGGGGAACCACCCTAAGCGGCAGGGCCGACGAGGTGCCGGAACTGGTAGAAAAGGGAAAGAACAAATTTGAAGGCCCCGAGCTTCGGGGAAAGATCCTGGGGGTGGTGGGCCTGGGGGCCATTGGGGTCATGGTGGCCAACGACGCCCTGGCCTTGGGAATGCATGTGATGGGCTTCGATCCCTATATTTCCGTGGAGGCGGCCTGGAACCTTTCCCACTCGGTGGAACGGGCCGATACCCTGGAGGGACTGCTGGCTAAGGCGGATTATGTAAGCCTCCACCTGCCCTTAAACGATACCACCCGGGGGCTCCTGGCTGCGGAAAAATTCCGGATCATGAAGAAGGGGGCCCGGATAGTAAATCTTGCCCGGGGGGGGCTGGTGAACGAAGCGGATATTATAGAAGCCTTAAACAGCGGAAGGCTCTCTGCCTATGTGACGGATTTTCCCACGGCGGAACTTTTAGCCTGCCCCAGGGCGGTCTGCATCCCCCACCTGGGGGCTTCCACCCCCGAGGCCGAAGATAACTGTGCGATCATGGCGGTCCGGCAGGTGATGGATTATCTGGAAACCGGGACCATAAAAAATTCCGTGAACTTCCCCCGGTGCAGGCTGGAATTCCGTTCCCCCCACCGGCTGCTGGTAACAAACCGGAATATCCCCAACATGGTGGGACAGATCACCACTATTCTGGCCGGGGGCTCGATCAACATCACGGACCTGATCAACCACCATCACCATGAATACGCCTACAATATTATCGACACCGATCAGCCCATACCACCGGAGCTGCTGGAAAAACTTATAGATATTGACGGAGTTGTCCGGGTTAGAATCCTGTCCCAGTCCCAGGAGCGGTAAGCCGATCCAGCAGGCGGCGGGTAAAGGCTTCCATTTCCGGGCCCCTCCAGGGGGAAGACACCGTCCACTGTGGGGCCCGGCAGTGTTTAAGCCGCCGCCGGCAATGGGCGGCGGCCTCCAGGTACCGGCTTTGAAGGCCGCCGTCCTGGGGAAACTGTTTTACCCGGTCTTGAAGCCAGGGGGGGGCGGTCTGTACGTCCAGGTGCAGTTCCACCGACACGGCTCGGCCCTGGCCTTCCTGCTCTTTAAGGCGTTTCCTAAGGTCCGCGATAAAGCCCTCGTTGTACGCTCCGGTTTCGTCCAGTTCCAGTTCCCCCCAGGTAAGCCTGATAGTCATGGTACTCTCCAAGTTCCCGCTCCTTTACCGGAAGCGTATCACAACCCTGCTCCGTTAAACTACCGCGGAGAAACTTCTGCGAAGGCCCGCCCCTTTGCCCGGCTTTACACGATCCAGCAGGAAAGTTTAGGCTGGACCGGGGTGCGGTAAGTTTATGGGAAAAAACATTGAAATAGAAATAAAGGCCCGGATCGAGGATCCCGCCGTCTGCAAGGAACGGCTGGAGGGATTGGCGGGGGAAGGGGCGGCCTTTGTAAAGGAGGATGCCTACTGGCTCCCCCTGAACGAAAAAAAATCCGGAAGGGTCCCCCCGGTTTCCGCCGCCCCGCTGCCCCCATCGGGAGTGCGGGTCCGCCGGGAACGGCGGACCGGGGGCGAAGTTCCGGAACAAACCTGGGTTACCTATAAAATTCAGGAATCGGGCTTGGACGGCATCGAAGTCAACGAAGAACATGAATTTGAGGTATCCGGCGGGGATGAATTTGAGGAGTTTCTTACCAGGCTGGGATTAACCAGGGGCATCCGCAAACGCAAGGGGGGATGGAAATGGCGGCATGGAAACATAACCGCGGAACTTGCGGAAGTCGCGGGGGATGCCCCGCCGGCCCCTCCACGGAACCTGGGCTGGTTTGTGGAATTGGAGATCCTGGCCGATCCGGCGGAAGCAGAGACCGCCCCTAGGGCCGCCGGGGCGGAACTTTTGCAATTCCTGGGGCTGCTCGGCATAGCCAAAGAAAACATCGAGCCCCGCCGTTATTCACAGCTCCTTGCCGCAAGGGGATAAGCCGCTGCGGAGCGTCCCCCCGGGCGGTTTAGGTTTCCCGGATCGCCCCCGGTTTAAGCAGGGCCGCATTAAGGCCCCCGCAGCGTATGCCTTCGGCGACCGCCTCCGGCAGGGAAAGGCCCCCGTCCAGGGCGGCGGCAAGCCCCGCGGTAAAGGCGTCCCCGGAGCCGGTGCTGTTGAGGGTTCTTTGCCCTTCCACCGGCGCTTCCCTAAACACGCCCTCCCAGGTATACCATACCGGCAGGGTTCCCCTGGAAAGGACGATATCGGTTCCGTACCGGGCCGCCAGTTCCAGGGCCAGGGACGCGATCCTTTTCCGTACCCCTCCTTCCTCCCCGGAAAGTTCCCCCAGGTTTTTAAATTCCGGCGCAAAGGTTCCGGCAAATTCAAACAGGTTCGGCTTAATGATGCCGGGCCGGTGGATCATGCTTTCCGTTAGATCCTTTCCCCGAATGTCAAGGATAATCCGCTTTTTCTGTTCCCGGGCCAGGCGGACCATCCGGGGAACCAGGCCGTCACTGTAACCCCGGGCCTTGGCGCCGGAAATGATCACCGTCTTTGCCGCCGGAAGAATTTCCCCGTAGGCGGCAAGCAATTTTTCTTCGGTTCCCGGCGACACCGGCTCCCCCTCTTCCACCAGTTCCGTCACGGTCCGGCCCGTTTCCTCCTCCGTCAGCAGGGTATAACAGAAACGGATGGGGCTCCCGCTTTCTACCCACCGCAGGGTAAGGTGATCCTGTTCGCAGAGCTTTAGAAACAGGGGACACAGGGTCCCCCCCAGGTGGGTTAGGTGAACCGGCTCTTTTCCCAGTTGGTACAGGACCCGGGTTACGTTAATTCCTTTTCCGGATGCATCAAGCCGGTGGCCGCCGGCACGGTTTACCGCGCCGGGAATTATTTTGGAAAAGACAAGCGTTTTTTGCAGGGTTGGATTCATACAAACCGTAAGAAACCCGCCGGGCTGTTCCATAAATCTACTGTACAAGAAACCCATAGGTGTTACAATAGAAATATGAAAGCCAAAAACCTGTCCCCGGCATACCGCCGTCCCAGTTGGGATGAATATTTTATGGAAGTCTGCGAAGCCATCTCTAAGCGGGCCACCTGTGACCGGGGCCGTTCCGGCTGTGTTATCGCCCGGGATAACCAAATTCTTGTTACCGGCTATGTGGGGGCCCCCGCGGGACTGCCCCACTGCGATGAAGCGGGACATCAGCTTAAGCAGATGGTTCACGAGGACGGCAGTGTTACCACCCACTGTGTCAGAACCGTCCATGCGGAACAGAACGCCCTGTGTCAGGCCGCCAAGCGGGGCATCGCCATTGACGGCGGTACCCTGTACTGCCGGATGACCCCCTGCCGGACCTGCGCCATGCTGATCATTAACTGCGGCATAGTCCGGGTGGTCTGCCAGCGGCGTTACCACGATGCGGCGGATTCGGAGGCAATGTTTTCTATGGCGGGGATAAAACTGGAATACATCCACAACGAAGTACAGGAATACGAGGAACAATGACGAAAATACCGTCCCCTGTTCCGGCCCTTATGATCCTTGGGGCCGCCGCCGGATCGACGGTGTTACTGTACCTTTTTACCGGCTCCGTAGATAACCCGGTGGTGCAGAACGATCTGCGGACCGTCATTTTCCGTATTGCCCTGGGGGAAATCCCCCTTGTCCTGCTGGGTCTGGCGGCCTTCTTGGCCGCCCGCAGGGCCCTGGGGGCCGAGGTAAAAAAACTGTCGGAAGAAAAAGAAGGACTTGCCAGAGAAAAGGTGCGGCTTGAAGCCCGGGAGAACTCGCTCCGGGAGGAACTTGCCAAGGCCGGGAACAGCCGTTTGGAAAGCGAACGGGCCCTGGAAGCGCTGCGGGAAATTTACCGCCGGAATGAAGGGCGGGCGGATCAAACCAGGGAGGCCCTGGGACGGATCGCCGCCGCCGCGGCGGATATTGAAGGAGCCCTGCGAAAGCTCCTGGAAATGGCGGGGGAATTCCAGACCCGGACAGAATCGCTGATCCCGCCGTCCCCCGGCCCGGAGGCGGCACTTTCCGGGGGAGAAACCGCCTCCGCCGAATTAGCCGGGGCCCTTCGCAGGGCCGGTGAGCTCAAGATGGAGATCAACGAAGGGACCGTCCAGGGCCGGGCCGTTAAGGAACTTATTACCGGCATCGCGGAAAATATTGAAAGCATCACCGAACTAACGGGGACAATAAACCGTATCTCGGCCCAGACCAATATCCTGTCCATGAACGCCGCCATAGAAAGCGCCCATGCCGGTTCCGCCGGGGCGGGTTTTGCGGTGGTGGCGGAGGAAATAAAAAAACTCGCCGAATCCACCGAAATCAACGCAAAGCAGATCCGGGCGGAAGTGAAGGCCATTGGGGAAAAAACAAAGGCCGGAGTGACCGCCGGAGACGCCCTGGCAAAAACCATAGAGAAAACCGGCAAGACCGCCGGTACAATCGAAGGGTTTCTAACCGCCCTTTCCGCCGGATATTCCGGGGGTCTGCCCCTAACGGCCCAGGGGGGCCCGGCGGCCCTGGGGGAATCCGGCAGCGCATGGACGGAACAATTCAGCCGCCTTCAGGACCAATGGGGGGTGGAATACCGCCGGATAAAAACGGAATTGGAAAAAGCCGCGGCCCAGACGGCGCTTGTAAACAGTTCCCTCCGGTCCCTGACGGAAGTGCCGGAACAAGGACCCCCTCCTCCGGCGGCACAATCCGGCTCCGCAGCGGAGCCGCGGCCGCCGGCGCGGTCCGAACCTGTGGCACAGCCCGGCCAGACGGCACAATCCGGCCCCGCCGCAGCGGAGCCGTGGCCGCCGGCGCAACCCGGCCAGACGGCGCATCCCGATCCTATCATCCATATTTCGGACGGCAGGGAAGTCCGGGTAAAGGAACCGCCCCGGACGGTGCCATAGCAGGTGCGGCAGTTACAGGGTCATGCGGTATTTTAGGTAGATTTCTTCCAGGGTTTTGCAGGGACCGGAGGCCTTAAGGTGCTTGCGGAACAGTGCCGCTTCTTTACGCTCGATGTAAAAATCGTAGATATGCCTGGGGTCAGAATCGTAGGGTACGGTATACGACGGGGTTGTCCCCAGGTACGAGCGGATCTCGTTGAAGTCCACCGCGGTAATGCCAAAGCGCTTAAGCCGGGAGCGGACGGAAAGCAGATCTTCATAGGAAAGACCGAACAGAAATTCATCCAGGGCCCATCGTGTTTCATCGCTGGCCGCCTGGTTCAGCAAAAAATCATGCCAAATTTCTTCCATATCCATGGAAATACGGATCAGCTCGCTGGTACCATCCATGGTTCCAAAGGTGGGGGGCGAATCATTCCGGACCTTCCACAGATCTTCCAGGGCCGAAAAATGGCAAACCATGGCCGGCTCGGCCCCGGAATCCCACAGGGAAATAAGTTCATCCGCCAGGCGAATCTTGATCTCTTCGGGAAAAGAGGGCTCATCCAGGCATGAAAAATAAACGTCCTCTATCATAATGACAAACATGGTAGAAAAAAGCACGGACCGGACCGCCTTGTACAGGGCGGAATCCTGCGGCAGAACCTTGCATAGCAGGGAAAAGCTATGAAACTTGGTAACTAAAAAACTCCGCACCGCCTGGATCCGGGCGGGGATCCGAAGCAGGTGGGAAGACGGGGCAAGACCCACCAGGGCTTTAATAAGCTGCTGTTCGTTTCGGACGTAACCCATTAAAATTTGGCTTTCCCGAATCGACGGAAAGAGGGTAATGGTTGCCCCAAAGGATTTAAGACAGTCAAAACGGTGTTTAACAATCTTTGCCTCGGGCAGGTTCTCCGCATCCAGCAGGGCTTCCGCATCCTGTACCAGGGACAGTTCAAGATCATTTAAAAAAAGCGGCGGTTTGCCGGGGGAATACAACAGGGGGGATTTTCTTTCTACCGCAGTATCGAGTAGCATGATATGAATAAAATACTCTGAATTCCCTTAAATATCAAGATTTTCTTGCCTTTTTTAAAGATTATAAAAAAATTTGACATTTGTAAAAATTTTAGTTTCGATACGTAAGTTCCGCGGCCTCTTGACTAAGCCGTGCAGACAGTATAGAGTTACATGAAAACGGCTGCTCATTTTAAGCGCCGCGGTTTTGGGAAGCATTTTTTGAAACTCCCCTGAGTTTTGCGAAGTGCCAAACAGTAGAATCTATAGGGCTTGTGCGAAACCTGGCCGAATGGCAGTTTGCAGGGTATAAAAATTCACTTTTGTGAGTTTTATGCGAAGTGCCGTAAGCTGCCGGGGGATATTTTTTACCAGACTGCCAAGGGGGTCTATAAACGGGGTTTTCCATTTGGTCATATCCCCCGCCCATGGACCCCTGGAATATAGAGGAGTTCTCATGAAACGGACCTATCAACCCAGTAAGGTTAAAAGAAACCGTAAATTCGGCTTTCGGGCGCGGATGAAAACCAGAGGAGGGCGGCTTATACTTAAGCGCCGCCGGGCCAAGGGACGGTGCAAACTTACCGTTGCAGACGAAAAAAAGCCCTATTAGTACGCCCCGCCTAGGCTTTAGGCGGCGGGAGCATCTAAAGAAAGGGGCCGAGATAGCAAGGGTTTTTAAGAAGGGGAGGGTTGTTTCTTGCTTTGGCGCCAGGTTGTTCTTTCTGAAAAACGGGTTACCTCATAATCGTTTGGTAATTACCTTTACAAGAAAATTTGGGAATGCGGTAAGGCGAAACCGGGCTAGACGGCTTAGCCGCGAAGGATACCGCCTGATGCAGGAACAGCTTAAGGCCGGTTACGATCTGGTTTTACTGATCTACCCCCGGGAAAAAGATCGGCCAAAAATGGGACTGGCCGCCAGTACCGAACAGCTTAAAACTCTTTTTACCAGGGCTGGTATACGATGATACTGCAAAAGGGTGTTTTATTTTTAATTTTATTGTATCAAAAGATCATTTCGCCCTATCTGCGTCCAAGCTGCCGTTTTTATCCCAGCTGTTCTGTTTACGCCTACGGGGCAGTTAAAAAATACGGCGCCATACGGGGTTCTTTTTTGGCCCTTAAGCGGATTCTGCGCTGCCATCCTTTTCATAAGGGCGGCTACGATCCCATACCTTAATTAGACAGGATTTTCCATGGAAAAACAAACTGTGTTGGCAATTCTTCTTAGTACTCTGGTAATTTTTGGATGGTTTTTGATACAGCCAAAACTCTTTCCGCCCCCCCAGACCCCGGAAACGGAACAAGCCGCCGGTACAGGGCAGGCTGGGCCGGGCGGCCCCGCGGCGGGTCCCGCCCCGGCGGTAACCGAAGCATCCCCGGGGGGTGTCCCGGCGGTGGAATCCGCCGCGGCCGAATCCCCGGCGTTCCCGGCGGGGGAATTCTCCGCGGCCGGGGACCCTGCGGTGGAGGCCGCCCCGGGGGACACGGATCCCGCCGATCCGGGGGCATTGCCTCCGCCGGCGGCGGTTCCCGAAAAGGAAGAGCGGGTTGTTATTGATACGGAGCTTATCCGGGCGGTGTTGACCAGCCAGGGCGGGGACATGGTTTCTTACCAGCTTAAGAAACACCAGGATCGGGGCGAAATGGTCCAGATGATCCTGCCGGTGCGGGAAGAGGGGGGCGAATTCCGGGAATCCCATGCCTTTACCCTTGCCTTTGGGGGGCTGGAAGCCCGGCCCCTGGGGTCCTATTTCCGGGTTTCCCAGCCCTCGCCCCTAACGGTGGAATTTGCCCGGGACTTTACCGTCACCGGTTTTCCCGGGACCTTTACCCTGACCAAACGCTACGAATTTAAGCCCGGCGAATACATGTTCCAGCTTGCGGTGTCCATCGACAGCCCTTCTGCCATACCCCTGAACTTTAACAATGCCGCGTATACCCTGGGGTTCGGCCCCCAAATCGGGCCTACCTTTGAAACCCTGGATCAGCGGTATGATCCCCGGCATTATTACACCCTTATTAACGGAAAACGGCGGGAAGAAAAGGTAGGGGAAGATAATCTTAAAATTATTGATTCCCGTTTTACCTGGGCGGGAATTGCGGGAAAGTACTTTGCCGCCATTGCGGTTCCAGACAGCACCCTGTATGGCCTGGCCTTTTCCTCCAAGGGCGAACCGGGAATATCCGCCGCCTCGCGGTTTTACCTGATACGGCCTGCCCTGGACAGCGCCAGATCCAAGGATGTGTTTCATTTCTACCTGGGCCCCAAGAACCAGGAAAACATGGGGCGGTATGACACGGGGGATAACGGCTTTAAGCTGCGGGAACTGGACTTTACCAAGGCCGCCAGTACCAGCGGATTTTTAAGTCCCCTGGAAAATTTGCTTAAACTGCTCCTGCAGCTCTTCTACCGGCTTAAACCCAACTACGGTATTGCGATTATCCTGCTTACCCTGCTGGTAAAGGTGGTCCTCTTTCCCTTAACTAAAAAAAGTTCCGAGATGAGCCTTAAAATGCAGGCCCTGGCCCCCAAAATTAAGGAACTCCAGGAAAAATACCGGGATAATCCGGCAAAGCTTAACGCCGAAATGGGGGCCCTGTACAAAAGGGAGGGGCACAACCCCATGTCGGGGTGTCTTCCCCTGTTGATCCAGATGCCCATACTCTTTGCCATGTACAACCTGTTTAACACCCACTTTGATCTGCGGGGGGCCATGTTCCTTCCCGGCTGGATACCGGATCTTTCCCTTCCCGAATCGGTGTGGAATTTTGCCCACCCCATTCCGTTATTAAACTGGACCGCCCTTAGGCTGCTGCCCTTTATTTATCTGGGTTCCCAGCTTCTTTACGGCTTTGCCACCAGAACCCCGGATCAGCAGGGGAATCCGTCCATGAAGATGTTCATGTACGCCATGCCCATTATGTTTTTCTTTATTCTCTACAATGTTCCTTCGGGACTTTTGGTATTCTGGATCATGTCCAACCTTTTTACCTTGGTTCAGCAGATTATCCTGAATAAGTATCTGGCCGGCCACCGGCCCGTTCCGGCGGAAAATGAAAAACCGCCGGTGATCGCCCCCCGGAGAAAAAAAAGACGCTGAACAACCATTTTTTAAGCGAGGATTATTATGATATACGAATTTGAAGGCCGTACCGAAAAAGAAGCCATTGACAGGGCCGCCGCCGAACTGGGGATAGAAAAGGACGAATTTGACGTTGAAATTCTGGAAACCCAGCGTTCCGGATTATTTAAGAAGGGCTTTGTAAAAATTCAAGTGCATACCGGGGATTCTGCCGGAGACCGGACCGGTTCCGGCGGGCCCGGCCCGGCGGCGCCACGGCCCCTGCCGCGGGGGGAACGGCCCGGCGGGGCAAAAAACGGCGGCGAGGTTGACGGCGCCTTTGAAAAAACCATGATCGGCTTTGTCGAGGGACTTATCCAGCGGATGGGTTACGGGGGAACGGTTTCGGTTCTATACCGGGAAGAGCGCAAGCTGGGACTTAAGATTGAATCGGAATATTCCTCTATCTTGATTGGAAAGAAGGGAAAAAACCTGGACGCCCTTCAGTTTTTGGCCAATATCTATGCGGGCCGGCAGGGCCGGGAAAATCTGCGGATTATTCTGGACAGCGAAAACTACCGTATACGCCGGGAAGAATCCCTGGTTCGGCTGGCCTATACCGTGGCGGATAAGGTCCGGGAAAACAAAAATTCGATCCTGCTGGAACCCATGAATCCCTTTGATCGCCGGCTTATTCATACCACATTGAACGATATTACCGATGTGGAAACCAAAAGCGAAGGGGAGGGCTTATATAAGCAGGTGCGTATTTATTACCGGGGATTAAAATGACGGCGGAGCCAAAACATTCGGACGGTTTATGTCCGAAGCGCCCCGCCGCGCCGGACCCTTGGAAAAAACTGGTTTTTGGCCTTTTGTTACTTCTTCCGGCGGGGGGCTGGGGACAGGAGCCGTCCCTGGCAAATCTGGCGGGTCCGGAAAACGCCGCAATCCTTAGCCGGGGCGAGGGGCTTACCCGGGTTCAGTATAAAAATAGCCCGCCGGTCCTTATTCCCCAGGACGGGTATGTTAAAAATATGGTGGATACCCTGGCAAAGGATCTGGCCCCCACGCTTTTTGTGGAAACCCTGCGGCTCTACCGCAAACCCCCTTCCCGCGGCGGTCCCTGGAGCGCCCCGGAGCGGGCGGGCTTGTACAACCAGGCCCTGGCCATAAGTACCCTGGCGGGGCTGCAATACTATTCGGCCCGCCGAAAGAGCATGCGGACCTTTTACGAAACTTCCACGGTGGTAAGCGGCCCGGACGGTAAAACTCCCCGGCCCGATCCAAGCTATCGGGACCCGCCGCCGGAACTTACGATCTATGCCCGGCAAAAGGACCTGTCCTTTGGGGACAATGTATACCGGTACAAGTACTATGCCCGGCCCGGCGCCCTGATCTTTGTCCAGGAAAACCTAACCGCCATGAGTTATGGCATTATTCCGGCGGTGGGCAAAAATAAACTTCGATCCATAGTGGCGGTCTACGACGCCGGGAATTTTCTTTTAATTTACGCCGCCTCCATGGCCCATGCCGCTTCTATCCCCGGCTTAAACGAGCGGGTGGGGGTCTCCTTCACCAACCGGGCAGAGGCGGTCCTTAACTGGTTCGCAGGTCAGGCGGATAAGGTCTTTAAAAACTGAACTGCCAATATGGCAGTAGCCCCGGGGATTTTTTTCCAGGTATTTCTGGTGATATTCTTCGGCGGGGTAATAGTTTTCCAGGGCCTTTGCCTCTACCGCCACCGGCTCGTCAATCCGGGACTGGAGGGATTTAAGGGACCCGGCTATGATGGGCCGGTCTTCTTCGCCGGTGTAGTATATCCCCGTGCGGTATTGGGTTCCTGCATCCGGGCCCTGGCGGTTAAGCGATGCCGGATCAATGGCCCGGTAAAAGAGTTCCAGCAGATCCGCCAGGGGGATCTTTTCCGGATCGTATTCAACCAAAACCGTTTCGGCATGGCCGGTATTTTTGTAACAGACCTCTTCATAGGAAGGGTTGGGGCTTGTGCCGTTGGCGTACCCAACCTCGGTTCGTACCACTCCGGGGATCATGTCCAGGTACTTTTCCAGGCCCCAGAAGCAGCCCCCGGCCAGATAAATTGTCTTCATTTTCTCTTTCCCCTTCTGCCTGTTTCCGGGGCATCATATCAGCCCCTGGAGCGCCTCTAAAAACCTGTCGTCTATCCTCTGGTTCCCCGCGGTATGGCCCAGCCTGCGGTCCGGCCGGGCGGAACCGTGGAAATCGCTGCCGGCGCTAATACGAAGCCCCAGACGGCGGCCCAGTTCTTCCAGCCGCTTACAGGCCCCTATTCCGGCGTTGGGGTGCCAGGCTTCAATGCCGTCCAGACCCTGTTCCTTTAGCCGGGCAAGCAGATCCGGCAGCCGTCCCCAGGAAACGTACAGGGACAGGGGATGGGCCAATAGGGCGATGCCCCCGGCCTGGTGGATAAGTCCCAGGGCTTTGGTAAAGGCAAGCCCTTCCCTGGGAACATAAAAGGGCCGGCCCTTTCCCAGCCAGCGCTTAAAGGCTTGGTCCTGGTTTTTAACCACCCCTTTACTGACAAGGAACAGCCCAAAATGGGGCCGGCCCACCAGATCACCCCCGGCAAAGGCCTTGACGGCTTCGTAGTCCGCCTCTATCCCGGCGGCCCGCATCTTTTCTACCATGGCAAGGTTCCGTCTTTCCCGGGCGCCCCCCAGCCAGGCCAGGGTGGACCGGAATTCCGCAGTTATCCGGTTAATTCCCAGGCCCAGGAGGTGAAATTCCCCCTTAATAGCGGGGGTATCCGCTTGGACCGCGGCGGAGCCCCCTGTACCGGCGGGGGTATCCTCTTGGGCGAAGGCGGAACCTCCTTTACCGGCGGGAGGCTCCTCTTTGCCGGCGGCATCCTCCCCCAGGGGCCGGGAATTTTCCGGGTTAAGTACCGGCGTAGCTCCGGTTTCCGGTTTTTCCGTCTGAATTTCCAGTTCCACCCCCGGGATAAAACGGATCCCCAGGGACTCCGCGGCCTTTTTTCCCTCGTCCAGGCCGGCAAAGGTGTCGTGGTCCGTCAATGCCAGAAGCTTAATCCCCACCTGGGAGGCCCGCTCCAGCAACCGGGCGGGGCTTAGGCTGCCGTCGGAGGCGCTTGAATGGGTATGCAAATCTACCATACTAGTTTATATAGTAGTATACTATACACCATGGACTTACGTTTGTCAGGGAAGGAATAGGCTAATTCTTTACCTGCAGACAATTACAATCGGAATTCCCCGGCATTCGCAGAATGTCCGGGGATAAATCGGGTACAAAAATATACCCTTCCTGCCGATACTTAAAGAGTAGGTATAGAGTCGTTGACTGTTCACCCTGGTAATCTATAGAATAATAGCACACAATTAAAGGATGGCCTTTAGGTGTCGGACTATGTTTTGAAAAACGGCGTACTCGTTGGCAGGAAGGAACCGGGCAAAATTTTGGGGGTCCGGGAGGGTAAAATAGTCCCCTCCGGGCCGGGGTGTATTATTGACCTAAAGGGAAATTCCATGGTATATCCGGGGCTTATCAATACCCATGATCACCTCCAGGGTAATTACCGCCCGCCGGTGGGGCCCAAGCCGGGGACCTTCTACCTTAACTGGCTTCCCTGGGATAAGGACCTTAAGGCATCCGCAACCTTTAAGGAACGGTCCAGGCTAAGCCGGGACGACCTGTACCATCTTTCGGGGTATAAATGCCTTTTTTCCGGGGTTACCACGGTGAACGATCATTTCCCCCAGAAGTTTAATGCGGCGATACTTCCCACCCTGCCTATCCGGGCGATCCTGGAATACGGCCTGGCCCACGAAGCTTCTTCCTACGATCTAAAGTGGGGGGAGGGCCTTGAACCGGAATACAAAAGGGCGGTAAAAAACAACTGGCCCTTTATTACCCACCTTTCCGAGGGCTTCGACGACGAATCGATGAACGGGGTTAATTATCTGGAAAGCCTTAAGATCTTCGACAGCCACTGTCTTTTAATCCACTGTATTGGGTTTAGCGACGAGGATATTAAAAAGGCCGCCGCCGCGGGGGTTAGTGTTTCCTGGTGCGGGTTTTCCAACATGTTTATGTTTAACGTTACCTGCAAGATTAGAAAGATCCTTAGGGCGGGGATCAACGTAACCATTGGGACCGATTCCGCCGCCAGCGGCTCCGCCAACCTTTTGGAAGAGATGCGTTACGACAGGGAACTGTACCGTGCCATGTACGGGGAGGATCTTCCGGCAAAGACTATCTTTCAAATGGTTACCGCCAATGCCGCCAGGGCCTTTTGGATGCAGGACCGGATAGGGGATCTGGAAGATGGAAAGCTGGCGGATATTTTAGTGCTTAGGGCCCGCCGGGACGATCCCTACGAAAACCTCTTAAACGCCCCCATGGAAGACATAGAGTTCTTAAGCCTTGCGGGAACCCCGCTTTACGGGGAACTGCGGTTCCTGGATATTCTGGACGGGAAGCTTCCCCAGGGGTATACCCGGATTACCGTAGGCGGCCGGCCCATGTTTGTTAAGGGCGATCCTGCGGGGCTCTATAAAATGGCCCGCAAAAAGATAGGGTTTAAGAAGGAACTTGATTTCCTGCCCTTTGAACCGGACGGGGAGTAGAGAAAATGCCTAAACCCCTTCAGTATAGGTCAGGTTCGGTTATTTACTTCCAGGGCGATGCGGCGGATAAGATATTTATCCTCCAGTCCGGGGCGGTAAATTTGGCCTATCAGGATATTGAAACAGGGACGGATGTACACGATCTGGTTCAACCGGGGGAATTCTTTGGGGTCAAGTCCGCCCTGGGCCGCTATCCCCGGGAAGAGAATGCCATTACCCTTCAGGATGCGGCGATCATGGCCTTTACCGTTCCCGAATTCGAGGCCCTGGCCCAGGCCAATACCCGGATCATCATGAAGATGCTTAAGGTCTTTTCTAACCAGCTTAGGCGCATACACCACCAGGTTTCAAACCTAATGGAAAAAACCGAAGAGGTGCAGCCGGAGATGGGCCTTTACAATGTGGGGGAATACTACCTAAAGAACAAGCGTTTTACCCAGGCCAAGTATGTTTTTTCCCGGTACTTAACCTATTATCCTTCGGGGCGCCATGCGGCCCAGGCCGCAAAGAACCTGGAGTTTACCGAATCCCAGGGCGGGGGGCGCATGCCCCAGCCCAAGTCTGTGTTGGCCGATCTGGAAATTCCCCCGTCCCAGCCCACGGCGGACGCCTTTTCGGGCCAGGGCCCTTCGGAACAGCTTGGCAGCGCCGCCAAGGCCTACTACGATGCGGTAAGCATGATTTCCCAGGAAAAGTACCAGCAGGCATACCTGTCGTTTAAAAAAATTGTTGACGCCAACGAGGATCCGGAATATGTGGCAAAGAGTTTCTACGAAATCGGCCGCTGCCTGTTCCTGCTTAACAAATACGACGATTGCATTAAATATTTTACCGGCATGATCACCAAATATCCCCGGCATCCGGAACTGGGGAACGGCCTTTATTTTATGGGGCAGTCCTACGAAAAACTGGGAAGGAAGGATCAGGCGGCCACCTTTTACAAGAAGATCCTGACCATGACCAGCAGCGACGATGATAACGCTATTAATATTAAAGCAAAACGGGCCCTTAAGGCCCTTATAGGAGAATAGCGGATGGACATGTCGGCGTTTGGCCGTTTTGCCAGGACCTTTCAAGCGGGGGAGATGATTTTTTCCGAGTTTGAGCCGGGGGATGCCTTTTACCTGATCCAGTCGGGCCGGGTGGAACTGGTTAAAATTATTGGGGACATTGAAAAAACCCTGGACATTTTGCAGCCCTCGGAAATGTTCGGCGAAATGGCGCTCCTGGAAAATTCCCCCCGGTCGGCCACCGCCATAGCCCTGGATACGGTAAAGGTGCTGGAATTTAACCGGCAGAACTTTGAAATTTTAATGCTGGGGAATCCCCAGATCGCCCTAAAGCTGCTTAAAATGTTTACCAAACGGATCTACGATTCAAAGCGGCGCTTTATGATCCTAACCCTGGACGACGATCAAGCCAAGATAGCCGATGTTTTTCTTATGCTGGATGAATCCCAGACCAACATTGACAAAACCACCGATCGCCGGGAATTTAAAACCACCGTGGACGACATAGCCCATTGGGCAGGAATGAGTGTTAACCAGGCCAGGGATCTTATCGGCCACTTTGTAACACAACGGCGGATGGAACTTTTTAGCGATAAAATTGTCGTAAAAAATATCAACGATTTTTCCCGGTTTGTCGCTTCCAAACGGAAGAAATCTTAACTTGTCCTGGAGGAAAGCGGTTTGAACAGAAACTGCTTTGGGATTAGAACCTTTGCCGGCGGTTTGCCGCTCCCTGTGTATAGAACCCGTAACAATCCGCCCTGGGCCGGGTTCCTCCCCGGCAAAGCGCCGGACAGACCGCCGGACAGGTTCCATGGGCCGGAATTTTTTGCGGCGGCCGGCGCGGAAAATCCGCAGGCTGATCCGGGGGGGGATTTTTTCCGGGGGAGCGCAAGGAAATTCCGATCCCGCCGGTACGCCGGGGGAATCCTGTTTCTTCTGCTTGCGGCGCTTGTCTTGTTTTCCTGCGGCGGCAAAGCCTCCGGGGTTAAGCTTCCGGACGGGTACTATGCCGCAGAAATGGAAGGGTTCGATTCCTACGGCTGGAAAGAATTTGTCTTGATCCAGGTAAATAACGGCTATATTGTGACGGTGGAATACAATGCCAGGAATATCAGCGGCTTTATAAAATCCTGGGACCAGGATTATATGCGGACCATGAACGCCCGGAGTGGTACCTACCCAAATAAATACACCCGGATATATGCCACCGCATTGTTGACCATGCAGGACCCCCTTCATATAGAGGCCATAAGCGGAGCCACCGACTCGTACCATAGTTTTATCCGGCTGGCGGATGCCGCCATTAACCAGGCCCGGGGGGGATCAAAACAGGTGGCCATTGTAAGTTTGCCGGCTAAAAAACCATGAAGCCCAAATTTAAAAAAAACCTTGGGACCAGAATAATTGTTATTACCGTCCTGGCGGCGTTGATCCTGAACATTGGACTGGTGGGAACCATGACCTTTTTTATGAGTTCCCTGTCGGATACTATATTTCTTCGTTTATTCCGGACCATCGCAAAGGCCGCATCCCAGGAGGTAGAGGCCAACCTTCATACCATGGCGGATCGTTTTTTTCTGCTTAGGGAAAACAGCATATTCCTTGAGCCCGGTTCTAACCAGGCCGCCATCCGGACCTATTTGGACTTTGTTTGTTCCGGCATAGAATTTGTCTGGCTGGGAGTTTACCGGTCCAGCGGGATTCTGGAGGTGGGCACAGAATCCAGCCCCCGAAGCATCTTTGGCCGCAAACTTATCCGGATGATCACCGTCACAGGAAATTTAGCAATCGACGACACCTCCGTGGGCTCCCAGGGCCTTGAGATAGTTATGGGGCTTCCCCTGCACAGCAGGCCCGGAGAAGCGGCGGAAAATTCCCCCTATTATCTTGTGGGAAGCTACCGGTACGATACGCTTTCCGACGTTATTAACAACCTAAATGTAACCGCCACCGGCACCGCCTTTATAATTAACGAAGAGGGTAAATTTATTGCCCATAAAATTCTGGGCCGGGTATACAGCCAGGATATGGTGGAAAACGAAATTGCCCTGGACGAAGAATCCACAAAAGAATTCCATCTGATGCTGAACGGGGGCCAGACGGGATCCGCCATCATACCGGGGGAGCATGGCAAAACCTTCCTAAGCTATTCGTCCATCCGGGGAACCCGCTGGTCCCTGGGACTTTTGGTGCCCCGCTCGAATTTTATAAGTCCCCTGCAAAACGCCATAGTGATCAGCATTATTTTTTCCTGCGCGGCGCTCCTTTGTTTTGCCCTGATCTTTTCCACCGCCATGCAGAGGATCCTCAGCAGTCCCCTTTCGGTTATCACCGGAAGCGCCCACAAGCTTGCCGAGGGAATTTTTGAAAACCAGCTTCCGCCGGATATTACCAGCAGGGAAGATGAAATTGGCCGCCTGGGAAAGGCCTATCTTATTATGTCCGGATCAATCCATAGGGTTATAGAAGATATAGCCAAGCTTACCAAGGCCGCCAGAATCGGCTCCCTTAATGAACGGGCGGATTTTTCTGTTCACCGGGGTGATTACCATCTGATCATCGCCGGCATAAACGCCATGATGGATGTGTTTTGTTCCCATTTTAACGTTATGCCCGTAGCCCTGGCCTTGTTCAATGCGGAGGCGGCGCCGGTGTACATCAACAAGAACATGGAAGAAATTCTTTTTCGCCACGGCCTTAACAGCGGCGATCCCCGGCTTCTTTCGACCCTGCTTACTAAATCTGACTGGCAGGCCCTTTTTGATCCCCGGGAAGAACTTGGGGTCTTTAGGGATGAGATTTCCCTTTCCGGGCCGGACGGACTGCCCTGCAATTATTCGGTCATGCTGCGGCAAATTTTGGATGAACATTCGGTGATCATGATACTCCAGGACATTACCCAGCTTACCAGGGCCCGCATGGAAGCGGAGGCGGCCAGTTTGGCCAAGAGCAATTTTCTTGCCAACATGAGCCATGAAATGCGCACCCCCATGAATGCGATCATAGGAATGACAAATTTGGCAAAGTCCTCTAACGAAATCGAACGAAAAAATTACTGCCTTGGGAAGATTGAAAATGCCTCTAACCATCTTTTGGGGGTTATTAACGATGTTCTGGACATGTCCAAGATCGAGGCTAATAAATTTGAACTTTCCTTCCAGGAATTTAACCTGGAAAAAATGCTCCAGCGGGTTTCCGGTGTTATTGCCTCCAGGGTTGAAGAAAAACACCAGTCCTTTACGGTACGGCTGGATAAAAACCTGCCCTTTAATGTCATAGGGGATGAACAGCGGCTTGCCCAGGTGATTACCAACCTGCTTTCCAATGCGGTTAAATTTACCCCCGACGACGGAGCCATTACCTGCAAGATCCGGCTTTTAAATACCGAAGGGGACAGGGCGGTAATTGAAGTGGAGGTAAGCGACACCGGGATTGGAATCAGCGAAGAACAGCAGGCCCGGCTCTTTACTTCTTTCCAGCAGGCCGATTCAAGCATTTCCCGGCGTTTTGGGGGAACCGGGCTTGGCCTGGCCATTTCAAAGCGTATTGTGGAAGCAATGAACGGCCTTATTACCGTGGGATCAAAACCAGGTTCCGGTTCTACCTTTACCTTTACGGCGGAACTAAAAAAAGGCTCGGACATTAGGACGGTTCCCCTGCCGGGAATAAACCGGAAAAATCTTCGCATTCTGGCGGTGGATGATGACAGGGATGTGCTGGACAATTTTAAGGATATAATGGAACGCTTTGGCATATTCTGCGATACCGCCGCCAACGGACAGGAGGCGCTGGAACGCATTGAAAAATCCGGCTCGTACAATATTTACTTTTTAGACTGGCGCATGGACGGCATGGACGGTATTGAATTGTCCCGCCGGATAAAAAAAATAAGCAATGACAGCCCTTCTATAATTATTATGATCTCTGCCATGGAATGGACCAACATTGAACAAGACGCCAGGGCTGCGGGGGTTAATAAGTTCCTCTCTAAGCCGCTCTTTCCTTCGGCCATTATGGACCTAATAACCGAGTCTATCGATTCAGAAATTGCCGGAAATGAAGGGGTTGTATATGGGGAACCGGGCAGCTTTGCGGGCCATACCCTGCTTTTGGCCGAGGATGTGGAAATTAACAGGGAAATTGTCGTGGCCCTGCTGGCCCCCCTGGGCCTTGGCATCCGGTCTGCGGAAAACGGCCGGGAAGCTTTGCGCCTCTTTAGTGAAAATCCCGGCGCCTACGATATGATCTTTATGGATGTCCATATGCCGGAAATGGACGGCTACGAAGCAACCCGGCGTATTCGGGCGCTGGATATACCCAAGGCGCAGACCATTCCGATTGTGGCCCTAACCGCCAATGTATTCCGCCAGGATGTTGAACAGTGCCTTGCCGCGGGGATGAACGATCATATTGGCAAACCCCTGGATTTTAACGAAGTTCTGGAAAAGCTAAAAAAATACCTAAAAAGCGCCCATGGCGGCCGGTAGAAACTGCGGGGGTAAAACCACCGGGGGAGCTGCCAAAAACAAGGGGTCTGCCTATGCCTTTCGCCGGGTTTGCGCAGGCATCCCTGGTTTTTTGCCTTCGCCGAACCGAAAACGGACAAAACTCCGGTAAAAAGCCGGAAAAACCGTTTCCCCCAAAAATTTTAAAAAATTTGCCTCAAAAAACGCGACTTTTTACTAAAAACCCGATAAAAACCTCAAAAATGCTTGACAATCCTATGGATTTACTATACTATAATTCCTATCAGTATACTAGGATAAGGAGTTAGCGTATGACTGCAAAAAAAATCGTCATGACGGTGTGCGCCGTTTTCGTTCTGCTTTTGGCCGTTCCGCTGGAGGCGCAGACGCGCCGGCCGGATCTGTCGGGGAAGAAGATCATCGTCGCCGACGCCAATTCGACCCATCATCTTAACCTCTATGTGGCCTTTGAAAAGGGGCTCTTTAGAAAACGGGGTCTTGAGGTCGAAATTCAGCAGACCAATTCGGGGGTTGCCGCGGTGGTCGGCGGCGAGGCGGACATTGTCTTTAACTGCCCCACCGGCGTTATTACCCCCATTGCCCGCG
>JAISLT010000121.1 GCA_031277165.1 Spirochaetaceae bacterium
GCCCCGACGGCGCCTGCCACAACGCCGCCCTTATCCGGGAAGGCTACGGCCACGCCTACACCCGCTACAGTTTCCACTTCATGGACGAATTCCGCCGCCTGGAACAGGAGGCCCGTCAGGCGGGGCGGGGGCTCTGGGGGGAGGCCGCCGGGAAACCGCCTTTATAAAAAAAATTGACAAAAGCGCGGAATATATGACAGGTCTGTGCCTTACCCTATTCGGATAGCGTTGTTATCTGAATAGGACATGACACCGGTATCCCGACACGATTGGACTTGTGGGTTTGGGCGCATTTTTTGCGCCGGGGCGCAAAAAACCGGGCTATCGCTCCAATTCCTCACAAACCGCTCCGCGGTTTGTTCCGGTATTTCCGCTCTATCCCTTGCGCGGCTAAAAATGGCATCCATGCCATTTTTAGCTTTAGGTTTTTGCAAAGCAAAAACCTGGGAATCTATACAGCCGGCCTCCATGCCGGCAGGTTGTTGTCTGCGCAAATCCGGCGCCGCATGACGCCGGAAACCGGGGCTTAGGCCACCAGGTTGAAGACCGCCCCGGTCTGGGGCGCGGGGCTAAAGGCGAGGGCCAGAGAAGCGGCCTGGGCGGAGCGAATCTGCTGTTCGTACTGTTCTATGAGGGCGTCGATCCGTTCATCGGAGACCGCCCCGGCGCTGAGGGGGGCTTCGGCCCCCTGTTTTTTGACGCGGCTGAGCTGTTCGATAAGGACGTCCAGGATCTTGAGCTTGCTGATGGCGACCCCCCGCGTCCCTTCCGGGGCCGGGGTGCCGGAGACATGGCGGAAATGGGAGTAAATATACATGGCCGGGGCCACGGGCAGGGACATTCTGCCCCCCACGGACCGGTCCGCGCTCATGGCATAGCCGATACTGGGTACAACGGTGGCCGGCAAGGATCCGCGAATCATCTCATTGTTCCTCATTCTTAGTATCGGAATCAGGGGGAAATTCATTAGGGCGCCTCTAAAACCGCGTTTTAAATCACAGATCCGTGTCGTTTCTGCCTTTTTTGAAAGTTTTACCGGAATTTATCTCCCACATACCTGACGCATTGGACGGGCCTTGCTGAAAAGAGATTTTTTCACGGCGCCAAGCGATTTTGCCGCCAAAAAGTCAGAAACCATGCTCCTTGTTTTCTTTATACAGGTTAGGAGCATGAACGGTTTTCATGCCAAATCTTATCTTTAAGGAGAGTCCGTATGAACAAAGGTATCAAAGCGGCTGCGGCGGCATTGTTCTTCCTCCTGCCGCTTGGGGTCTTTGCCCAGTCGTATCTCGGCATAGTCACCCAGGCGTCAAACCTGAGGGCTGGTCCGGGCACGGAACACGAAGTGATAGCCGTGCTTGCGGAAGGAACGCTCCTCTTTGTCGATTCCGGCGATGGTAAGCATAATTTCTATAATGTGATCGACATTGCCAATGGCACCGAAGGCTGGATCGCGAAGTCCCTGGTAATACTGCGTGAAAAACTGCCCGAAAACCCACAGGGCAAGATGTTTACGCCATCGGGAAAAACGCTCAATGTACTTTCCGAAGTATTGATCCAAAATCAAACTGCAAAGGTGTTGTCTCTGGTCCTCAACGAAAAAAAGTACACCTTTAAACCCGGAGAGGAAATTTCGCTGGAGTTGCCCGCAGGGTCCTACCGGTACCGGGCATCGGCGCCAGGGGTGCTTCCTTCCAGCGGAACCGAAGAGTTTGCATCATTTTCCGGGTACAGATGGACCTTCTTCATCGAATCCGTATTTTAATGGCCCCGCCCGGAAGCCGCGGGGCTTTGGTCCGCGGCCGCCGGGGGTTTTGTAACTCTCAATACAACCGGAGGAAAATTATGGAAATTATCATGCTCGTAATCGGGGTAGGGACTCTGGCGTGGAATATTTTTGCCACGGTTCAAAACGGCAAGGCGGGATTCCGGGGCGCGGCGGTACTGGGAATCGTATTTATACTATGGGGGATTTTCAGCCTGATATTCTAATATTGGACTTGTTCAATAACCCGGTTGGTTATTTCACAAGTCTCCCAAAAAACACGGATTTCTGATAAAATCCATGTTTTTTGTTGTTTTTAAGCGGTTGTTGTTCAGAAACTGAAGTTTCTGAACAACTCTATTATCAGACGCGGGGAATAGGCTGCGTTCCATCATGCTCAAGGAAGAAAAAAGAACATCGTTGCCTATAAGGACAAATTCCCTCCTGAAACCTCGGGATACTTTTCAAACGGAAAAATTCTGTACCACGGTGATAAATTGTATCAGTTGCAGAGCGATCCCAGGGAAGCGGGGCCGATTCCGGCGGAATTTCATCCATACGAATAACTGCCCCGCTTGTACCCTCGGATTCCCCAGCGCGCCAGTAACCAAAGGGCAGGCTTTGACGTCCGCCTGCTGGACGGCCTTATTCGAAGGGAGGTCTCTGCCCCGCCATCCCGGCGCCGGAATTGAACCGCCCCCGAGGCTCCCCCGCGACCCGGTGAGCGGGTTCTTGGGTATCCGACTCCCCTTCGAATAAACCGGCCTTCAAGACGGGGGAATGAAAATCCAGCCCCGCAAATCCTTCTTCCCTGGCAAACCGTTTCCCTCCCGCCATGTCCTCTTCCCCATCGTTTTTGACTCACCGGGAAAGCATACCATGGGTGAGAGAAAATTGGGTCAAGTTTAGCCCAAGGGGCGGGGGTGTCATTGATGGCGGGAGACTGGCGCCAACGGGCGCATCCGGTTAAACGCGGGGGTTTGTGTTTTCTCCGCCGCGTAAAAGGCCGGCGAGGGAGTTCCGTAGTTTTCCTAACACACCGGCGTTTTGGCGGCGTTCCT
>JAISLT010000008.1 GCA_031277165.1 Spirochaetaceae bacterium
TAAATAAGAGGGCAGTCTGCGTATTGAGGGAATGGCAGGTATCTTTTGTTTTGCCACGGTAGATCCTTCTGTTAAAACGATAAAGTTAAATCGATAAAAAAGTCAAGAAAGAAATACCCTGGTTCTTTTATGATTCGGGGCGTTTTAATCCGTTCCCTTTCCGTGTCTGTGAACTGTCGATTCGTGGGGTATTAAAACAGGCTTCCGTAGGCGGAGATGATCTTCATTAAATCGTCCCGGTAGCCTTCGCTGCCCGGTTCCATGCCGCAAATACAAACTCCCTCGGTTCCGGCATAGCCGGTGGAGTGGATAAAACGCCGGTCCCCCAGGTAGACAGCCACGTGGCCGGGGAAAAAAATAAGGTCTCCCTTTTTTATATCTTCCTTTTTTATTTCATGGATATCGTAGCCCGGCAGGATTTTTGCGTCCCGGTAAATATAACTGCCATTCAACATATAGGACATAAAAGCCAGGCCGCTGCAATCAATCCCCTGGTGGGTCTTTCCTCCCCAGCGGTATTGGGTCCCCAGGTACCCGCAGGCGGTCCGCACGACCCCGTCGCGGAATTCCCCTTCGTTTTGTTCCTGCCAGGGAAGGGGGAGCGGGCTAAGATGGCTGCGGGCGGCAAAACCTTCCCTGCCGTCGGGGAGCAGTACCGAAGCCCACTGACCCGTTTCCGCGGGGACGCGGAGCGCCACCAGGCTGCCCATGGGGACGGTGATCAGGGTTTCCGCCCGCACCTCCGGCTTTTTTTGAATGTCAACCCAGGGACGTACTACTATCCTGCGGGGCAAAGCGGCCCATTTTGCGATACGGGATTCGTCGAGGACCAGGCAGGAAGCGGGGACATACCCTTCGTAACGGTAGGGGGTCTGGATCTTGACCCAGCCGTCATACCGCGAAAGGGTTTGTACTTCCATGCCGAAAAAGGCCTCGTCGATAAGTTCGTTTTGTTCCGAAGGTTCAAGGTGAAGCGGCGCCACGCCGCAGTTTACAAGGGCTTTCATTTAGATAACCTCTCCCGGTATTCGTCCTGTTCCTTTTTGTTTCCCCACACAAAATGTCCCGGCTCCGCCTCCACCCATTTGGGCTTATCCATCGAATAGTCGTGGATGCCCTCGTCGTATATCAGGGGCCATTTATTCCGCTCGTACTCCGGGTCCGGCAGGGGAATCGCCGAAAGCAGTGAGCGGGTATAGGGATGCAGGGGGCGGGAAAACAGAGTTTCCGCGTCCGCCAACTCCACCATGTTGCCCCGGTGGATAGCAGCGATTCTGTCGCAGATAAAACGCATCACCGACAGATCATGGCTGATAAAAATATAGGTTAAATTCCGCTTCTTTTGCAGTTTCCGCATCAGGTTTAGTACCTGGGCGCGGATGGAAACGTCCAGGGCCGAAATCGGCTCGTCTGCGATGATCAATTCAGGTTCCATAATAAGCGCCCGGGCAATGCCGATCCGCTGCCGCTGCCCCCCGGAAAATTCGTGGGGGAAACGGTTCGCAAATTCCGGCCTAAGCCCTACCTCCGAAAGCGCCCAGGCGACCTGGTCCGCCCGTTCCTTCGCGGAGGTTCCCCGCCGCCGAATCAGTCCTTCGGAGACAATGTAATCCACCTTGGCCCGTTCGTTCAGGCTGGACATGGGGTCCTGGAAGATCATCTGTATCTGCCGGGGCAATTCCTTTTTTTGGGACGCAGGCAGGCTGCCGCTGATACACCGGCCGTTAAAAAGGATGCTCCCCGATGATACGGGATTGATCCTGATGATAGACCTGCCGATGGTGGTCTTCCCCGACCCGGATTCTCCCACAATGCCGAAGGTCTCCCCCCGGAACACGTCAAAGGTAATATGATTTACCGCGCAGAAACGGTGTTTTCCATGACCGTAATAAACCGAAACATCCTCAAGTCGCAGCAAGGGTGTTTTTTCAGCATCCCTGTTCATGGGTCTTCCTTCTAATAATTTCCGGCGGCTCCACCTTCGGCGCCTTGGGGTCTTCAAGCCATGACCGGACAAAATGGGTGGGGGATACCTGGAAAAGCGGGGGGCGGCGGACAAAGTCGATTTTCAGGGCATAGGGGTTCCGGGGAGCAAAGGCGTCCCCGGTGATCTGTTGAAAGAGATTCGGCGGCGTTCCCCGGATAGAAAAAAGGTCCTCCCCCTTGGTACCGTTGGTGGGCATACTGGAAAGCAGGGCCCAGGTATAAGGATGGCGGGGATCGTAAAAAATATCCTCCGCCGTGCCTATCTCCACAAAATCACCGGCATACATCACCACGATCCGGTCCGCCACATTGGCAACCACCCCCAGGTCGTGGGTAATATACAAAGTGGTAAGCCGGTATTTCTGTTTCATGCCCTTGATCAGCGCCAGGATCTGGGCCTCGATGGTTACGTCCAGGGCGGTGGTAGGTTCATCGCAGATGAGGAGTTGGGGATTACAGGCGATGGCAATGGCGATCACCACCCGCTGCCGCATACCCCCGGAAAATTCGTGGGGGAATTGGGAAAAACGTTTTTCCGGCATGGCGATTCCCACATCCTGAAGGTAGGAGACGGCCTTTTCTTTGGCCGCCCGGCCTTTGATCTTTTGGTGAATTTCAATAGCCTCCGTAATTTGGAAACCCACGGTTTTGAGGGGGTTTAGGCTGGTCAAGGGGTCCTGCATCACCATGGCGATGGCGCCCCCCCGGTACGGCAGCCAGTCCTTATCGGTCTTGAGTTTTGCCAGGTTTACGCCCCCCCGGGCGGGTTGGGGGTAATAGAGAATTTCCCCCGAATCCAGGCTGCCGTTGGCGTCCAGGAGGCCCATGAAGGTTTTGCAAAAAACGCTTTTTCCGGAGCCGGATTCGCCCACAATCGCCAGGCTTTCTCCCCGGAATATGTCCAGGGAAATACCCCGGATGGCGTGCAAAATCTGCCCCCGCAGGTTAAAACTGACGTTGAGATTTTTTACCGATATGATGGGATCGGCCGGCTCCTGCTGTTTATCCATATTGTTCCCCGTCATGACACATGATTCCGCGGATCCGAAGCGTCCGCAAAGGCATTGCCGACGATATAAAACGAAATGGTTACCATGGAAAGCACAATGGTGGGAAAAATCAACTGGTAGCGCAGCGCCGGCTCCATCAGTTTATCTATTCCCGAATTGATAAGATTTCCCAGGGAAGGGATCGCCAGGGGCAGTCCCAGGCCGATGTACGAAACAAACACTTCATTGCCAATGGCAAAGGGAATGGCCATGGCCATCCGCATGGTAATTACCGAAACCAGATAGGGCAGCAGGTTTTTCATGATAATCCACGGCACCGGCGTCCCAAGGCAGCGGGAAGCAAGGTTATAATCCCGATCCCGGATGATAACCACCTGGTTTCTGACAAACCGGGCGGTACCAAGCCAACTGGTAATACACATGGCGAAGATCATGGTGCTGATGCCGGGGCGGAGTACGTAGGAGATCAGAATAAGTACCAATGTCTGGGGAATATTGTCAAAGATATTGTACAATTCGGTAAAAATAAAATCCAGTTTTCGTACATAACCCCAAAGCACCCCGATGATCACCCCCAGCAGGGCTTCTACACAGGCCACCGAAAGGCCGATAAAAAGGCTGGTCCGGGTTCCGTGCCAGATCCTGCTCCAGAGATCCTGTCCGATAGAATTGGTACCAAACCAGAATTCACCATTGGGCCGGCGGTTTTGTATTTGGATGCCCGTAACGGGATCGTTATAGATGGTGTTGGAATCCTTCTGGTGGGGAAGGGCGGGCTGTATCATGGTAAAGAACAGGATGAAGAGGATCAGGGCGGCAAAAAACACCGCAATCCGGTTTTTCAGGAAGATCCGCAGGGTGCTTTTCCAGTAGGCATAGCCGGTTACCGCGGTAAATTCCGCCGCAACCTCGTCCTGCTCCGCCAGGGAAAACAGCTCTTTTTCGCTGAGGCCTTCGTACTGTTCGGAGAGGAGGCTGCTTATGTTTTCGACAACCGCCTGCTGTTTCCGGTTCAAAAAAGCCATTATACTCGCTCCTTCGCGGCAAAACTGATCCGGGGATCCAGGGCGACCATGACAATATCGCCGATAAGCAGCCCCAGGATGCTGATCCCCGAATAGAGCAGTACCAGGGCCTGGACCATGGTATTATCCTGCAGTTTGATCACCGAAACCAGGAGCCCCCCCATACCGGGAATGGAATAGAGGGTTTCCACATAGAGGGAACCTACCAGGGTAAGCAGGATTGAAGTGGGGATATACTGCACCAGGGGGACAAAGGCGTTTCTGAAGATATGCCGGGAAAAAATTTTCCCCGAAGGCAGCCCCTTAGCCCGGGCCAGGGTGATATAATCCTTGGTACTTTCATCTATCATGTAGCGGCGCAGCCAAAGGGCAAAATAGGCGGTGTTGCCCAGGGAAAGGGAAAAAACCGGCAATAGCCAGGTAAGCCAGTTGCTTTCCCGAAAAAGGGTCGGAATCCGCAGGATTGGTCCCAGCCATTCGGTTCCGTAAATTAAAATAAAAAGGTGATAGATGGCGGCGGGTATGGCCTGTACCAGGACCACAAAAACCGTTCCGGCCTTATCCCATAATTTCAAGCGGCTTGAGGAACTGTGGGCCATAAGAATCCCCAGGGGGAGGCCCGCCGCCAGGGCCAGGACGATGGCGAGGAGGCCCATTTTAATTGACAGGGGCGCCTTTTCCCCGATGATATCCACCACCGGATAATTGGCCCGGTATTTGTTTGAAACCCCAAAGTCCCCCTTCAGGATACTCCGGTAAAAAAAACTAAGCTGTACCGGCAGGGACTTATCCAGGTTTTGTTTTGCCAGCCCTATTTTTATCTGGGTTTCGGTAAGTTTTTCAAAGTTGGTAAAATACCCCTCAATAGGCATAAGGCGGAGCAGAGAAAAAACAATGGTGATAATAAAAAAAAGGGTGATCCCTGAACGAAATATCCGTTTTAGTACATACTTCAGCATCCGGCTTTCCTGTTAAAAACCGGCAGACGGCGCAGGCCCTCTGCCGGTTTGACGATGGTCTTCCCCTAATACCGGGGCTATCTTGAAGCGGCCTGTAACGCGGCGGCCCGTTCCCGCTTCCACGCCTCGTAGGCGGCATGGTATTCGGTGTTGCCCATGGGCTTGTCCCGGAGTTTCATCCCCTTGTAACGGAACTGGGGCACCCCGTAGGGGGTGTATTGGGACTCAAAGGGATTCAGCCGGTTCGAAACATAGCCGGAGGTGTCAATGGAGAAGGGAATAATAATCGCGTGGTTGATGAGGAAAGCCTCCGCCTCGGCAAAGGCGGCGTAACGGGCCGCCTCGTCGGTGGTAATCGCCTTTGCCCGGTCAACCAGGGTATAGTATTGGTTCACCACCGCCAGGGTCGCCGGGGATTTGTTCACCGAAGGTTTCCCGTCCACCGCGCTTGCGGGGGCATGGGACATAAAGTTGTAGGTGTTGTTGGCGGCCCGGAAAGGTTCGGTCCAGGTCTGGGGATCCGCATAGTCCGCTCCCCAGTTGCACTTCATAAAGGCGTATTTTCCGCTCCGCCGTACCCCCGCCAGGAAGCCCGAGGAGGGCCCCGCCTCCACGATGATGTCGATATAATCGGTCCCCAGGAGGGATTCCAACTGTTGTTCCACCACCTGACATTCCTTGTCCCAGTTGGTAACCAGGGGGTTAAAGGGCATATAGATTTTGATGGGGAATTTGGCCCCCGCCGCCCGCAGTTCCGGCAGGGCCTTGGCCTTATAGGCCAGGGCTTCCTGGGGCTTAAAACTGTCCCGGTCGGTGATGGGCTTAATCGCCGGATACTGGGTAAAATCCCTGCCCGCCCCCGCCGCGAATTCCGCGGGGGTTATGGTGTTGTTTAAGAGCGATCCGGGATCCTCCGGATCCTCCACCGCCAGGGCCCGGAGCCGGTCCAGGCCGTAAAGGAGGGATTGGCGGAAATTTTCATTATTCACCGCAATCAGCCAGTTGTCCGGTTCGTAGACCGCGTCGAACCGGGGCTCGAAGTTAAAGGTGTAAAAATACGAATAGGACCGGTCCGGGGGGCTGTTGCGGACCAGATCTTTGGTCTCGGGGTTGGACAGCCATTGGCTCACCAGATCCGAACTTATTTCCGCGGAATCAACTTCGCCCCGGGCAAACATGGTCGGCGCAAGCCGGGGGGCTTCGGCGTTGTAGGTGTATTCGATCCGGCTTATAAACACATTGTCCGGATCCCAGTAGGCGGGGTTTTTAACCAGAATTCGCTCCTGCTGGGGCTTAAAACTGCCCAGGATATAGGCGCCGTTGTACAAAAGGGACTGATGGTCCCGGCCAAAGGCGTCGCCTTTTTGTTCCACAAAGGGACCGTATGCCGGGAAATATGAACCGTAACTTAAAACGGATAAAAAGAAGATGCAGGGACTTTCCATGGTGTACTGAAGGGTATGGGCGTCCAGGGCCTTTACCCCAATATCTTCGGGGCGCAGGCTGAGGGATGCGGGATCGATGCCCTTGGCGGTATAATAGTCCCCCGCCGTCTTATATTCCCCGCTGGCGACGGCGTTTTCCGCGTCCAATCTATCCGCGCTTTGGCTGAAATAATCCGCGGCGTTTTTAACGATCCCGTCGAACATATATTGGACGCCGCTGTCGTTTACCGCTTCGTTGACATAACGGGCTGCCGAAACCCAGTCCGCGGCGGTAACATCCGCCACCGCCTTGCCGGTGTGGTCCACCCATTTAACTCCGGGGCGGATCTTAAAGGTCCACACCGTATAATCCGCGTTATGTTCCCAACTGAGGGCCAGGGCGGGTTTTACCACCCCGTACCGGTCGTATTCCACCAGGGAATCCACCAGGTTGGCAAAAACATGCATATCCAGGGTGTCCGAGGTAACCAGGTAGTTAAGGGTGCTTACCTCGGAGGAATACAAAAGCCGGTAGGCGGCGCCGCCGGAACCCCCGGTACTGCCGTCCTTGGCCCCGCCCGCAAACAGGGCGGCGGCGAGGGTCAACAACCAGAAAAGAACCACTGCTTTTTTCATATAGATCTCCTTATTACCTTTCGGTTACTGCGCCGCTACGGCGATGGCGGCTTCCCGTTCCCGCTGCCACTGGGCGTATGCCGCTTTGTATTCCTCGTTGCTCATGGCCCGCTCAAGCAGTTTCATCCCCTTAATCCGGTAGGGGGGAAGCCCGTAGGGCGCGTATTGCGCCTCAAAGGGATTGAGCCTGCTGGCCACGTATCCGTAGGTGTCAATCGAGAAGGGGATGATAACCGCGTGGTTGATCAGGAACGCCTCCGCTTCGGCAAAGGCATTATACCGCCTGGCCTCGTCGGTGGTAATAGCCTTGGCGGCGTTTACCAGGGTGTAATACTGATTGGTCATTTGCCGGGTCGCCGGGGGTTTGTTAACCGAGGGCTTGCCGTCCACCATTTTGGCCGGATCGTGGGACATAAAGTTGTAGGTGTTGTCGATTTCCCGGAACGAGGTGATCCAGGTCTGGGGATCCGCGTAATCCGCCCCGTTATTACACTTCATAAAGGCGTATTTTCCGGTCCGCCGCACCCCGGCGAGGAAGCCCGTGGAAGGCCCCGCCTCTACGATAATGTCGATATAATCCGTACCCAGGAGGCTTTCCAACTGCTGTTCCACCACCTGGCATTCCTTGTCCCAGCCGACAATGATCGGGTTATAGGGCATGAGTATCTTGATGGGGAATTTGGCCCCCGCGGCCCGCAGTTCCGGCAGGGCCTTGGCTTTATAGGCCAGGGCCTCCTGGGAATTAAAGCTGTCCCGGTCGGTGATGGGTTTAATCGGCGGGTACTGGACAAAGTCCTTGCCGGCCCCCACGGCGAAGGTGGCGGGGGTTATGGTGTTGTTTAAGAGGGATTCCGGGGAGTTGGGGTCCAGCACCGACAGGGCCTTGAGGCGGTCCAGGCCATAAAAGAGGGACTGGCGGAAATTCTCGTTATTCACCGCGATAAGCCAGTTATCCGGCTCGTATACCGCGTCAAACCGGGGTTCAAAATTAAACATATAGAAATAGGAGTAGGATTTGTCCGGGGGGCTGTTGCGGATAAGGTTTTTGGTGGTATCCCCCGCAAGCCACTGGCCCACCAGATCCGGGCCTATTTCGGCGTAATCCACCTCGCCCCGGGTGAACATGGTGGGGGTAAGTTTGGTCGCCTCGGCGTTATAGAGGGACTCCAGCCGGTCGATAAACACGGAACCCGGGTCCCAATAGAGGGGGTTTCTGACTTCGATGCGTTCCTGCTGGGGTTTAAAACTGGAAAGGATATAGGGGCCGTTATAGAGGAGGGTATCCGCCCCCTGGCCGAAACGGTCCCCCGCGCTCTCCAGGAAGGGTCCGTAAACCGGAAGGAAGGAGCCGTAGGAAAGCAGGGACAGGAAGAAAATACAGGGGCTCTCCATGGTGTATTCCAGGGTTAAGGGGTCCAGGGCCCGGACGCCGATGTCTTCGGGCTTCAGCCGCAATGACGAGGGATCTATGCCCTGGGCGGTGTAATACTCCTCCAGGGTCTTGTGTTCCCCGCTTTCCACGGATTTTTCCGCGGCAAAACGGATGCCGCTTTCCCGGAAATAGGGGCCGGCGTTTTTGATAAAGCCGTCGTACATATACTGGATGGCGCTGGCATTGGCCGCCTCGTTGACGTACCGGGCGGCGGTAACCCAGTCCGCGGCGCTTACATCCGCCACCGCCTTGCCGGTATGATCCACCCATTTAAGCCCGGGGCGGATCTTAAAGGTCCAGACCGTATAATCCGCGTTATGCTCCCAACTTTGGGCCAGGGCGGGTTTTGTGATCCCGTATTTATCGTATTCAATCAGGGCGTCCACCAGGTTGGTGAAGGCTTTGAAATCCACCGCATTGGCCGAGACCAAATAATTGAGGCTGTATACCTCTCCGGAATACACCCGGCGGTAAACCACCTCCCCGCCGGGAGCCTGGTCCTTTGAACCCCCCGCGAATGCCGCCCCGGCAATCACCAGGGCGATTACTCCGATCATCATTTTTTTCATTTTCTTCCTCCTTTTGGTTATTGAGCCAATTTTAAAATCGTCTCTATAAATATGCAAACTAAAAACATCCCGTCCCTCAACCTATAACGAACTGCATAAATATACCATTATGAGAATATTTATGCAAGCAAAAACACGGTCCCCTTCATTTTAGGCTTGTAATATTTCGGGGAATCGCTCAAAATACCCTATGAAAATAACAAAAATCACTGTTAAGCCCGTTTCGGTTGAGCTGAAAGAACCCTTCCGCATCAGCCTGGGGCTTATTACCCATTCGGTCAGCGCGGTTGTTGCCATTGAAACCGACGAGGGTTTAACCGGTTATGGCGAAGGGTCGCCGGGGATTTTGGTTACCGGGGAAACCCTGGAGGGGGTTGCCGCCTGTATCGCCCTGTTTGAAAAGCGCCTCATCGGCAGGGATCCCCTCAATATAGAAGAAATACATCATATTTTGGACAGGGTAAGTCCCCACGCTCCTTCGGCAAAGGCCGCCATTGACATTGCCTGTTACGATCTTTTGGGGAAAAAGGCCGGGCTCCCGGTGTATAAACTCCTGGGGGGCGGCGATAATCATCTGGTAACCGACATAACCGTAAGTATCGATGAACCCGCCGCCATGGCGGCAAAGGCGAAAAAACACGCCGGAGCCGGGTTTGACGTGATAAAAACAAAGGTCGGCCTGGGTTTTGCGGAGGATCTGGAGCGGGTCCGGGCGATCAGGGACGCGGTCGGCCCCGGGATAAAGATCCGCCTCGACGCCAACCAGAGTTGGAGCCCCAAGGAGGCGCTCCGGTGTATCGAATATTTGTCCGAATACGACATTGAACTTATCGAGCAGCCCGTGGCTTACCATGACATAGAGGGTCTGGCCTATGTAACCAAACATTCCCGGCTGCCGGTAATGTCCGATGAAAGCGCCTTTGATTCCAGGGATGTCCTTCGCCTGATAAAAGTGCGGGCGGTGGATATGGTAAACATCAAACTGATGAAATGCGGCGGTATTTATGAAGCCCTCAAGATCAATAGTATCTGCGAGGCTGCCGGTATCGAATGTATGCTGGGCTGCATGATCGAAGAGTCCAACATCGGCATTAGCGCCGCCGCCAGCCTGGGGGTTGCCCGGCGGAACATTACCCGGGCAGACCTGGATGCGGTCTTTTCCCTGAGGGAACTGCCGATCCCCGGCGGGGCGGATTTCAGCCGGGCAAAACTGATCACCCTGTCCGAAGCCGCCGGCTTCGGGTTTATGCCCTGAGGGGCGGATGAAAAACACCCGTTGTTATAGGAGAAGCAGCCATGAACACCGATTCTTTTTATCCGGATATGTCCTACAAAAGTGTGCCCCTGCCGGAGGATCTGGAAAAAATAAAGTTCCACGGAGATTTTGAGGAAGCGCAGAGATGTATAAGCCTTTGGCTTAAAAGGAAGATCCCCCACGCCCTCCGCCGCCGCCTGGAAGCGGAGGCGGGGATTATCGATCTGCTTTCCCATGACGAATATCCCCATACCATGGAGGCCGCCCAACGGCTCATGGCGGAAAATATCCGGGATTATCAAGCCGGGGAACTTATTGCCCTAAAAGACGCGGGGCGGGCGGACTGGATGTACGTCAAGGGCCAAGTCCATTTCCACCGCCGTTTTTTTGAAAACCTGACAAGGTCCGGAACGGATTACGCGGCCCGGCTTATTAAGTCGCCGGAGGATAGCAGGGACGCAGATAATACACAGGCTAATGCACATGCTAATGCAACTGTTAATGCACAGGAACGGCTCAACGACAATATCCGGCAGATGAAAACCCGGGGGGAACGGAGCGCGGAGATCCGGCTCCGAGCCACCCTGAAGGTAAAAAAGGAATTTGAGGAACCGGGCAGAACCGTTTTGGTACACCTCCCGATCCCTGCCGAGACCCCTGAGATCTCGGCTTTCAAGGTGGAACGGAGTTCCCCGGCGGATCTCCTTATCGCCCCTCCGCATGTGCCCCAGCGGACCGCCGCTTTTAAGACCCTCCTCAAGGGGGGGGAAGTTTTTTCCCTGGAATATTCCTTTATCAACCGGATTCGCTATGTGGATCTCGGCGCGCCGGAAAAGGCGCAGGCGGATTCCATTGTTCCGCGGGGCAGCCTCCGGGGCAGGCCCCAGGGGCAGTTCCTGGGGGAGCAGCTTCCCCACATCCGGTTTACCCCCTATTTGCGGCTATTGCTGGAGGAAATTCTCGCCGGGGAAAGGGCGCCCCTGCAAAAAGCCCGCCGGATCTACGACTTTATCACCACCGAAGTGGTGTATTCCTATGTGCGGGAGTATGCCGCCATTGAGAACATTTCCCAATATGCGGCGGTCAACCTCAAGGGGGACTGCGGGGTACAGGCCATCCTGTTTATCACCCTCTGCCGGATGGCGGGCATCCCCGCGGCCTGGCAGTCCGGGCTTTATGTTACCCCCGATCACGCGGGCTGCCATGACTGGGCGGAATTTTATGTTGAACCCTGGGGCTGGCTTTTTGCCGATCCCTCCTTCGGGGGCGGCGCCTGGCGCAAGGGCGATACCGAACGCTGGAATTACTACTTCGGCAACCTCGACGTATTCCGCATGCCCGCGAACAGCGCCATCCTGACGGATTTTTCGCCCCCCAAAAAACACCCCCGGGCGGACCCGGTGGACAATCAGACCGGTGAACTGGAATACGAGGACCGGGGATTGCCCTCATACGCCCTTGAGACCACACAGGAGATCATTTCATTTCGGTGAGCCGCGTATGCCGGAAGCAGCTTATCAAATGATCGTCCACCAGTCCCATGGCCTGCATAAAGGCGTAGACGATGGTGGGGCCGGTAAAGGTAAAACCCCTGGCTTTAAGTTCCTTTGATACCCGGACTGCCAGGGGGGTGGAAGCGGGGACCTCCTCCAGGGAACGCCAGTGGTTTACTATGGGTTCCCCCTCTACAAAACCCCATATCCAGCGGGAAAAGTTCTCCCCCTTCTCCGCCATGGCCAGGTATGCCCGGGCGTTCCCTACGGCGGAACGGATCTTGAGCCGGTTGCGGATGATCCGGGGATCCCCCAGAAGGCGCTCCTGGTCCTTTTCGGTATACCGGGCGATCTTCTCCGGGTCCATCCCGTCAAAGGCGGCGCGGTAGCCTTCCCGTCTGCGTAAAATGGTGATCCAGGAAAGCCCCGCCTGGGCGCCGTCAAGGATGAGGGCCTCAAAAAGTTTGCGGCTGTTTTTTTGGGGTTTTCCCCACTCTTTATCGTGGTAACGGGTGTAGAGTTCGTCTCCCAGGCACCAGGGGCAGCGGACAAGTTCCATAGGTTCAATATAGAGCATTTCCCAAAACTCGGCTAGTTTTGAGAAATACCATCCGTCTTGAGGCCGGGACAGAGTTCCCTGACCGGACATTCGGTACATTCCGGCTTCCGGGCGTGGCAAATATCCCGGCCATGCTGGTTGAGGACATGGCTGAGGGCGATCCACTGTTCCGCCGGAGGAGGGGGTAGCAGCCTTTCCTTATGGAATGTCTATCGGCTTATGAAAAGGCCGTTTAAACGCCCTATCATTCAAAAAAATCCTTTGGAGCTGTTTTTAGGGATTTTGAGATTTTAATAAAGACATCAATAGACGGAATAACCCGTTTGCTTTCGATATAGTACAAATGGCTATGAGAAATTCCTACCTCATTGGCCAAGCTGAGCAGGGAAATTTCTTTTTCCAGCCTTATTGAGCGAATTTTTTCTAAAATTTTCTCCGTTTCTAATTCCATTATACTTGACTCTAAAAATAGAGTGTGTATAATATGATGGCGACTCTAAATATAGAGCATATTCTGAATATTAGGAGTTTCTTATGAAAAAGAAGACATTTGTGGTGGGTATATTCGTTATTTTAATGGTATGCGGATTGGTTCTGGCCGGCTGTGATACCGGTACGAATGATACCAAGCAGGATGTTTCTAACGAGCAGCTGTTTGCGGATGTGTGGGCATATTTTGGATGTCCTGATGTAAACTCTTGGTATGATGACAACCCGGCTGAAAATTCGGCTTTCCGTTTCTATGAGAGTGATGATATTGCTGATGTAGCTGCCGCTGAAACATACTGGGATAGTCTGCCAAATGATAAAACA
>JAISLT010000091.1 GCA_031277165.1 Spirochaetaceae bacterium
ATCCTCCGGGAAGCGTGGATCACCGTGGTGTGGGCCAGAAACGAAACCACCAATGTGTCCCTGGGGGCAAAACCGCTTGTCCTGGGTTCGTCCCCCGAAGCGGACATATATCTCCGGCGGGACAAATTTCCCCCGGTGGCGGCGGTGGTTAAAATCGAGAACGCACGGGTGGTGGTGGACAACAAACTTACCGGCCAATGTACGGAACCGGCGGACGGCGGCGAAATAACATTAGGCGCCATAAAAATCATCGTCCATGTCAAAAAAGAAAGGACGTAGGAGTATTCCAATTGAATCGGGAAAAGGCCGCTTTCCATGCGCCGGGATTGTCCGGGGCAGCCCTGCCCTGGACAGATCCTTTAGATACTCCGGGCTATCCTAAAGCCCAGGGTGCTGGCCTTTAAAGCGGGCTTTTCCCAGATCCGGAAGGTGGTCCTAAGCTGGTTTATCTGATTAAGGTACGAACCCCCCCGGTATACCCTGGTGTTTCCGGTGCTGCTTCCCGTGTAGCTGCTTACCGGCTCTGCCGGGTAGTTACCAAAGAGATCCCAGCACCATTCCCAGACATTGCCGCTCATGTCGTAGAGGCCCAGTTGGTTGGGGAGTTTACCCTTTACCGGGTGGGTTGAACGGGCCCCGTTGGGCGCAAACCAGCAATAGTCCTGGGGGTTCCCCGGCGAATCTCCCCGGGGGTCCCCGGCAAAGGAGGCTTTTTCCAGGGGGGTGTTTCCTGCGGCCCCGTTAAGGCCCCCCCGGGCGGCGTATTCCCATTCCGCTTCCGTGGGCAGGCGGTAGCCCTTGGATTCCTGGTTCCAGATCACCGTTTCCCCCTCAATAGTATAGGCCGGGGACAGGCCGGAACGCAGGCTTAGGGCATTACAAAAAAGAATCGCATCCATCCAGCTTACCGAGTCCACCGGAAGGTTTGGCCCCTTAAAAACGGAGGGATTTTCCTTCATCACTTCGATATACAATTCCTGGGTAACTTCGGTCTCCGACAATAAAAATGAACGGACCGTAACTTCATGGACCCGCTCGGAATCTTTGAAGGGGTTTTCGCTGCTTCCCATAAGGAAGGTCCCCCCCCGGATAGAAATCATCGCAGGCATACCCGGCGGTTCGGCGGCCAGGGCGTTTGCTCCGGCCAGGAGCAGCATAATTAGGGGTTTTATGTACTTCATGCAAGTTCTCCGCGGCGTTGGATCGTTTTAGAAATAAGGCCGTAACGAACCGCCTCTTCTGCGTTCATCCAAAAATCCCTGTCCGTATCCTTTGCCACCTGTTCCAAGGATACGCCGGTTTCATCGGCGATAAGTTTATTGATCCTCTCCCTCAGCTTGTCCAGTTCCCGGGCATGAATTTCAATATCCGTGGCCACCCCCCGGATCCCCGAAAGGGGTTGGTGGATCAGGTAATGACTGTTGGGAAGCCCCACCCGCCGTTCCTTGGGCGCCGCGAGCTGGATAATCGCCGCCGCACTGGCCACCAGACCCATCCCAATGGTCCAGACGGGGACCTTAACAAAGCGGATCATGTCAAAGATAGCAAACCCCGCATCCGCATCTCCGCCGGGGGAATCGATAAAAATCCGGATCGGCTCTTCGTTCTGATCCTCCAAAAGCAAAAGCTGCCGTATGGTCCTTTCCGCCAGCTCCTTTCTTACCTCTCCGGAAAGCAGGATAGTCCGGGTTTTAAGCATCTTGACAATTAACGGATCCGCGGCGGAATTCTTTTCCTGTGCCGATTCCTCCTCCTCTTCTTCTTCCTTTGTATAAAACGGATAGTGTCTGCCTTTCATCAAAAACTCCTTTTCCATCGTTGGGCTTAAGAAACTGGTATACCCCATAGATTTGGGTTTGTCAGGGAAGGAACCGGCTGATTCCTTGTCTGACAAACAATTACAAGCTAATCCTTAGACAATTTCAAATTGCCGGGGAATAGCTTGGTGTATAGCCGGGCTTTAAAACAGCCGGCCCGTCAATATAAACCCGGGGAACCCGTTTATTGATATTGCAGGTAATTTCATAGGGGATGGTACCAACCAGGGAAGCCATTGTTCCCGCATGGGGGGCCTTTCCGCCAAAGATCGTAACCCTGTCCCATCGGTGAAGACCGCTGTCCTGTCCTAAATCTACCATACATTGATCCATGCAGATTCTGCCCGCCAGGGGCCGCAGGGTGTCCCCGGCCAGGATCCGCCATTTATTGCTAAGCCCCCGTGAAAGACCGTCGGCGTACCCCAGGGGAATGGTTCCGATGATCGTACCGGTCTTTGCCTTCCATGTTCTGCCGTAAGAAACCGTTTCTCCCCTGCGTACGGACTTAATAAAGACCACGCTGCTTACCAGTTCCATTAAGGGTTTTACCCCCAGGGCGGCATTACCGCTTTTGTCCGCCGGGGCATAACCGTAGAGTAAAATCCCCGGTCTTACCATATCAAACCAAGCGTTCTTATAAAAGGTTACAGCGCCGGTGTTTGCCGCGTGGATTAACCCCGGATCCACCCCCACGGCTTTTATGGCCTCCACCGCCGTATAAAAGGCCCCAATCTGCTTTTTTGTAAAAGCCCTGTCGCCGGGAGCTAAGGAATCGGAGACCGCCAGGTGGGTGGCGGTTCCCGCCAGAACCAGGTTCTTACTCTTTGCGATCCGGCAGGCCATGGCCGGCGCCTGGGCGGGTCTGCATCCTATGCGGCCCATGCCGGTGTCGATCTTTAGGTGGATCCGGATCTGTTTTCCTGTCCTGGAAGCTTCCTGCTCCAAGGCGTCTATGTATTCCTCGTCCCCCGCCAGGGGCTCCAAATCCGAAGCGGCCAGCTGTTTAATTTCCTCCGGCAGGGGTATAGAAAGAAGCATCACCGGCGCATCCACCCCCCCCCTTCTAAGCCCGGTTCCTTCCCCCACGGTGGCAACCGCCAGGTGCTGTACCCCCGCGGCCAGGGCCGCCTTTGCCACCATCAAGGCCCCGTGTCCGTATGCATCGGCCTTAACGGGCATGCAGACCGCCCGGCCTGTTTTTTCCCTAACCAGGGCTATGTTTTCCCTTAGATGATCCAAATGAATAAACGCCCGGGTAGCCCGCATAGAAACACTATACCAGTTCCGGGCAATTCTTACAATTGTATTCTCCCTATGGTATACTGTAGGGGTGAAGCCTTGTCTTTTCCTTTCCCTGGGGGCGGTTTTGTGTTTTTTTTCCTGTGCGCTGCCGGATCCGCATGCGGCCCCGCCCGGGGTAGTGGAAGAAAGGGCCCCTCCGCGGCCCCCGCAAAGGTCCGTTCCCGCCCTGCAGATCCGGGACTACAAAAACCGGGAAAACGGCGCGGCCCTGGCGCCCTGGTTCCGGGCATACCTGGAGGGCGGCATAGACGCGGCGGAATCCCTGGAACCGTACCGGACCTCGTATCTCTTTGTGGCGGTGATCCGCAGCCCGAATTTAGCGGTCATTACCCAATGGGTACGGAATTTTTCTGCGGATCAGGATTTTTCCCGGCTGGCGGCGGAACGGATCCGGGCCAGGATGGAGCGGGATCTGACGGTAAGCCCCGACACCTTTTACGGCCCCCAGTACAACAGGATCCTGCGGACCATATACCGCACTGTCTTTTGGGGCGCCCGGAAAGAAAACGATTCCTGGATCTTTGGGCCCACCCTGGAGGTAAAAGAAAAGGGCGGCGCCTTGGATCCTCCCCTTTACTGGGGGTTTATTCTGATCAGTATCCCCAAGGAAAGTCTTGAAATTCAAGTAAACAAACTTCTTGGGGACCTTAAAAATGTTGATGAAAAGACCGCCACCAGGGTTCAAACCGAAGCCTTTGAGGATCTGCGGATCCATCTTTTTGAAGGATTTTAATGCGAAACTACGGAGATGACTGTCCCATTGCGGCCCAGGCGGCAGGGCAGGGGGCCCTGGCCCTGATCAGGACCAGCGGCCGGGGAACCCTGGAACTAATGGCAAAAATTTTTTCCCGTCCCCGGAGGCTGCGGGACTGTCCGGGTAATACCGTGGTCCATGGCTGGATCCTGGGGGAACAGAAACGGATCGACGAGGTTCTAATATCGGTGTACCGCGCCCCCCGGTCCTACACCGGCGAGGAGGGGGCGGATATTTCCTGCCATGGCGGAACCGCCGCCGTGGGGGCTGTCCTGGGGGCCCTGCGTGGGGCGGGGTTCCAGGATGCGCTGCCCGGCGAATTTACCTTCCGGGCTTTCATGAACGGTAAAATGGACCTTACCCGGTGTGAATCGGTGATGGAGATCGTGTCCGCCAGGACCACCACCGCCCTGGGCCGGGCGGCGCTCCGTCTTTCCGGGGCCCTGGAACGGAAAATTAGGGACATCCGGGATGTGCTCCTGGAAACCCTTAGCGCCGTGGAATTGTACCTGGATTATCCCGAGGACGAGTTGGAGGGTGGTGAAGCCCCGGAAGTGTTTCCCCGCCGGAAAATGGCCGAAGAAGCCCTGGAGCAGCTGCGTTCCCTCGCCGCTTCCTACCGCCGGGAACAACTGTACCAGGAAGGGGCCTTGGCGGTCATTGCCGGGCAGCCCAATGCGGGAAAATCAAGCCTTTTTAATGCCCTTTTAAACGAAGAAAGATCCATTGTTACGGAAAATCCCGGCACAACCCGGGATTGGATCGAGGGGGCTGTCTCGCTGGAAGGAATTCCCCTGCGCCTTGTGGACACCGCCGGTTTGCGGGAACCGGAGGCGGACAAAAAAGCAGAAGCCCAGGGAATAGAAAGGAGCAGGGCCTTAATAGAAGAAGCGGATATGGTCCTTTATGTGGTGGACGGTTCCGCCGGAATAGCTCCCCAGGACGAAGCCTTTATTGCGTCGTACCGGAAAAACAAGAACCGGAACGGCCCCTTTCTTTTGCCCCTGTGGAACAAGGCGGATTTGGCGGAACCTTCTAACAGCATCCGGGAAAAATACCCGGATCTTACGATCCTTAGCGCTGCCGGCGGAACAGGACTGGAAGAACTCTGCCGTTTGATGAAGTCCCTGCTGACGGAAGCCTCCGAAACAAACACCGCGGGAAAAGATCCCGCCGAAACAGATATGTCCATACCAAATACCCCTATGCCAGGGGATGGGGCCTGTCTTCCCGCGGGGCTGGGGGCCCTGCGGCAAAAGGAATTAACCGAAAAAGCCGCCTGCGCCCTGGAAGAGGCCCTGCACTTGGCAGACCAGAAGGCGCCCCTGGACCTTATTGCCCCTCCCCTTCGGGAGGCGGCGGATGCCCTGGGGGAAATAACCGGGGAAGTATCTACCGCAGATATACTGGAAATAATGTTCAGCCGCTTCTGCTTAGGAAAATAAGCAAAAGCGGCTGAAGCTCAAGGGCATAAAGCAATAACTAACAGCTATCGCTTCATTACTGAAAAAAGGCTAAATGCCGGAGCATTGCAGCCCCGATCCAGCTTAAAAGAAGGGAAAACTGGATCCGGAAGCAGGTTCCGGCGGTTTCTTCTCCGCTGCGGGCTTCTTAGCCGCGGGTTTTTTTGCTGCGGGCTTCTTGGCCGCCGCAGTTTTCTTAGCCGCGGGTTTTTTTGCTGCGGGCTTCTTAGCCGCAGTTTTCTTAGCCGCGGGTTTTTTTGCTGCGGGCTTCTTGGCCGCCGCAGTTTTCTTCGCCGCGGGTTTTTTTGCTGCGGGCTTCTTGGCCGCCGCAGTCTTCTTTGCCGCGGGCTTTTTAGCTGCGGTGGTTTTCTTCGCCGCGGGCTTTTTAGCCGCGGGTTTCTTAGCTGTGGTGGTTTTCTTAACCGCCGGTTTCTTCGCCGCAGGTTTCCGTGCAGGCGTCTTCGGTTCAGGCATACTTACTCCTTTAGCAATAAGATTCTTACACTGTATCGCGGTATGAAAAAAACTGCAAGGGAAAAACCAAAAAATAATAATTTTTTTAGGCTGTTTTAAAGTTCAGTTTTGGAACCGGCCCAGTCAGCGGGTTTTAAAATCGCCGCGGCCCTTAAATTAAATGTAGATATTGACGGGTATAAAAAAATGAAGGTCTTTTTCGGTGGAGTACCGCGGATAAACGAATACAAACGGTCCTTTACACCGGCCGCCGTTTTTTTTATCATGGTTTATCACCATGGATTACGACTGTATTGTAATCGGCGGAGGGCATGCGGGCATCGAAGCATCCCTGGCGGCATCCCGGCTGGGAATGAAAACGCTGCTTATCACTCAAAACCCCGATCGTATCGGCGCCCTTTCCTGCAATCCCGCAGTGGGGGGACTTTCCAAGGGCAATCTGGTCCGCGAAGTGGATGCCCTGGGAGGCGAAATAGCCCTGCTTATTGATCAATCGATGATCCAATACCGGATATTAAACCGTTCCCGGGGATCGGCGGTACAGGCCCCCAGGGCCCAGGCGGATAAACTGGCCTATCAAAACGCCGCCCGGCGCAGCATCGAAGCCCGCCGGAGCCTGGAAGTAATGATGGATACGGTGACGGAACTCATTATCGAAGAAAAATCTGCCGCCATGGGGGAGCGGGTGGCGGGGGTCCGCACGATCCGGGGACACAAAATCGGCGCGGCGGCGGTAATTTTAGCCGCGGGAACTTTTATGGAGGGAAAGATCTTTATTGGCGAGTACGATGCCCCCCAGGGAAGGCTGGGCGAAGAGGCGGCCCTGGGCTTGGGAAATTTTTTACGCCGCCGGGGCTTTGTGCTGGGCCGTTTAAAGACAGGAACCCCCGCCCGTATTGCGGGGGACACCGTGGATTACGGCAAAATGGAACGGCAGGAGGGCGAAAAGGCGGCGCCCTTTTCTTTCGATTGGACCCCGGAGGGTTCTTTGCTTTTTCAACCGCCGGCCCTTCCCTGCTGGATCACCTATACCACCCCCAAAACCCATGAAATTATCAGAAACAACATACACCGCTCCCCCCTTTATGGCGGAAAAATACAGGGCATAGGCCCCAGGTACTGTCCTTCAATTGAAGACAAGGTAATGCGTTTCCCCGGCCGGGACCGGCATCATGTTTTTGTGGAACCCGAAGGACTCTACACCAACGAGATGTACCTTAACGGCCTGTCCAGTTCCCTGCCCGAGGATGTACAGGAGCTGTTTATCCACAGTATTCCGGGATTGGAAGAGGCCCGGATTGTCAGGCCCGCCTATGCGGTGGAATACGATTATTTGGATCCCCTGGATCTGTTTCCCTCCTTAGAAAGCAAACGGCTGGAAGGTTTTTTTTCCGCTGGACAAACCAACGGCAGTTCCGGCTACGAGGAAGCGGCGGCCCAGGGTATTATGGCAGGGATTAATGCGGCGCTTAAGAAACAGGGCAAAGAACCCCTGGTATTAGGCAGGGAAGAAGCGTATATCGGAGTTCTTATTGATGATCTAACCACCCTGGGAACCAATGAACCCTACCGTATGTTTACCAGCCGGGCCGAACACCGCCTGGTATTGCGCCACGATACGGCGGACCGCCGGCTTACTCCAAAGGGCAGGGCCCTGGGACTTGTGGCGGATGAACGGTGGGAACGGTTTAGCAAAAAATGTGCGGCCCTGGATACGATCCGGGAACTTCTGGAAAAAAGGGAAGTTTCCCCGGCGGATGATAACAAGATCCTTCGGGAACTTGACCGCTTTCCCCCCGAATGGGTAATGGGAATTTCTTTGGACAATAAATATGCGGGCTATATTGAAAAAGAAAAACGGATCATAGGGAGAAATGCTAAGATGGAACGGGTTAAACTGGACCCCCGGACCGATTACGGTGCGATCCGGGGACTTTCCGCAGAGGCCCGGGAAAAACTTGCCAAGGTACGGCCCCGGACCGTAGGCCAGGCCGCACGGATCCCCGGGGTACGCCAGGGAGATGTGGCCCTGCTGATGGTGCTGGCGCGGAAAAATGCCGGCGCCGGGGGTATGTCTTAACCCGGGGGCCAGCCCAGGGAACGGCCCCCCAGAACATGGACATGCAGATGATCCACCGTCTGCCCGCCGTCTTCCCTGCAGTTTATCACAAACCTTCCGCCCCTTTCGCCGCATCCCTCTTGAACCGCCAATTCCCGGGCCTTAAAGAGGAGTTTTCCTAAAAGTCCCGCCTCCGCTTCCAGAATAGTGGGAATATGGGTTTTAGGGATCACCAAAAAATGAACCGGCGCTTGGGGATTAACATCCCTAAAGGCCAGCAGATCATCGTCCTCATACATTTTTTGTGCAGGAATTTCTCCGGCAATTATTTTACAAAAAATACAATCGGTCATTATCTAAACTCCTTGTGTTTGTTTTGCCTTTTATACCCCATTGATTTTGGTTTGTCAGGTAGGGGATTCGCTAATTTCTTAGCTGACCAGCAATTACAACCGGAATTCTCAGACAATTTTAAAGTGTCTGGGAACAAGGGGCCGTTCACCACGGGGTTTGATGCCCCGCGGCGGGGAAGTTCACTTGCCGGTTTTTCTGTCAAAGTGGGAAAATTCCATGGAAAATGTTGCCCTGCCCTGGCTTACGCTGCGCAGGGCGGTCATAAAACCGAACATCTTTGCCATAGGAGCGGATGCCTTAACCTGATCTGATCCGCCCTTGGAATCCATGCTAAGCACCTGTCCCCCCCGGGCGGTCATTAGGCTTATCACATCCCCCACAAATTCTTTGGGGGAAAAAAGATCCACCGCCATGACCGGTTCTAGCAGAAAGGGTTCCGCCTCCCGGGCGGCTTCGTCAAACCCCATACTGGCGCAGGCTTCAAAGGCAAATTCTGTTCCGGTAAGCTCCGAATAGTCAATGTCTGTGACGGTTACCCCCACGTCAATACAGGGATACCCCAGAAGTATCCCCGATGCCAGGGCCCCCCGAATTCCCCGTTCTATGGCTTCCAGGATAGGGCCGGGAACGGAAGCGCCGGCCATGCACCGGTATTCATTCCCCGATCCCCGGGAAAGACTTTCAAGTTTCAGCGTTAGGGCCGCGGTATTTTCCTTTCCTCCGATAACCCTGGAGAATTTTTCCCTTCGTTCCACGCCTTTGCCTATCGATTCCCGGTAGGTAACCTGGGGATTCCCCACCTTGGCCTTAAGCCCGTAGTCTTTTAGGATCTTGGTTACCAGCACGTCCAGGTGCAGTTCTCCCATGCCGGAAATAATAAGCTGGCCCGTTTCGTCGTTTTCTTTGGCGGTAAATGTGGGGTCTTCCCGGGAAAGGATCCCTAGAATTTCCTTAAGTTTATCTCCCTCGGAAATAGTCTTGGGTTCCAGGGCTACGGAGATAACCGGCTCGGGAAACTGCATGGTGTCCAACAGCACCGGCCAGCCTTCGCTGCCCACGGTGTCTCCGGTCTGGGCAAGCTTCATCCCTATGACAACCCCAATATCCCCCGCGGTCAGTTCATCCATGGGTTCCGGCTTATTTGAATGCATCCGCAGTATACGATTGGCCCGCTCCCGTTTTCGCTTTCCCATGTTATACAGGGCCGTTCCGCTCTTAATGGTTCCCGAATACATCCGCAGATAGCAGAGGCTCCCCGCTTCCCGGTCATTCTGGATCTTAAACACCAGGGCCAGGGGCGGGGCCCCGGGATCGCAGGGGACCGGAATATCCTCGTCCTTTTTAAGGTGCCGCCCCACCGCGGGTTTTATTTCTTCCGGCGACGGAAGGTAATCCACGATGGCGTCAATTAAGGGCTGGACCCCCGTGTTGCGGCGGGAAGCCCCGGCCAGTACGGGAAGGAGCCTCCGTTCCAGGGCTGCCCTGCGCAGTTCTGCCCTGATTAATTCCGGGGGCAGTCTTTCCCCCCCCAGGTATTTTTCCGTTATGGCATCGGACACCGCAGAGAGGCTGTCGATAAGCTTTTCCCGCCATTCCCGGGCCTGGCCTTCCCGTTCCCCCGCCAGGGGAAGGCGCTCTATGGTATCCCCGCCGTTTCCGCTGTTCCAGCGCAGTTCTTCCATTTCTATTAAATCCACCACCCCCTCGAAGGAATTTTCCCGGCCCATGGGAATTTGGATGGCAATGGGCTTAATAGCCAGCTTTTCGCTTATATCCGCCAGGACCTGAAAAAAATCCGCCCCCGCCCGGTCCATTTTATTCACGTACCCTATGCAGGGCGTTAGGTACCGTTCCGCCTGCCGCCACACCGTTTCTGTCTGGGGTTCCACCCCCTTGACCGCATCCAGAATCACCACCGCCCCGTCCAGCACCCGCAGGGATCGTTCCACCTCCGCGGTAAAATCCACATGTCCCGGGGTATCGATAATGTTGATCTGGTAGGGCTCCGTGTCCTCTTCCCGGCGCTTCCAATAGGTTGTGGTGGAGGCGCTTTGGATCGTAATGCCCCGTTCCTGTTCCTGCTCCATCCAATCCATCACGGCCTCTCCGTCATCCACCTCTCCAATCCGGTGGCTTTTTCCGGTGTAAAAAAGGATCCGTTCGGTGGTGGTGGTCTTGCCTGCGTCAATGTGGGCCATAATGCCGATGTTGCGTATACGGGACAGCTTCATGGGACTATTGTAACAGTTTGTGTTTTTGCGTACAATGGCCCCATGAGTTACGAACTTTCCTATGTTATGGTTACCCCCTATACCATAGCTAAAAGCCGTACCGGCGGCGTAATTGCCCGGCTTCTTTCCCGGCTGGATTTGGAACTTGTGGGTGCCCGGATGATCATCCCCGATGAAAAATTCGTCGATGAATATGCGGCGCTTATGCGGGAACAAAATTCGGCCAAAGACACCCTGCTGGCGGATTATGTGCAGCGGAATTTTATTTCCGGCGGAAGGGCCCACCGTATTCTGCTGCTCCTCTTCCGCGGCCAAGACGCCTGCCGGAAGCTTTCCGACATATGCGGCACCCTTTACGAGGAGAACCAAAGCATTGAATCCCTGGCGGGGGAAACTATCCGGGATACCTATGCGGATCTTATCTTTGATCAGGCCGATCCCGCGAAGGTAAGCTACTTTGAACCGGCGGTCCTTACCCCCAGAAACCAGAGGGACGCGAACGCCGATCTTGCCTTGATTGTCCGCTTTTTGGAGGGCAAAGAAAACATTGTTTCCAACATGGTTTATCCGGACCTTTCAAAGATAGAACAAACCCTGGTAATTATTAAACCCGACAACTGGAATTATGCATCGTCTAAACCGGGAACGATCATAGATATGTTTTCCCGGACGGGGATGCGGATTGTGGGAATTAAGATACACCAGTTTACCCTGGCGGAGGCGCTGGAATTTTACGGCCCCGTGGAAAATGCCCTTAAGGAAAAGCTTGCCCCGGTTTTTGGAAAAAAGGCCGCGGAACTGCTGGAACGGGAATTTTCTGTAATTCTTGGGGAGGATGTTAAAAAAAGCCTAAGCGAAATTTTAGGAACAGAAATAGCCCGCAGTCAGTTTAGGGATATTATCGAATTTATGTCGGGCCGCAGGCCGGGTACGGACCTGCAAAAACCGGTAAAGTGTATGATCCTTATTTACGAAGGAGAGGGGGCGGTGGGAAAGATCCGGGAAGTTCTGGGCCCCACGGATCCCCTAAAAGCCCCCGGTGGTACGGTACGGCGGGACTTTGGCAGCAACGTAATGGTCAACACCGCCCACGCCTCGGATTCCCCCGCCAGCGCCGAGCGGGAGAAACGGATTGTCAAGATCGGCGAAAACACGGTCCGGGAAATTATCCTGGAATACCTTGCCGGGAACGGGGTATAGGCGCTGGTTTTAAGGGTGCCGGGAAAAACGCAGGGTTCTAAGGCTGTTAAGAACGGCGATGGCGGTAACCCCCACGTCTCCAAAGACCGCCCCCCACATGGTGGCTATTCCCAGGGCGCCAAGGATCAAAATTACCCCCTTAACTCCCAGGGCAAAGGCGATGTTTTGCCAGATGATCCTCCGGGTTTTTCGGGCAATGCCCATGGCGGTGGGGATAGCGGAGGGCTCGTCGGTCATAAGGACTATGTCCGCCGCTTCGATTGCCGCATCGGAACCCAGGGCCCCCATGGCAATTCCCACATCGGCCCGGGCCAGCACCGGGGCGTCGTTGATTCCGTCGCCCACAAAGGCAAGCTTTCCGCCGGTGCCGTTTTTTTCCAGTTCCTCTATCTTTTCTACCTTTTGGTGGGGCAGCAGTTCCGCATAGACCGTGGTAAGTCCCAGCTCTTTTCCTATCTTTTCCGCCGTTCCCCGGCGGTCGCCGGAAAGCATGGCAATGTTCTTTACCCCCAGGGCCTTAAGGCGCAGAATTGCCTCTTTGCTGTCGGGCTTTAATTCGTCGGAAATAACGATATACCCCGCAAAGACCCCGTCCAGGGCCAGGTAGATCACCGTTCCCGGAACATCCGGCAGGGAATGGGAAATACCCTCCGCATCCAGGAGCCCGCTGTTTCCCGCCAGGACCTTCCTGCCGTCCACCGTAACCCGTATCCCCTGGCCGGCAATTTCTTCGTATCCGGCGATGCGGCCCCCGCCGCCGTGGTAGGCGTTTTGTACAGACAGGGCGATGGGATGGTTGGAATTGCTTTCTGCCTGGGCTGCATAATAAAGCAATTCTTCCGGGGCATAGCCCTTTTCCGGCGAAATTTCCGTGACGGTAAAAACCCCCTTGGTAAGGGTCCCGGTTTTGTCAAAAACCACCGTTTCTATGGTGTTCAGGGCTTCCAGATAATTGCTGCCCTTGATAAGTATTCCCCGGGCGGAAGCGCCTCCGATGCCGCCAAAGAAACCGAGCGGTATGGAAACCACCAAGGCACAGGGGCACGAGACCACCAGAAAAACCAGGGCCCGGTGGATCCAGGGGAAAAACCCCGTCCCCGGAAGAACCAGGGGCGGGATAAACGCCAGTCCCAGGGCTGCCAGTACCACCACGGGGGTATAGTACCGGGAGAAGGTCGTAATAAACTGCTCCACCTTTGTTTTTCTCGCGGCGGCATTTTGTACCAGTTCCAGTATTTTTGCCACGGTGGATTCGCCAAAGGGTTTTAGGACCCGGATGCTTAAGAGGCCGTTTATATTGATGGACCCGGAAAGGACCTCGTTCCCCGGCTCCACATCCCGGGGCAGGGCCTCGCCGGTAAGGGCCGAAGTGTCCAGGGAGGAACGGCCTTCGGTAATTACCCCGTCCAGGGGGATCTTTTCCCCCGGTTTAACCATGATAAGGTCCCCCGGTTTTACCTCCTCCGGGGAAACCCGCCGCAGACCGCCATCGACTTTAAGGTTGGCAAAGTCCGGCCGAATGTTCATCAAGGCGGATATGGATTTTCGGGATCGTCCCACGGCATAGTCCTGAAAGGCCTCTCCCACCCGGTAAAAGAGCATCACCGCGGCGCCCTCGGGGTATTCCCCAATGGCTATGGCCCCCGCCACGGCGATACTCATAAGGAACATTTCGTTAAACAGCCGGCCCCGGAGGATGTTTTTAACCGCATCAAGAAAAACCTCTCCCCCTGCTAAAAGGCAGCTTGCCAGGAACAGTCCCCATTCTATGGCCGGGGAAAAGGTAAACACCATTCCCAGAAGAAAAAACCCGCCCCCGGCGGCCAGGGCGGCGCCCCGCAGCCATTTTTTTCCCCCTTCACCGCCCCCGGCGCTTAGGGCGGAGCCCGCCGGGCGTGTTGGATCATTGCCAAGGATACATACCCCGTCCGCTTGCGGCGGGCTTATTGATCCGCAGGCGGAACACCCCGATGTGGGGCTGTATGTTTTTTGAACAAGTCCGGCCTTAATAAGGTTTTCCATGGTTATTCCTCCTCAAGTTTGGTTCGATCCCTGGGTTGTTTTTCTTCCACATGGAGCAGGCCCTGGGCAAAGATGTTGCTTACATGGGCATCGTCCAGGGAGTAGTAGACCACCTTGCCGTCCCGGCGGTGTTTTACCAGCCTGGTCTGTCTAAGGATGCGAAGCTGGTGGGAAATGGACGATTTGGTCATCCCCAGCAGGACCGCAATGTCGCAGACGCACATTTCCGACTGTTCCAGGGCCCAGAGTATCTTTACCCGGGTCGAATCGCTGAATACCTTGAACATATCCGCCAAATTCAGCAGTACCTCTTCGTCAGGCATCCGGGTTTGCACCCTCATTACCACATCTTTGTGGATCATGGTACAGTCACATCGATCAAGTTCAAGAACCGGCATGGTCCCTCCATATAGTAAAACAATTGAACATATGTACAACTATATATAAAAAAGAGAAATTAGTCAAGTAAAATTGTTATATTTCGATGTTGACAACCCAGTTTGGGGGCGGTATTATCTGTGTAAGGGAAAAGTTCCTACCAGGGCAAGACTGATGGAAAAAAATACGATAAAACAGTCGTTTTATAGCAATGTGCCGATAAATTCAGGGAACCAGATCTATCTAAAACGGCCCCGGATAGATCGTCTATTAGAGCAGGCGGTACAAAATCCGGTGGTTATTATCAACGCCGGTGCCGGGTACGGAAAAACCCATGCGGTTTATTCGTTTGTCCATAAATATCCGGCCCTAACCTGCTGGATCCAGCTTTCCGAGCGGGACAACATAAGCGAGCGGTTTTGGGAAAATTTTGTCACCGGCGTGTCCACGGGGAACAGGAGCGCCGCGGAAAGGCTTATGGCCATAGATTTTCCGGAAACGGAGCGGCAGCTTGAACGGTACTGGTCCATTCCCAGGGAAGAAACCCGGACCGACGCAAAATACATCTTTGTCTACGACGATTTTCACCTTCTGCAGAACAAGGGGGTCCTGCGGTTCCTGGAATTGTCAATTACCTCCCCCTTTCCCAATATTACCTCGATTCTTATATCCCGGACCGAACCTGCCCTGGATATAAAAAAACTCCAGGCCCGGGGGCTTGTAAGCAGGATCACCGAGGACGATCTCCGCTTTACCCAGGAAGAGATGGTAGAATACTTTCACGTTCAAAACATCAAACCATCCCCCCAAACCCTTACCGCCATATACCATGACGCCGAGGGCTGGGCCTTTGCCATCCATCTGGCGGGGCTGTCTTTAAAAAACGCCACCCCGGGGACGCCCTATATACCCCAGGCGATGCGGGCCAATATTTTTAAACTGATTGCCACCGAAATTATGGCGCCCCTGCCGCCGCCCCTGCAGCGGTTCCTTATAAAACTATCCCTGATAGATCATCTGGTGCCGGAACTGCTGGAAAATCTGGCGGAGGATCCCTCGCTTATAGAGGGGATGAAGAACCTGGATTCTTTTATCCGTTTCGATGCGTACCGTAACGTGTACCATATACATCATCTTTTTCTTCATTACCTTAGGGGCAGGCAGGATGAATTAACCGAGTACGATAAAAAGGATCTGTGGCATAAGACCGCCGCCTGGTGTGCGGCGAATAACCAAAAGCTCGACGCCATTAACTATTACGAAAAAGCCGGGGACTATGAACGGCTGATCGGGGTGGTGGAAACCATGTCTACGATACTGCCGAACCGGATGGCCCGGCGGCTGCTGGAAATTATGGAACGGGCCCCGGAAGAAATCTACAGCCAAATTGCCACGGCCCAGGTAATCCGGACCGGACTTTACCTAACCCTTGAAATGTTTGACAAATCCAGGGAAGAACTAATTAAGGTGATAGGTAAACTGGAAGCCCAGCCCCTGACCCCCACCGTAACCCGGACCTTAACGGGGTGCTACAATAACCTGGGGTTTATCGGCATGAACACCAGCGCATATACCCGAAACTACGATTATGTTCAGTACTTTGAAAAGGCCCAGCAGTATTATGATCTGCACAGGTTTGAGACGGGACCGCCCATCACCATAATTCCCCTGGGTTCCTACCTTTGCCGGGTCACCAGCGAAGAAAAGGGCGAAATAGAACGGTACATCGCAGCGATTAGTGCGTCGATTCCCTTTACGTCGCTTACCTTTGGAGGCTGTGCCCTGGGAATGGACGACCTCTGCCGGGGGGAGCTGGCGTTTTTTAGGGGAGATATGCCCGGGGCGGAACAATTTGTCCTGCGGGCCCTTCAAAACGCCCGGCGGGGAAACCAGTACGATACCGAAAACCGGGCCCTTTTTTATCTGCTTCGGATAAATCTTGCCAGGGGAAACTATGGGCTTATTGAAGATGCGCTTAAGCAGCTGGAAAACCAGCTTAACGAGCAGTACTATCCCTCCCGGTATATCAACCACGATATTGTTACCGGCTGGTACTATGCCCATACGGGACAGGCGGACCGGCTTGCCCCGTGGCTGCGAAACGATTTTGAAAAAAACGATTTTAATTCCATCGTGTACGGCCTGGAAATTATGGTCAAGGCAAAATATCATTTTGCCGAACGGCGGTATCCGGCGGCCCTGGCGGTCTTGGAAAGCTGGGAAACCAGGAACAGCCCCTGGGCCTTTATCCTGGAGAAAATCGAATGTAAGGCCCTAAAGGCAGTGTGTTGTTACCAGCTTCGGGATAAGCCGGGGGCTTTCTCTGCCCTGGAACAGGCCTACCGGCTGGCCCTGCCCAATGCCTTTTCCATGCCCTTTACGGAATTAGGAAAAGATATGAGGACCCTGGCCGATGCAGCGTTAAAGGACAATGCCCCGGGGCTGCCCCGGGAGTGGCTGGAAAAAGTCCGCCTTACCGCGGCGGCCTATGCAAGAAAACTCTTTGCCGTGTCCGGCGTTCCCGCGGCCGCCGGGGAGAAGCTTAACCGCCGGGGGGTTAAACTGTCCCGCCGGGAAATGGAGGTCCTGACCAACCTGGCCCAGGGAATGACCCAGGAAGAAATCGCCGGAATCTCTTCCCTGTCGGTAAATACCGTCAAAAGCGTTATCCGCAGCATCTACAATAAACTGGGGGCGATCAACAAGGCCGATGCGGTGCGGATCGCCGCATCCCTGGAGATCTTAGAAACCGGCGAAGAAAACCCCTAGGAGCCCGTCGCACTTCGTGGATTTTTTGCATATCCATGCAAAAAATCCCGATTATCGGGCTCCTTTGGCAGTTTGCAAGGTATAAAAATTCATGGAAGTGCATTTTTATACAATTTATGCGCGAAGCGCAGCAAATTATGAGCGAAGCGCAGCAAACTGCTAGCAGCCTGTTGCCCGTAAATTCTATGGTGTATACATGGGATTGGGCGCCGTGTAGGCGCTGAAGATCCAGCCCTGTTCAGCCCTGTACCAGACCCCCTGGGGTTTATCTTCCCCCTCTGGGGCCGGCAGGGTTACTTCCCTTGTGGTTTTAGCGGTGATCCAAAAAGTGTCGCCCTGCCGCAGGGTTCCCGCGACATTCCCCGAAAGGGAGGGTATGTCCCGAATGTTTATTGTATCGGCGGTAACGATATAACCCGCCCCGTTGGCAAGCCGTTCCAGATTATTTGTCGCCTCCAACTCAAAAAGAACCGGCTCGGCTTCGATGTCCGGGCTTATTTGGCTAAAGTATCTGCTTTGGCGGGCAATATCCAGGGCATTGCGAAGGAGTTCCCCCTTGGCCAGGGGATTTTCCGTACCCGCGGCAATCCGGGCAAGTTTTACGCAGCGAATGTCGTTGGGATCCGTCGAAATATTCTGAACCTTAATATACCGTTCCGATACCGGCGGATTGGAGGTGTTTTCCAGCCGGGCACTTACCTTAATAAATTCATCCGCCGGATTGTCGTCGGGGAACACCGCCACCAGGGTGTACCGGGGAAGGGTGATGTTTCCGGTCCGGACTACGGCGGTAATTTCCGGCTTTGTGTACAGCACCGTACCGGATGCCACCACCACCCCCGGTTCGGCGGGGCCGGCTATGGCATAGTCCTGAACCCAGTAATCACCGTCGGCGTTTACCCGGTAAAAGCTGCGCTTGGCGTTGTCGTAGTTGCGGTGATACTCCTGCTGTTCCCCCGTCCAGATCACCGTGTCCCCGGCGTTAAGCTGGGATTTCCAGTATATCTTGCCGTCGGCCCGGACTTCGCAAAGTCCCGCTTCGGTAAGCAGTACCCCATGCAAAACCGTTTGTTCCGTTTCTTCCGGGGCCCCGGTTTCTGTTTGGAGCGTTTCGTCCTCCGGCGCAGATCCCGGCGTGGGTTTAGAACAGGATAGGATAGTCAGCACCGCCATAAGAAATAAGAAAACAGTTCTTTGCTTCATATTGATAAACCTTCCTTTTAGTCTTCCCTGCAAACTGCCGGCAGTTTGCTGTGCTTCGTTCATAAATTGTCCAAAAATTCACAAAGGTGAATTTTTATGCCTCGCAAAGTGTATCGGACCAAAGGTCCGCAGGCGCCCGATAAGGGGAGCCCGATAATCGTGGTTTTGATGGCTTTTTCAACGAAAAAAGCTGTCAAAACCTGCAAGTGCAGCAGGCTGCTAGGGAAGTATATTGCCCGCGGCCAGGTAGATGGCGTACCATTCATCCCGGGTAAGCGTAATCTCCGCCGCCTTAACGCAGTCCGCCAGCCGCCGGGGATTCATGGTCCCTGTGACCGGCTGCATCCCCGCCGGATGCCGGAGTATCCATGCCATGGCGATGGTTGTATTGCTTACCTGGTATTTTTTGGCAATCTCATCTATCTTGGCGTTTAGTTTCGGATACTTGGGGCTGCCCAGAAAAACTCCCTCAAAAAAACCGTACTGAAAGGGCGACCATGGCTGGATCGTTATATTGTGGAGGCGGCAATAATCCAGCACGCCCCCGTTCCTGTTCACCGCCGCATCGTCTTCCATGTTAACATGGAGGCCCTCGCTGAGCATTCCCGCATGGGCAATGCTAAATTGAAGCTGATTTGCCACCAGGGGCTGTTTTACATATTTTTTTAACAGTTTAATCTGTCCGGGGTTCTGGTTGGACACCCCAAAGTACCGTACCTTGCCGGAAGCCTGAAGTTCCCCAAAGGCTTTGGCCACCTCCTCCGGTTCCATAAGAAGATCCGGCCTATGAAGCAGAAGCACGTCCATGTAATCGGTCCGCAGCCTCTTAAGGCTGTTTTCCACGGACCTGACGATATGGTCCCGGGAAAAATCAAAGGCGGCGTCCCGGCGGATCCCGCATTTACTTTGGATAAAAATATCTTCCCGCCTTACCTGGGACAGGGCGGCGGAAAAAATTTCCTCGCAGCTTCCGTCACCGTAGACATCGGCGTTGTCAAAAAAAACCGCCCCCAATTCCAAGGCGGTCTGAATAAAAAGATCCGCCGCGGCCCTGTCAACGGTGTTGATCCGCATGCAGCCCACGGCTATGACCGGAACCACAAGGCCCGAAGCGCCAAGGTTAAGTGTTCTCATGCCCCACTTTACCATTGCGGATTAGACCCTGTCAATGTGACACCTTACCGCCAAGGGCGGGAAAGCCGGTGTAGGGACTTTGCGGAAACAGGCTGCTATGCTAATTCGGCGGAGCGCTTCCATGCCGCCTCCACCGCGGAAATGACGGTTCCCCGAAAGCCGGCCCGTTCCAGAACCGCCACGCCCTGGATGGTTGTGCCCCCGGGGGATGTAACCATGTCCTTAAGTTCCCCCGGGTGTTTCCCCGTTTGAAGCACCATGGCGGCGGTCCCCATCACGGTCTGGGCGGCGTAGCGCAGGGCCTTGTCCCTGGAAAGTCCTGCCATGACCCCCCCATCCGCCAGGGCTTCAATAAATTGACATACATAGGCGGGGCCCGAACCGGAAAGGCCCGTGACGGCGTCCATGAGCTTTTCGTCCACCCTGTCCACCAGGCCGGCGCCGCCGAGGATCTTTTCCAGTTCCGCCAGCTTCGACGGGGGAAATTTAGCGGAAACCGCCAGGGCGATCATTCCCTGGGATATAAGGGCCGGCGTATTGGGCATGATCCGCACCACCGGTACCGATGCCAGGGGCGCCCGGGCGGCGGGAATATCCATGCCGGAGCCGCTTACAATGGCCTGGATCTTGCTTATGGACCAGCCCGCCGCCATAGAAACCAGGACTGCCGGATCTCCCGAGGCAATGCGTTCCCGTACCGCCGGGGCTATTTCTGCCAGCACCGAAGGCAGTATCTGGGGCTTTACCGCAAGAAAAACATATTGCCCGGTTTTTACCGCCTCGGTATTGGTACCGAATACCATCGCCCCCAGGGGCCGGGCCGCGGTTCTGGCCTTGGATTTATCGGTATCGCTAAGGCCGATATTTTCGCCCCCCACGGAGGAGGCGGCGCCCTTCATCAGGGCGGTCCCCATGTTTCCGGCGCCTATGCAGGCAATTACTGTTTTCATGGAAAGAGTATACCATAGGGGATCGCTAATATCCAGATAAAATTTCCGGCTGCGGCAAAGACAGCGTACCCCCACAATTTCCGGCTGCGGCAAAACACAGTGCCCTTACAATTTCCCGCTACGCTAAAAACACCGTACCCCGCTGGGTTCCCGCGCTTAGGGCTTCCAGGGCCCGGGGTTTTCCCCCATGGGCGAGGATCATGGGGATCCCGTAGGACATGGCCAGTTCCGCGGCGTCGAGCTTGGTAACAATACCCCCGGTGCCGAAACTGCTGGTTCCCCCGGTACGGACCGAGACCTTGACGGCGGCTATGTCCCGGACACGGTCAACGAGTTTGGCCGTGGGATCCTCCTTGGGATTTTTATCGTACAGGCCCTCTATGTCGCTAAAAAGGACTAGCAGATCCGCGCTCCACAATATGGCGGATTGGGCCGCCAGGGTATCGTTATCGCCGATTTTTATTTCTTCCACACTTACCGTATCGTTTTCGTTGATCACCGGGACGATCCCCTCGTCCACCAAAGTAAAAAGGGTGTTGCGCATATGGAGGGTCCGGGTGTGGTCGCTAAAATCATCCCTGGTAAGGAGGATCTGGGCGATGTGGATGCCCTGGGGGGCAAAGGCCCGTTCCCATGCGTCCATGAGCTTTACCTGGCCCACGGCGCAAAGGGCCTGGCGGTAATGGAGGTCCCGCTTTCGGGCCCATTTGTCCATGGTGGAAAGCCCCGCCACCTGGGCGCCGGAAGAAACCAGGACGATCTGTTTTCCGCCCCTCATAAGCTCCGCTCCCTGGCGGGCAAATTCGGCAAGAAAATCATCGTTGATCCTTCCGCTGCGGTCTGCCAGGGTGTTGGATCCGAACTTAAAAAGGATCTTGCGGGCCCCGGCGATAAGTTGTGGTATCATGCCTGTTGTCCAGAACGGGTTACGATAAATTCCGGATGTGCCCGGTTCCGTGTATATGGTACTTAATCGTGGTAAGCGCTTCAAGGCCCATGGGCCCCCGGGCATGAAACTTCTGGGTGCTGATCCCCAGTTCAGCCCCAAAGCCAAATTCACCCCCATCGGTGAAGCGGGTAGAAGCGTTGACGTACACACAGGCGGCGTCCACCCGTCGGCAGAATTCTTCCGCCGCCCGGTGATTGTTGGTTAGGATCGCCTCGGAATGGCCCGTTCCGTGACGGTTAATATGGTCTATCGCCTGATCCAGGGAATCCACGGTTTTTACCCCCAGGATATAATCCAGATATTCCGTATCCCAATCTTCTTCCACCGCATCCTTTAGGACCAGGGCGGGGATCCCCTCCGCGGCGGCTTTTGCGGGGGGATCGCAGCGAAGTTCCGCCTGCCCCGCGATGCGCTTTCCCAGGACGGGCATAAGGGCAGAAAGGATCTTCCGGTGGACCAGCAAAGTTTCCACCGCATTGCAGGCCCCGGGTTTTTGAACCTTGGCGTTTTCCACAATGGCCGCCGCGGTTTCTGCCTCCGCCGTTTCATCCACATAGATATGACAGTTCCCTTCGCCGGTTTCAATTACCGGGATCCGGGCATTTTCCACCACCCGCCGTATCAACTCCCGGCCTCCCCGGGGAAGGACCACATCGACATAGCCCCGGGCGTTTAAGATTTCGTCCACCTCGTCCCGGCTTCCCGAGTCTGCCAGGGCCACCGCCCCGCTGATCCCCCCGGCGGCTTCCAAGCCCTCTTTAATGGCCGCCGTCAAGGCCCGGTTCGATTCCAGGGCGGCGGAGGATCCCCGCAGCAGGATCGCGCACCCCGCTTTATAGGCCAGGCTAAAGGCGTCGGCGCTTACGTTGGGCCGGGATTCATAGATAATGGCCGCCACCCCCATGGGGACGGTGATCTGTTCGATAAAAAGGCCGTTGGGAGTTTTCCATCCGCCCCGGACCCTGCCGATGGGATCCTCCAGCCCCAGGATTGTTTCAATGCCGGAAAGGATCGAATCGATCCGGGGGCCGTTAAGCATCAGCCTGTCGACCAGGGCCTCTGTCATCCCCCCGGACCGGGCCCTGGCCACATCCGCGGCGTTGGCGGCTAGTATGGCCCGGCGGTTCCGGTCTATGGCCGCCGCCGCCCCGGAAAGGGCGGCGTCCTTTTCCTGCCTGTTTTGCAGGGCCAATTTTTCCTGGGCCTTTTTAAGGGAAACAAAAACAGGGGTTAAACCCACGGATACCTCCGGTTTCGCCACAGGAAAAGCCACGAAAGGGGCGTTTCGCTAAAATTTTCCGTTCGTAGTACCTGCGGTTTTAGATCTTACATCCTGCCAGGAACTGCTGCGTTTTGTGCCTAAAATTGCATAAAAATTCACAAAAGTGAATTTTTATGCCCTGCAAACTGCAAAAGAACGCCGGATAATCGGGATTTTTTGCATGAATATACAAAAAATCCACAGGTGCAACAGGCTCCTAGGGCTGTTTCTTTTTTCCAAAAACACCCAGCAATTTGTCAAAAAGACCGGGCTTTTTTTGGGGGGTATCGCCGGTTTGTACCGGCTTTTCTCTTTTAGTATCGTCACTGCCGGTACTCCGCCGGGCCGGACCATCCCCTCCCCTGTACCGCCCGGGATCCTGCGGGGATTGGGAGGGGCCGTTCCGGCGGGACGTTTTTTTCCTATCTGGTCTGGTTCTTGAGCCCCCCGGTCTGGTATTACTCTCACCAGTTCCGGCGCCTTCCGGTCCGGCGTGGCCTTCATCTGCTCTGATTCCGGCGCTTCTTGGCCTAGGGTGACCTTCACCTGCTCTGGCCTTGGTGTTCCTTGGCCGGGCGCTGCCTTCCCTCGATCTGACGCTGCCTTCCCTCAATCTGACGCTGCCTTCCTCTGGCCGGGCGCTGCCTTCCCTCAATCTGACGCTGCCTTCGCTCGAACCGGCGCCGCCCTTGTACTTTTTCCGGTAGTAAGCCATTCGCTCTTCAAAGGAAAGTTTTGCCAGGTTCTGTTCGTCTTCCTGCCTGGGGTATTCCGGCCCGGTTTCCCGCGGCCCGGCCCTTCGGGGGCCCCGGCCCTCTTCCCGGCGGCGGCCCTCCGGCCGGCGGCCCCCTTCGGAGCTGCCGCCGGAAGTCCTGCCCCGGGAATTTCCGGAACGGTCCCGGCCTTGGGGATTCCTTCGCCGGTGTTCGGTCCGGTCATCATAAAAATCGGTCCGTATCCTAAGGCCTTCGCTTTTATCTGCCCCAAAAAGCTCTTCCCCGGCAATTTGGCTGGGGATCTTTTTCCCTATGTATTTTTCGATGTCGGCAAGTTCGTACACATCCTGTTCACTGGCAAAGGTCAGGGCCCTGCCGGTTTTACCGGCCCGGGCGGTCCGTCCTATGCGGTGGACGTAATTTTCCGTATCCGTGGGAAGGTCATAATTAACCACCAGGGCAAGCCCCTCAATGTCCAGGCCCCGGGCGGCCACATCGGTGGCCACTAAAACCTTGGTCATGCCCTTTTTTACATTTTCGATAATCGTAAGCCGTTTTATCTGGGGGAGGTCGCCGATGATAAATTCACAGTCGATGCCGTTTACCCGCAGCCGCTTGGCCACAATTTCCGCATACCGCTTGGTATTACAGAAGATGATGGCGCTTTCCGGCTGTTCCCGTTCCATGATGCCTAAAAGGAGGCGCATCTTGTCCACCGAATGGACATGGTACAGAAGCTGTTCCACCTCGTTAACGGTCACCGTCTCCGGCTCTATTTCTATTTCGTAGGGATTTTTGGTATATTCCCAGGCAAGGTTTTTTACCCAGGTGTTAAGGGTGGCGGAAAAGAGCATGGTTTGGCGGCGATCCGCCGGAGGAACCACCCCAATAAGCTTTCTAAGGTCCGGGTAAAAGCCCATGTCAAACATCCGGTCCGCCTCGTCTATGACAAGAAAGGCCATGTCCATAAGGTTCATGAGGCCCGATTTGTTTAGGTCCAGTACCCGTCCGGGGGTACCCACCAGGACCTGTACGTTGTCCCGTAACAGGCCCTGCTGCTCGCTGTAGCCCACCCCGCCGTAAAAACTTCCCACCTTAAATGGCAGGTATTTTCCCAATATCTTTGCTTCTTTTTCAACCTGAACGGCCAGTTCCCTGGTGGGGACCATAATAAGGGCCTTTTTACCGCCCAAAAGCGATTCGGTAAGGAGGCGCTGAAAGATCACTATAAGAAAAGCCGCAGTTTTTCCTGTGCCTGTCTGGGATTGGACATACAGATCCTGGCCGGTAAAGGCATTTTCCAGAACCTGTGCCTGTACGGGCATGCACGTGACATACCCGGCATCGGCGATGCCCCTTTGAAGATCCGTATGCAGATTTAACTTACTAAATTCCATATTATGCACAGCATTATAGCCCCTAAGGCTAAGCAGGGACAAGGCCTTGATCTGCGGCGGCGGCGGTTCCGTATAAAGGAGCCCGATAATCGGGCTTTTTTGCATGAATATGCAAAAAAACCCACGAAGTGCGACAGGCTCCTAGGGGAGTTTTGGGAAGGGCCCTTTTTTTCCCTGATTTTTCATAGCACGCTCCTGCGCCCAGGGTTTTAGCCGGCTCTTTTCTGTCAGCACCAGGGCGGCCAGCAGGGCGGCTCCGGGAAGCCAAAAGGGGATAAGCAGGCCGATGGCGGCTGTCATGTTGGACCCCCTGGGGACGGCAACATAGGTCAGGGGCACCATGGTAAGGCTAAACGTAATAAGTCCCGCGGCCAGGGTATATCCCAGGGCCCGTTTTTTCTTCATCGGATACACCGCGGCGCTTTCCTGGGTAAGGCCCAAAAAGACAAATCCGCCAATCCCCGCGGTGGTAAACACCATAAGGGTTCCGAACATGGATACCAGCCCTTCCCCGCCGGGGATTATCCCGGTTTCCGGGGCTGTGGAAAAATACGCCAGAGCGGCGGTAATAAACCCAAACGCCAGCAGGGCGCCAAAAAACACGTAGGCCCCAACCCGGGGAAGCTTCATATACCGGCGTATTCCCATATAGGTGTCCAGGTATACCTCCTGGCGGCGTTTCAGGCTCATTTCATCGGCCAGGGCGGTAAGATCCCCCAGTTCTCCGGAGGCTTTGGCAAAGGCTTCATTTTCCGTCAGCCCCCTTTTTACCAAACTGGCGATGCGGTCATTTAGGTTACTCCTAAGTTCTTCCATAAAGTCCCGTAATTTCTCCGTTTCTTCGTATTCTTTAAAAAGGGATTTAACATAGGTTTCGGTGTTCATAAACACTCCTTTAAATAGATATACGGCGGTAAAGCCGCCTTCAATGTTAGCTGCCTCAGGGATTTCCCGGATTGCTTTCGTCAAGCCCCATAAGCTTATCAAGGATCTGCCGGGTAAATTCCCAATCCCGCATATTCCGGCGGTAGGTTTCCCTGCCCCTATCGGTCAGGTGGTAGTACCGCCGCCGGGCCCCCTGGGTTTCGTCCCCCCAGTAGGAACTGATGCACCCCTCCTGTTCCAGCCGTTTATACCCGGAATACAGGGTTGTTTCCTTAAGTTCATACCGCTCGCCGGTTCGTTCCAGGATCGCATTGTAAATTTCAAACCCATACGCATCCCCCCGGTGTAAAATTCCCAGCACAATGGTTTCCGTGTGACCCCGGAGCAGATCCGAAGATAACCGGGGTTCATACTCGTCCTGTGTCAACGGGCTGTGTGATGGTTCCATGGGCTTTTTCCTCCGGGGTTTTTACCGGGCCCCGCCCGAATATCATTATCTGTCAAGTATTATTATATGACAAATTACTATGTCTGTCAAGTATTATTATACGGAAAACCTCCATCCTTCAGTTTTTTTGGGAAATACCCTGGGTTAAGCCGGTTCAAGAATCCGAAGCGTTGGAACGGTCCCGGGTACGGAATTGCTCATTTCTTGCCTGGGACTTCAAATCTATGGTTCTTAAGCGCCCTCCCCGGCGAAGGGATCGGTAAAGGTCCGGGCGGCCAGCGCGGAGTCCAGGTTATACAGCAGTCCGGGGTTGTCCCCTATGCGGGCGGCCCTGGCGGCCAATTCTTCGGCCTGGGCCTCTTCCTCTACCTGTTCGTTGATGTACCAGCTGATAAAGGCATAGGTGGCGTGATCCTGCTCCGACTGGGCCAGCGAAGCGATTCTATGGATCCGCTCCGTCACCTGCCGTTCGTGGGCCAGGATCTTGTCAAAGAGGTCTTTTATGCTTGCAAAAGAACTTTGGGGTGTTTTAATATCCCCAAAGGAAGGGGCTGCACCCCGGTCAAGGATATGCCGGTATAGATGGGTTCCATGGGCAATTTCTTCCTGGGCCTGGACAAAGAGCCAATGGGCCACGCCCTTAAATCCGGCCCGGTCCGCATAGGCCGACATGGACAGGTAGAGATACGCCGAATAATATTCGGTGTTTACCTGATCGCTTAGGGCATTCACTAACGATTCTTTTATCATATTTTCTCCTCAGTTCAGGGTAGTTCCCGCAATTCTGACATCTAAGGTTGCTTTCCCAAAAACTGAAGTTTTGTGAAAACCCCCTATAATTTAGTATAATCCGCCTTTAAGAAAAATACCTCCCCTTTGCCGGGGTTCCCGGCAGGGGAAGGGCGGACCTTGTTTGCTTCAGACCGTCTCCGCGGGCGCCGCTTCGGGTTTACAATTCCCGCCGCTCCTCCGGCCCCTGGCGGGCGCATCCTGTGCCCTTTCCCTCCCGTAGGCCGGCGGGGTCTTCGGAACTGCGGGTTTCCTTCTGCTTCCGAACAAAAAGCCGCACCCTGCGGTGCGGCGGTTTTCCCTGCCCAGAAGAAGACTCGAACTTCCATGCTTTTGAAGGCACTGGTACCTGAAACCAGCGTGTCTACCAATTCCACCATCTGGGCAACTAGGAGCAGTATACGGTTTCGTCCTTTGTTGGTCAATCCGTCATCCGGGTCCGGCGGCTTACGATATGGCGGTTTCCAGGGCTACCTCCATCATCCGGGTAAAGGTGTTTTGCCGTTCCTCCGCGGTGGTCTGTTCCCCGGTAACCAGGCTGTCGGAAACGGTAAGGATTGCCAGGGCCTCCCGGTTAAATTTAGCGGCGACGGTATACAGTTCCGCACTTTCCATTTCCACCGCCAGGGCGCCGTACTTGGCCCAGAGTTTCCACCCCTGGGGATCTTCGGAATAAAAAAGGTCCGTGCAGAGGATGTTTCCCACCGCGGGTTTCCAATCCCTGGAAATTGCCGCTTCATAGGCGGTTTTAAGGAGGTTCCAACTGGCGGTGGGGGCATAGCCGCCGCCGCCGAAGCGTTTTTGGTTAACCCCCGAGTCGGTGGAGGCGGACATGGCCAGGACCAGATCCCGGATTTTAACATGTTCCTGGATGGCCCCGGCGGTACCGATGCGGATAGCCCGCTTAACCCCATAATCCCTAAAAAGTTCATGTAAATAGATGGAAATCGAAGGAATTCCCATTCCGGTTCCCTGGACAGAAATGCCCTTTCCTTTATAGGTTCCGGTAAATCCCAGGATATTCCGTACATCGGTATACTGTTTGGGGTGTTCCAGATAGGTTTCGGCGATAAACTTAGCCCGCAGGGGGTCGCCGGGGAGCAAAATCACCTCGGCAATTTCCCCTGGTTTGGCGGCAATATGGATAGACATGGATACCTCACTTATCCGTAATACTACCAGGTTACAGGGGAGATTGCTAGGTTTTGTTGCTTCACGCATAAAACGCCGAAAGCAGCCCGATAATGGTGCTTGACATAATCTTGATTTTTTGTTAGGTTCATAAAACCATAGGCGCGTTTCTAATTAGGGTCTGCCGGCAAGAGCCTGGCAGAGGTACAATTATGCCCTTGTAGCTCAGTTGGCAGAGCATATCCATGGTAAGGATAAGGTCATCAGTTCGATTCTGATCGAGGGCTCAGGGGAAAGTGGTATTTTTTATAGTTTTGGAATACTGCACAGCAAGATTCAAAGGTAATGCGGGGGAAAATTTATGGCCAGTAAAAAAACAGCGGTGGAGCTGATTGCTTTACAATGTACGGAATGTAAACGCCGGAATTACACCACCAAGAAAAACCGGCGTAATACCCAGGAAAAGCTGGAATTTAACAAGTATTGTCCCTTTGACAGAAAACATACCCTGCATAAGGAGACTAAAATCAAATAGGCGGTAGAATGGGCCAATCCTAAAACGCTGTTGGTTCCGGGATTGGCTTTGGAGTTTCTCAGCTTAAATCCTTACCGTCTAAGGGTTTAGAGCCTGCGAAACATCCTGCATTTAAAGTTGCTTTCCCAAAAACTAAAGGTTTGGGAAAGCCTCGAATGTGTACCGAGGCGTATAGCTCAGTTGGTAGAGCGGCGGTCTCCAAAACCGCAGGTCGTGGGTTCGAAGCCTACTGCGCCTGGACATTTTTCCGGGTATTCTACGGATTATACCGGGAAGGTTCACCGGCGGGGCAGGGCTGCTTCTCCGGCCCGGCGGCGGGTTTATGTGTATAAAACAGGATGCGAGGAATAAATGGGAAAGGTAATCCAGTTTTTTAAGGAATCCTATGCGGAACTTCGCAAGGTGGTATGGCCCAGCAGGGATGATGTGGTTAGTTCCGTGGGGGTGGTTATTGTTTCTACAATAATTGTGGCCGCCGTTTTAGGCCTGGTGGATTTCTTGCTGCTCCTTGGGGTGCAGGCAATCTTCTAAGAACAGGTGGAGCATGGCAGTAGGCTGGTATGTCCTTCATACCTATTCGGGGTATGAGAACAAAATAGAAAAGATTATCCGTCTCATGCTCGAATCGGGGGAGCTAAACAAGGAAATTATAAAGGATATTAAAATACCCCAGGAAGAGGTGGTAGAGGTTAAGGACGGCAAAAAACGGACCCAGACCAAGAAATTTTTTCCCGGGTATGTCCTGGTGGAGATGGATCTGCCCCTCCAGGAATGGAAAGAAACCTGTTCTAAAATAAAGAAGATCCAGGGGATCACGGGATTTGTCGGAACCCCCGCGGATAAGCGGCCCCAGCCCCTTTCGGGGGACGAAGCCCGGGGGATACTGCAAAGATCCGGGGAAATTAAGGGAGAAAAACCCGTCCGGTCCCGGCAGAGCTTTAATGCCGGTGAACAGGTTAAGATAACAGACGGCCCCTTTGAGTCTTTTACCGGAACAATAGAAGAGGTAAATCAGGAAAAGAACAAGCTTAAGGTAATGGTGCAGATCTTTGGCCGGAGTACTCCGGTGGAAGTCGATCTTTTACAGGTAGAAAAAGTCTAAAAACGGCCGCGTTTTTAGCATAAAAGTGGGAGGGGAAGCGGTTTTCCCCGCTAAGCCGGAATGCCTCCGGCGTTACCACAAAGGAGAATATATGGCAAAGAAAAAAGTTGCCGCCTACATCAAGCTTCAGTGCCCTGCGGGAAAGGCCACACCGGCGCCCCCGGTAGGACCAGCCCTGGGGCCCCACGGCGTCAGCGCCCCCCAGTTTGTCCAGCAGTTTAACGACCGGACAAAGTCCATGGAACCGGGGCTTGTTATACCGGTGGTTATCACCGTATATGCGGACAAGTCCTTTACCTTTATCCTAAAAACCCCTCCGGCTTCGGTTCTTATAAAGAAAGCCATGGGGCTTGAAAAGGGCTCCGCGGAATCCCACAAAACCAAGGTGGGAAAAATCCCCCGGGCCAAGGTTGAAGAAATTGCCAAGCTTAAAATGCCCGACCTTTCCGCCAACGATCTTGAGGGGGCGGTAAAGATAATAGCCGGCACCGCCCGGTCCATGGGTGTGGAGGTGGAAAAATGAAGCGGGGCAAGAAGTACAAAGAAAGCCTTAAGAAATATGATCCGGCGGCGTCCTACGATTTGGCCGCCGCCCTGGATGTGGTTAAATCCATGGCCTATGCAAAATTTGACGAAACGGTGGATCTTTCCGTAAAGTTGAACCTAAAAAAGAGCCAATCCGTCCGGGATACGGTGGTGCTTCCCCACCAGTTCCGGGGAGAAAAGCGGGTTCTGGTGTTCTGTAAGGCGGAAAAAGAAAAGGAAGCCCAGGAAGCCGGGGCCGCCTATGTGGGGGCGGAGGATCTAATCGAAAAGATCAAGGGGGGCTGGCTGGATTTTGATGTGGCGGTGGCCACTCCGGATATGATGAAGGACGTTGGTAAATTGGGCATGGTACTGGGCCGCCGGGGGCTTATGCCCAATCCTAAAACCGGTACGGTAACCTTTGATCTAAAGACGGCCCTGTCGGAACTGAGAAAGGGCCGGGTGGAATTCCGGGCGGATAAAACCGGGGTGGTCCATCTGGCGGTGGGTAAGGTTTCCATGGAATCCGGCCAGGTCCTGGAAAATGTCCGGACGGTGATTACGGAAATTAAGCGAAAAAAACCCGCCGATGCCAAGGGGGAGTTTATTCAAACCGTTTCAATAGCTTCCACCATGGGGCCCGGCGTGTGGGTCGCCTATAAGGACGAATAGGCATCCGCAGGATCCGCCTGTTTATGGTGTACGGCGCCTTTTCCGGACCGTTTCCGGTTTTGGAAAGGCTCCCCGGGGTTTGGTTTAAACTCCGGGGAAAAAAGGGCCCGGTGTTTTGGGCCCCTGTGTATAAGAGGAGTTACTATGGCTATCGTCGCAAGAAAAGAACAGGAAAGTAAGATTAGGGCCATCGCCGAGCTAAAGGCGGCCTTTGATATTTCGCCCCACGGGAACCCCGCGGATTTTATCTTTGCCGATTACCGGGGGCTTACGGTGGAACAGATCACGATCCTGCGAAGGCAGCTTCGGGGCAAAGAGGCGGGCTTTAAGGTGGTAAAAAATAACTTTGCCCGGATTGCCTTTCAGCAGCTTAAGGCGCCGGATGTGTCCGCCTATCTAACCGGCCCCACCGCCGTTGCCGTGGCTCCACGGGATTCCAACGAGGTGGCAAAGATACTTTTGGATTTTTCCAAAGAAGCGCCGGTGTTAAAGATAAAGGGGGGGGTGGTAGGAAACACGGTTTATACCGGCAGCCAAATAGAGGCCTTTTCCAAGCTTCCCGGCAAGCTGGAGCTTATTTCCATGCTTATGTCGGTGATGAACGGCCCGGCCCGCAATTTGGCGGCGGCGCTGAACGATATACCTTCGCGGCTGGTCCGCACGGTCAAGGCAATTGCCGATAAAAAGCAGGGATAAGCCTTCCGCCCGGAGCGCGGGGCGGGCGCTGCCGGTTCCGGGCAGTAAACCAGACCTTTGAACAGAGGGGCTTTTTTAAAATGTGCCGTTTTAAAAGGGCCCTGGCAGCCTGTTGCACCGGCAGGTTTTATGGCTTTTTCGTTGACAAAGCCATAAAAACCCACGATTACCGGGCTGCGTTCGAAGTTTGCAAAGTAAAAAATCGCCTGATCGGCGATTTTAAGAGTTTTATGCGCAAAGCGCAACAAACTCCTAGTATAAAACCTGTCAGGCTTCGGTGGGACCGGATTCAAGGTTCCAGGCTGCCGTTCCTGTCGGGTACAGGGCCGGGTTTACCCGGGGGCGTTTCGTATGAAGGGCCCAGTACAGTTTAGGAGAAGATAATATGGCAGCTACAATAGAAGAAATTCTGGAGACCATTGCTTCCATGACGGTTCTGGAAGTTTCCGAATTGGTCAAAGCTATGGAAGAAAAATTCGGCGTATCCGCCGCAGCCCCGGTGGTGGCGGCGGCGGCAGGACCTGCCCCCGGAGCGGCCGCCGGCGGTGAAGCGGCGGAGGAAAAGACCGAGTTTACCGTGGTCCTTAAGGCCTTTGATGAAACCAAGAAAATTCCGGTTATTAAAGAAGTCCGGGCGGTAACCGGCCTGGGCCTTAAAGAAGCCAAGGATCTGGTGGAGGGCGCACCTAAGACCATGAAGGAAAATGTTTCTAAAGAAGAGGCCGCTAAAATTAAAGAGCAGATTACCGCCGCGGGCGGTACCGTGGAAATTCAGTAGTTCACATTGTAATTGTTTATCCGGCAAGGAATGGGCCCATTCTTTGCCGGATAAACCCAAATCTACGGTGTATAAAAACAGTGGGGGGCGGGAATGGTAAAGTCAAAGAAGGGCTCTAAAAGATCCTATGTGGGCAGGGATATTCAAGATGTGATGGAACTGCCGGATCTAATCGATATTCAGCTTTGTTCCTATGAACGGTTTCTTCAGCGTTCAAGAATTAAGGCCGGCGAAACTCCTAAGGTCCAGGGACTTGAGGAGGTTTTTCGGGCCACCTTTCCCATCGAAAGTCCCAATGGGGACATGATACTGGAGTATGAATACTACACCCTGGACGAGGATCACATCAAATTCTCCGAGATGGACTGTAAACAGAAGGGCATTACCTATTCGGTGCCCCTTAAGGCCCGGATCAACCTGATCTTCCAGCAGACCGGAGAGATACGCCAAAAGGATATTTACATGGGGGACATCCCCATCATGAGTGAGCGGGGAACCTTTATTATTAACGGTGCGGAGCGGGTGGTGGTTTCGCAGATCCACCGTTCGCCGGGGGTTATCTTTAGCCACGAAAAGGGAATTTTCTCTTCCCGGATTATTCCCTACCGGGGATCCTGGCTGGAATTTGAAATTGACCAGAAGCGCGAAATGATTTACGCCAAGATAGACCGTAAAAAACGGATCCTGGGAACCATATTCCTTCGGGCCCTGGGCTACGAAAGCAGGGAAGAAATTATCCGGGCCTTCTATTCTGTGGAAACCTTTAAGATTAAGGATGATAAGGATACCAGGGAAAACATTACCGGCAGGGTCCTGGCATCCCCGGTCTGGGTAAAGGCCCCGGGGGAAAACGGCGAAGAGGCCTCGGCGGAAAAGAAAAAACTGTACCGTACCGGGGAAAAGTTGCACCCCCACAATGTGGATGAACTGCTTACCAACGGGATCAAATCCATCGAGGTAATTAACTTTAAGGCCGCAGACTCCCTTAATTCTCCCATGCTTTTAAATTGTTTTGACCGGGAAGAAATTAAGTTTAGCAAGGACGATTCTACCAGGGACGAACCCTCCAAGGAAGAAGCCCTGGCCGCGGTGTACTCCGTACTTATGCCCGGCGAATCCATCACGGTGGAGGCGGCAGAAAAGGACCTGCTGGGGATGTTCTTTACAAGCCGCCGGTACGACCTGGGCAGGGTGGGGCGGTACAAGCTTAATAAAAAGTTTAACTATGCGGAACCCCTGGATGTTTTTACCCTAAGCAAGCAGGATGTGATCGCCACCATGAAGTACCTTATCAAGGTCTTTGTGGGGGACGAGGCCATTGACGATATTGATCACCTGGGGAACCGCCGGATCCGATCGGTGGGGGAACTTATGGCCAATGCCATGAAGATTGCCTTTAGCCGCATGGAACGGATCGCCAAGGAGCGGATGAGCCTTAAAGAAACGGATACGATCAAACCCCAGGATCTTATTTCTATTAAACCGGTGGTGGCGGCCATTAAGGAATTCTTTGGCTCCAGCCAGCTTTCCCAGTTTATGGACCAGGTTAATCCCCTGGCGGAATTGACCCACAAACGGCGCCTTAATGCCCTGGGACCCGGGGGCCTTTCCAGGGACCGGGCGGGTTTCGAGGTCCGGGATGTTCATTACACCCACTACGGACGGATGTGCCCCATTGAAACCCCGGAGGGGCCGAACATCGGCCTTATTGTTTCGCTGGCCAACTATACCAGGGTAAACGAATACGGGTTTTTGGAAACCCCCTATCGCAAGGTTGTCAAGGGCAGGGCCACAACGGAGATTGAATACCTTTCTGCCATGGACGAAGACCGGTACTATATTGCCCAGGCATCGGCCAAGCTTCATGACAACGGCACCTTTGCGGACGATCAGGTTTCCTGCCGCCGTCAGGGGGATTATACCACCCGGACGCCGGAGGACCTTCAATATATGGACGTGTCCCCCAAGCAGATCATTTCTGTGTCCGCCTCCCTCATACCCTTTCTGGAACATGACGACGCCAACCGGGCCCTGATGGGTTCCAACATGCAGCGCCAGGCGGTGCCGCTGGTGTTTCCCGAGGCCCCGCGGGTGGGAACCGGCATGGAAGGAAAGTGCGCCTACGATTCGGGGGTGCTGGTTAAGGCCCGGCGGGGCGGTACGGTGATCCGGGTTACCGCCAGTGAGGTGGTCATTAAACCCGATAACAAAGCCGGGGCCGGTCCCCAGACAACTCCCGATGGAATAGATCTGTACCGCCTTGCCAAATACCAGAGGACTAACCAGGATACCTGCTATAACCAGCGGCCGGTGGTTAAACTGGGGGATAAGATTCTGGCCGGTCAGGTAATTGCCGACGGCCCCGCTACCAAGGACGGCGAGCTTGCCCTGGGCCGGAACATTCTGGTGGGCTTTATGCCCTGGAACGGCTATAATTACGAAGATTCGATCCTTATTTCCGAGCGGGTGGTACGGGAGGATATGTTTACCTCCATCCATATTAAGGAATTTATCACCGAAGTCCGGGAGACCAAGCTGGGACCGGAAAAAATAACCCGGGACATCCCCAATACCTCGGAAAAAAGCCTGGATAACCTGGATGCGGAGGGAATTATCTGCGTGGGCGCCAAGGTGTGGTCCGGGGATATCCTGGTGGGAAAGGTAACCCCCAAAAGCGAAACCGAGACCACCCCGGAATTTAAGCTCCTTAATTCGATCTTTGGGGAAAAGGCAAAGGAAGTAAGGGATTCTTCCCTTCGGGTTCCCCACGGTATAGAAGGGACCATTATCGATATACAGCGGCTTAAGCGATCCGAAGGGGACGATCTTAACCCGGGGGTAGACGAGGTAGTAAAGGTGCTTATTGCCACCAAGCGGAAACTCCGGGAGGGGGACAAAATGGCCGGCCGCCACGGCAACAAGGGGGTGGTGGCCCGGATTTTGCCGGAAGAAGACATGCCCTATATGGAAGACGGAACCCCCCTGGATATATGCCTGACCCCCCTGGGGGTTCCTTCCCGGATGAACATAGGCCAGCTTTTAGAGACAGAGCTGGGCTGGGCGGCCAGCACCCTGGACGAGTGGTATTCCACCCCGGTATTTCAATCCCCCTCCACAGGGGACATTGAGGACAAGCTTAAAGAAGCGGGGCTCCCCGTGACCAGCAAGACCATCCTTAGGGACGGACGTACCGGGGAACCCTTTGTGAATCCGATCTTTTGCGGGATTATTTATTTTCTTAAACTGCACCACCTGGTGGATGACAAAATGCACGCCCGGTCTACGGGGCCCTATTCACTGGTAACCCAGCAGCCCCTGGGGGGCAAGGCCCAGTTTGGCGGACAGCGCCTGGGGGAAATGGAAGTGTGGGCCCTGGAAGCCTACGGAGCGGCCAATACCCTGCAGGAACTGTTGACGATCAAGTCCGACGACATGACGGGGCGATCCAAGATCTACGAGGCCATTGTGAAGGGCGAGCCCTCCACCACCGCGGGGATCCCCGAATCCTTTAATGTTCTGGTACAGGAACTAAGGGGACTGGCCCTGGACATGACCATCTATGATGCCAAGGGCAAGCAGATACCCCTTACCGAGCGGGACGAAGAGCTTATAACAAAGAGCGGTTCTAATTTTTAGACAGCGCCGGGAAATTCTTGACGGCAAGGAGTAAAAATGCGGGATATACAGGACTTTGATTCTATTATGATAAAACTGGCTTCTCCGGAGATGATCCGCTCCTGGTCATACGGAGAAGTAAAAAAGCCCGAGACCATTAACTATAGAACCCTTAGGCCCGAGAAGGACGGTCTTTTTTGCGAACGGATCTTCGGTACCACTAAGGAGTGGGAATGTTATTGCGGTAAATTTAAATCGATCCGCTACAAGGGCGTTATCTGCGATCGCTGCGGGGTTGAAGTAACCCACTTTAAGGTACGGCGTGAACGGATGGGCCACATAGAATTGGCCGCTCCGGTGTCCCATATCTGGTATTACCGTTCCGTCCCCAGCCGCATGGGGCTGCTGTTGGATATGCCCATGGCCGCCCTGCGGTCGGTGTTGTACTACGAAAAGTACGTGGTTATTGAAGCGGGGGACACGGACCTAAAGAAAAACCAGCTTCTTTCGGAGGAAGAGTATTTTGAAGCCCAGGAACGGTATGGCGGGGCCTTTTCTGCCGGTATGGGGGCGGAGGCGGTCCGGACTCTGCTGGAAACGGCCAACCTGGACGAGATGGCCGCGGAACTGCGGGCCAAGATGATAGAGAAGGGCGCCAAAAGCAACAAGCGGCTGCTTAAGCGAATTGAAATTGTGGAGAATTTCCGTAATTCCGACAATAAGCCCGAATGGATGATCCTCGATGTAATTCCGGTGATTCCCCCGGAACTGCGCCCCATGGTGCAGCTTGACGGAGGCCGTTTTGCCACTTCGGACCTTAACGACCTTTACCGCCGGGTGATCAACCGGAACAACCGGCTTAAACGGCTTCAAACCCTTAATGCGCCGGACATTATTATCCGCAATGAAAAACGGATGCTCCAGGAAGCGGTGGACGCCCTCTTTGACAATTCTAAGAAAAAACGGGTGGTTAAGGGCGCCAGCAACAGGCCCCTTAAATCGATCAGCGATATGCTTAAGGGTAAGCAGGGCCGGTTCCGCCAGAATCTGCTGGGTAAACGGGTGGATTACTCGGGCCGGTCGGTGATCACCGTGGGGCCGGATCTAAAGATGTGGCAGTGCGGCCTTCCTACAAAGATGGCCCTGGAGCTGTTTAAACCCTTTATTATGAAACGGCTGGTGGACAAGGATGTGGTCTACAATATAAAGAAGGCCAAGCTCCTGGTGGAACAGGAAACCCCGGAGGTTTTTGCGATCCTTGACGAGGTGGTACAGGAACATCCGGTGCTGCTTAACCGGGCCCCGACCCTGCACAGGCTGGGTATCCAGGCCTTTGAGCCGGTGCTGGTGGAGGGCAAGGCGATTAAACTTCACCCCCTGGTTTGTCATGCCTTTAATGCCGACTTCGACGGGGATCAAATGGCGGTCCATGTACCATTGACCCAGGCGGCCCAGATGGAATGTTGGACCCTTATGCTCAGCGCCAGGAACCTTCTTAACCCCGCCAACGGTAAGACCATCGTGTTTCCTTCCCAGGACATGGTGCTGGGGATAAATTTTCTTACCCGGATCAAACCAAACGCCAAGGGAACGGGCCGCCGGTATACCTCCGCAGAGGAGGCGTTTATGGCGGTGGAGGCCAAATCCCTGGATTGGGAAGCGGCGATTAAGGTTAGGTCCCCCAAAAAGCTTATCTGGGAAAGGGCCGGCAAGCCCTCGGCGCTTGGTTCCGGGGCGCTTGTGGAAACCACCGCGGGCCGGCTGATGTTTAACGAAGAAATGCCCGGGGAGATTCCCTTTATCAATTACGAACTAAAGGACAAGGAACTAAGGGCCCTGATTGAACATATCTTTACCGAAAAAGGATCCTGGACCACGGTAAAAATGCTGGACGCCATTAAGGCCACGGGGTACCGGTATTCCACGATTTTTGGGGCCACCATCGGGGTGGACGACATTGTGGTGCCCAAGGAAAAGACCGAGATGATCGACAGGGCAAACAAGGAAGTGGACTCGATCCAGAAACAGTACCGGCTGGGGCATATTACCCAGGAAGAACGGTACAACCGGGTGGTGGAGGTATGGTCAAAAACCAACGAGGACCTTACCAATATTATGATGAAAACCCTGGAGGCGGACCGGGACGGTTTTAACTCGGTGTATATGATGGCCAACTCCGGCGCCCGGGGAAGCCGCAACCAGATCCGCCAGCTGGCGGGGATGCGGGGACTTATGGCCAAACCTTCGGGGGATATTATCGAACTGCCCATTAGGTCCAACTTTAAAGAGGGCCTTTCGGTTATAGAGTTCTTTATTTCCACCAACGGCGCCAGAAAAGGTTTGGCCGACACGGCCCTTAAAACCGCCGAAGCGGGGTACCTTACCCGCCGGCTTGTGGATATTGCCCAGGATGTGGTGGTAAACGAAGATGACTGCGGAACCATCAACGGCATTTCCTATTCGGCCATTAAGGACGGTGAAGACATTGTGGAACCCCTGCGGGACCGCATTGTGGGCCGCTATACCCTGGAACGGGTAAAGCATCCTATTACGGGCGAATTGATTGTGGACGTTAACGAAGAGATCTCCGAAGAAATTGCCAACCGGATCGACGAGGCGGGGGTTGAGTCGGTACGGATTAGGACTGTCCTTACCTGCGAGGCAAAACACGGGGTCTGCCGCAGGTGTTACGGCAGAAACCTGGCCACTAACCGTTCCGTGGACATAGGCGAGGCCGTAGGAACCATTGCGGCCCAGTCCATCGGACAGCCCGGTACCCAGCTTACCATGCGGACCTTCCATATCGGAGGGGCGGCCACCAAGATAAGCGAAGAAAACCGGATCTTTCTTAAGTACCCCGTTTATATGAGGGATGTTTTTGGCGCCCACGTAGAACTGGGGGATGACGTTTCCTCCGGACATTGGCTTTTTACCCGCAAGGGCTATGCGGTGGTTAATAAGGTAATGAAGGAATACAGGCTTGAGTCCAAGGACGAGCTTTTGGTGGAAGACGGAAAACGGATTATCCGGGGGGAACCCATTATCAAGCACGGATCCAAAGAGATCCTTTCGCCGGAGATCGCCTATGCCATGGTACTTGACAGTCCAAGCCGGGGCAGGGCAAAGACCCTGCTGCTTATTGGGCAGGATCAAAAAATCGAAATCCGCAACGGATCGGAACTGCTGGTTAAAGTGGGGGATGTGGTAGAGGCGGAAAAAACCATCGCCACCTTTGATCCCTTTAGCGATCCGATTATCGCCGAAGAAAGCGGCATCGTAAAATACGAAGATATTATTCCCGGCACAACCCTAAAAGAAGAAATCGACGAGGAAACGGGGAATATTGAAAAACGAATAACCGAATTCCAGCTGGAAAGCAAGCAGCCCCGGATATTTATTACCGATGATGACGGGAACGAACTTGTTTCTTACTTCCTGCCCGGAGGGGCATATATCCAGGTGGATGAGGGCGAAACCATCCATGCGGGCCGGACCATAGCAAAGACCCTTAAAGAAAGCGCCAAGGCCATGGATATTACCTCCGGCCTTCCCCGGGTTTCCGAACTGTTCGAGGCTCGAAAGCCTAAGAGCCCCGCGGTATTAGCCCAGGTTTCGGGGGTCGTGTCTTTTAAGGGCATAGTTAAGGGCAAGCGGATCCTCGTGGTGGCGGATGCCTTTGGCAGGGAGTATAAGCATCTGGTACCCATGACTAAACGGCTTCTGGTTAGGGACGGCGATTCGGTGGAAGCCGGGGAAGCCCTGTGCGTGGGCTCCGTCAATCCCCACGACATACTCCACATCCTGGGGGAGGCGACGCTGCAGCGTTACCTTATGGACGAGATTCAGCAGGTATACCGGCTTCAGGGCGTGTCGATTAACGACAAGCACATCGGGGTAATCGTCCGCCAGATGATGCGCAAGGTAGAAATTGTCGCCGTTGGGGACACCCGGTTTATTTTTGGCGCCATGGTAGACAAGTACCGGTTTCACGAAGAAAACAACCGGGTTATTGCCGAAGGGGGGCAGCCCGCGGTGGCCCGGCCCATGTTCCAGGGAATTACCAAGGCGTCCCTTAATATCGATTCTTTTCTTTCCGCGGCGAGTTTTCAAGAGACCACCAGGGTCCTTACCAATGCGGCCATTGCGGGATCCACCGATTCTTTGCGGGGCCTTAAAGAGAACATTATTATCGGCCATCCCATCCCCGCCGGAACCGGCATGAAGCGTTACCGGGCGGTTAAGCTCTTTGACGAAGACAGTCAAGACCTGGATGTCCAGATGCAGGAAATTCTGGAACAGCGGAAACTTGAAGCCATGGCGGAGGAAGAGACCATTGCTGCCCAGGAGGGTGGGCCGCCGGAGGAAACCGAAACCGAAGATTCGGAGGACTAAGCCTGGGCGGCTGTCCACGAGACGTGCCTTCAGCATAGGGTGCGCATGGCAAAGATTAAGATCTGCGGGCTTTTCCGTCAAGAAGATATCTGCAGCGTAAACGAGGCTGCTCCGGATTATGCGGGCTTTGTGTTTGCCCCCCAAAGCCGGCGTTTTATCGATCCCCTCCGGGCGGCTAATCTGCGGGAAGGGCTTGATCCGGCAATTATTCCGGTGGGGGTCTTTGTCCGGGCTAAGATCGAAGAAATTACCGCCCTGTACCGGGACGGGATCATAGCCATGGTGCAGCTCCACGGCGGGGAAACCGGCGAATACGCCGCTGCCCTGCGAGAACGCTGCGATGCGCCGATTATCCGGGCCTTTAATGCCGGGGACCTGCAGACCCCTTCCGGCCTTTCCTGGTATAAGCCCGCCGGGGCCGATTATCTTTTGCTTGACCACGGCAGCGGCGGCACGGGGCAAAGCTTTGACTGGAAGCTGCTGGATATGCCGCAGAACCCGGCCCCCCAGGGGGATACAAATTGTCCCCCCCAAAGCCCGGTTCCGTTTTTCCTTGCCGGGGGCATAGGGCTCCACAATATAGACCGGGCCCTGGACTGCCGTCCCTACGGGGTGGATATTTCCAGCGGGGCGGAAACGGACGGCGTAAAGGACAGGGAAAAGATGCTGCGATTGGTCGAACGGGTCCGTTCATTCCACGACGGACAGCGCGAAGGCCCTTGAACTTTGGCCGGGACCAAAAAAGGATACACAATGAATGAAGGACGATTCGGAGAATTTGGGGGGCGGTATATTCCCGAAACCCTAATGAACGAGATAATCGATCTGGAACGATCCTATAAGCAGTACAGGGACGATCCGGCCTTTACGGCGGAACTGGATGAACTTTTAAAGAACTATGCGGGCCGTCCAAGCCTGCTTTATTTTGCGGAAAAGATCAGCGCCGATCTGGGGGGAGCCAGGGTATACCTTAAACGGGAGGACCTTAACCACACGGGGTCCCACAAGATCAACAATGTTCTGGGGCAGGTTCTGCTTGCAAAGAAACGGGGGAAAAAGCGGGTCATAGCCGAAACCGGGGCGGGGCAGCACGGCGTCGCCACCGCCACCGCCGCGGCCCTGCTGGGCCTGGAATGTGAGATATTTATGGGAAAGGAAGACACCCAACGGCAGGCCCTTAACGTTTACCGGATGGAACTTCTTGGGGCGGTGGTTCATCCCGTTACGTCCGGTACCCAGACCCTAAAAGACGCGGTGAATGAAACCATGCGGGAGTGGGTGGGCCGGGTTCAGGATACCCACTATGTGCTTGGGTCGGTGATGGGGCCCCATCCCTTTCCGTCTATTGTGCGGGATTTTCAAAGCGTTATTGGAAAAGAAGCCCGGGAGCAGATCCTGGCCAGGGAGGGAAAACTTCCCCTGGCGGTAATTGCCTGCGTGGGCGGCGGTAGCAACGCCATGGGCCTTTTTTACCGGTTTATCGAAGATAAAGCGGTGCGGCTTATTGGCTGCGAGGCCGCAGGAAAGGGGGTGGATACGGACCAGCACGCCGCCACCCTTACAAGGGGCAGGGTGGGGATCTTCCATGGGATGAAGTCTTACTTTTGCCAAAATCAAGAGGGACAGATAGCCCCGGTATATTCTATTTCCGCGGGCCTGGACTATCCGGGCATAGGGCCGGAACATGCCATGCTCCGGGACTCGGGCCGGGCGGAGTATGCGGCGGTTACCGACGACGAGGCGGTGGATGCCTTTGAGTACCTGGCCCGGACCGAAGGAATTATTCCCGCGGTGGAAAGCGCCCATGCGGTGGCCTATGCCCGCAAATTTGTCCCTGCCCTGCCCAGGGATGGAAGCGTTATCATCTGCCTTTCCGGCCGGGGAGATAAGGATGTGGCGGCCATTGCCCGGTACAGGGGGAAGAAGGTCCATGAGTAGAATAGCCGGCGCCTTTGGAAAAAGCCCCGTCCGCCCGGAGGGGAAATCTTTTATCGGCTTTGTCACCGGGGGGGATCCGGACATCGAAACAAGCGAAAGGGCCATATTAGAAATGATCCGCTCCGGGGCCGACCTGGTAGAAATAGGCATTCCCTTTTCAGACCCCATCGCCGAAGGTCCGGTTATTCAAGAGGCAAATATCCGGGCCCTTAAAGCCGGCGCCGGGGTGGAAACAATTTTTTCCCTGGTTGAATCGGTCCGGCAAAAGGCCGGATCCCCTGGCCGGGGCTATGAAGAGACCCCTTTGGTTTTTCTTAGCTACCTAAATCCCATATTCAGTTACGGGTACGACAGGTTTTTTGCCCGGTGCGCCGAAACGGGGGTGGATGGAATTATCATCCCCGATCTGCCCTTTGAAGAACAGGGAGAGGTCCGGGAAGCGGCCGCCCCCAGGGGGGTAGATCTTATTTCTCTGGTGGCCCCTACCTCCCGGGAACGGATCCGTAAAATTGCCGGGGCCGCTTCGGGGTTCCTCTATATTGTTTCATCCCTGGGGGTTACGGGCATGCGGGACTCCATCGAGACGGATCTAAAGGCCATTATTGACGAAGTACGAAACGCCCGCATTGGGGTGGAAAAACTTCCCTGTGCCGTGGGCTTTGGCATTAACACCCCCGCCCAGGCTGCGGCAATTGCCAAATTTGCCGACGCTGTTATTGTCGGCAGCGCGATTGTTAAGATCATCGGTGAATGCCGGAGCGATCCGGTTCCCCTTATTGCCAAATATGTCGGCGAAATGAAGGCCGCCGTAAACAGCCCCGCTTAAGATACCGCGGCGATTCACTGAATGCCTGACTTAAGGCTATGGCGATATTATTTTTTCCATTGCCAGGTTACGTACAATGCCGATGGTGCAAAATTTTTAAAATAAGATTTACGCTTGACAAATCATATTGGTGATCGATATTCTGTAGTTGTGAAAAAATATGAATTTAAAAATGTGGTAACGATCAATTTTTTTTGGTTTCCTTTAATGGGACTATTAGGAGGGTTGTTGTCGGCTTATATATATGCGGAGTTTGGTTATAGATATTTTGGAGTTACGGGCTTATATGCAGTGGCGATTGTGTCCATTTCCAGTTGTGCCATGGTACTATACTTTCTGAAAAAAGATATTGTAATTTGGTTTGACGAAAAATATATTTATATAAAGAATAAAGACAAAATTTTAAAATATGCAAAAGAAGGTGTTTTGGGATTTTATAGTTATGATTATTTGACTGAAAAAAAATCACGTATTTCAATTCAGCTAAAATTTATTAATGAGAAAAAAATTGAAATAACTGATTTGGATTATCGGGATAACTATAATGAAGAGAAAAGGAATACTCTAAAATCATTTATTCAAACCATGCAGACGGAAATGAATTTTGAAAAAATAAAAAAGAATAAATTACGCTCGTTTGGACAACTTGGTCACTTCTGGTACGGTGGAAAATGAACCCCCCGCCGCCACCGGAGCCTTAAACTGTTCCGGGCGTGACAGCGAGAGGGGGCTCCTGGGGTTTTCGGCTTTCCCTGTCTATGGAACGAAAGGAATTGTATCTATATTCTTTTGGTAATCTAAAGGAAAAATTATGGGTTTTGATAAAACCGGCTGTTTTGAAATGCGCCTAACACTTGTATAGTATTTTGCCGTTCATGGTCTCCCACCGGGCAGGCGCCGCCGTACCGGATGCACCATGCGCAGGATTATTGACAAGTTCCCTTGATACTGGTATAGAAAAGTTACGGCTTAGCGTTTGTCCATACCGTATCTATATTATGACAGACCCTAATGTGTGCCAGAAAATCAAACCTATACCGTCAAGGAGCGTTCCATGTCCGAAGATTCAATCCGTACCAACCATACCGCCTATAATATGCAGTCCTGGTCTAAACAAAAGGGGCTAAACCCCGTGGTAGTTGAGAAAGCAGAGGGTATTTATCTATGGGATCCCTCTGGTAAAAGGTATACCGACATGTGCAGCCAGCTTGTTAATATGAACCTGGGCCATGGGAACAGGGCCATTGTGGAGGCCATTAAAGCCCAGGCGGACAAGTACTGCTATATCTCCCCTTCCTATGCCAGTGAGCCCCGGGGGGAATTGGCCAAATTGTTGGTGGATCTTTTGCCCGATACTTTTGGGAAGATCTTTTTTACCAACGCCGGGGCCGACGCCAATGAGAACGCCATTAAGATAGCCCGGATGTACACAGGAAGGAACAAGGTTTTTTCCCGGTACCGAAGCTACCACGGATCGAGTTTTGGGGCGGGGAACCTTACCGGGGAGCCCCGGCGCTATGCTCTGGAACCGGGCATTCCCGGTTTTGTCCATTTTTTTGATCCCTACATATACCGGGAGCCGGTTTCCTTTGCTTCGGAAAAAGAGGCCTCCGGTTATTATCTTCACAAGCTCCGGGAACAGATTATATACGAAAATCCCCCCACCATTGCCGCCATTGTGATCGAGACCGTCACCGGCTCTAACGGGGTTATTGTTCCCCCGGAAGGGTATATCCAGGGGGTACGGGGGATCTGCGACGAATTTGGCATTATGATGATCTGCGACGAGGTGATGATGGGCTTTGGGCGGACCGGAAAAATGTTTGCCTTTGAAAACTGGGGGGTAAAACCCGATCTGGTTTCCTTTGCCAAGGGAGTTACCTGCGGTTATGTTCAACTGGGAGGGGTGGGGGTTTCCTCAAAAATAGCCGAATACTTTGACGATCACATGCTTTCCTGCGGTCTTACCTATTCGGGGCACCCCTTGGCCTGTGCAGCGGGCATTGCCGGGCTTAATTACCTGATCAACCACAGGGTAATCGATAATGTTAACGCCCGGGGGGCGGAACTTAAGGCAAGCCTAGGGGCAATGAAGGAAAAACATAAAACCGTTGGGGATGTCCGGGCTATTGGCCTTATGAGTGCGGTGGAGCTGGTGAAGGACAAAAAAACCAAAGAACCGGTGGTTCCCTATGGTCAGGATCCGGCGGGGACCATGAAAAAGATCAACGGCGAGCTTGCCAAGCGGGGCTATATGACCTATACCCACGAAAACATGATCCTAACGGCCCCTCCCCTTATTATCACCCAGGAACAGCTTGCGGAGGAACTGGCCAAGCTGGACGAAGTCCTGGGGATTGTGGATGGATGGTTCTAAAGGGCGGGCCGGTGTTTTTTATACCGGACTTTGATATACTGTCCCTATGAAAATGACCTTTTATTCCCTGGGGGCTGCGGAAGAAGTAACCGGATCCAAGCATGTGCTGGAACTGGACGGAAAAAGCTTTCTGGTGGACTGCGGGGCCTTTCAAGGTTCCCGGGCCGAGGCGGACCGGAAAAACCGGGACTTTGGCCTCGATGTATCCCGCATCGAGGGAGTTCTGGTTACCCACGGTCATTTTGATCACTGTGGGATGCTTCCTCTGCTGGTTAAGGGGGGCTACCGGGGAAACATCTACTCCACCCCGGCCACACGGGACATTGCCAATCTGGTCATGATGGATTCCGCCTATATCCAAGCCCGGGATGCGGAGTACCTTCGCAAGCAGGCCCGCAAAAGGGGGGAAACCTTTGACTGGGAGCCGCTTTATACCGAAAAAGAAGCCATTGAGGTTACGGGCCAGATTATGGGGATATCCTACCACCGGCCCTTTAGCCTGGGGGATGGGGTCCGCTGCGAGTTTTACGACGCCGGGCATATCCTTGGTTCCGCCATGGCCTCTGTAACGGTAAAAAAAGAGGGCGGGGAGCGGAGGATCCTTTTTTCGGGGGATCTGGGCCGGAAAAATAAACCCATTATCCGGGATCCGGATCTGCCCCCCGCTCCGGATTATCTGGTTCTGGAAAGTACCTATGGGGATCGGCGCCACGACAAAACCGGCGATGCCCTGGGAAAACTGGCGGAAATTGCCAAACGGGCCGTGGCAAACCGGGGCAAGATCATTATCCCCGCATTTGCCATTGAACGGACCCAGGAGCTGGTGTACTATTTTCATCGCCTGGTGGACGAAGGGGAAATACCGGAAATTCCCATATATGTCGATTCCCCCATGGCTACCAACGCCACCACAATTTTTCAGGTTCACCCCGAATGTTATGACGAGGAAATACACGAGGTCTTTATCCGGCACCATAAAAATCCCTTTGGATTTAACAAGCTTCATTTTACTGCTAGTGTGGATGAATCCAAGGCCCTAAACCAACTGCCCGGTCCCATGGTCATTATCAGCGCCGACGGCATGTGCGAAGCCGGACGGATCCAGCATCATCTGATCAACAACATCGAAGATCCCAATACCACCCTCCTGCTGGTGGGGTTTATGGCCCAGAACACCCTGGGGCGGCGCCTTCAAAACCGGGAAGAGGAAGTAAAAATCCACGGCCAATGGTTTAAGCGCAGGGCCCGGGTGGAAAACATCAACGCCTTTAGCGCCCATGCGGATTACTTTGAAGCCGGACAATGGCTGGATTCATTGGACCTTTCCCGGCTTAAGAAGATCTTTCTGGTCCACGGCGAACCCAGGGCCCAGACGGCGTTTAAGGCCTATTTGGAAGCGAGGAACCAGGGGGAGCCGGTGATCGTCAAATACGGCGAAACCTACGGGCTGGAATAGGCGCCGCCAATACCCTTCCTTTCTCCTCTGCGAAAGCGGATTCGTGGGGATGCTGCTTGCGCGATGAGGCATTGGCCGGTTGCGGTTGAGAATAGCGGTATCTTGACATTTCTAATATTCATCGTAAAATAAACAACCGGATGGGAAAAAGATCTTTCTTTGTATATTTATACCTGCTGGTTACATATATTACTTTCGGTGAAGGTGCATATACTTTTTCCCTGGGCATAGAAACAGGATTTTTGTACGGCACATCATATGAAATAACCTATACTGAACCTCAGAATGAAGACTATGTAAGCGAACTTGCGTGGGATCTAAAACCGCTGTGGTTCGTGGGACTAACCGCCGAATACGGCCCCAGGGAACCTTTAAAAGGTATCGCTGTCTTTACCAATTTAAACTTTAAAGCCGGAATTCCCGCAAAAACCGGCGTTATCGAAGATAGGGACTGGTTAACGCCAACCACAGAACAGGGGTCCCTAACTCTTTTTTCTTCCCACGACAATCGTACAAAAACTGTACTACTGGCAGATCTTGAAGGAGGCATTTCAATTCCGGTGAAGGGGCCTGTTGTTTTAAAACTGCTGTTTGATATTTCGTACATGCTTTTTAAATTTGAAGCATGGGATGGGTATTCACAATATGGGGCAAACGGGCATTTTCCAACCGTATCAAACCCCTATGTACCCTGGGATGCAAATTGGCCCAAAAAAAAGCTTAAGGGGCTTGGTATAGATTATATGCAAAATTGGCTTATTTTTAGCCCCGGTTTGGAAGCCGCGCTGCTATTTGATTACGTTTCAATTTCCGTTTTATGTTTTGCCAGTCCATTTGTTTTCTGTTTTGCCTCTGACAATCATTATCAACAGACACCGGCTTTTTATACCACCGAAACGTTAAATGGAGGGGCCTGTTATGAAGCGGAAGGAAAAATTACCCTTTCACTCAATAGGCATTTTGCGTTTAATGTAAGGGTGTCATACCGGTATATCACAGGAACACGGGGCGATTTAGAATTGAGCGAACAGGATAGTTCAGGAACTACCTCTACCTATTACAAAGACATTGCAGGCGCGGGCGCCCGTTTTCTTACCGGAACCCTGGGGTTTGTTTATTCGTTTTAAAACGCCGCCCTGCCCAAAGGGGCTCTGCCGGGAACAGCAAGTTCCTGGCAGCCCCCACGACAGACCCGCTAATCTACATAGTCGGGACAGCTTGGATGAATACAAAACCGTACAACCACAATATCCTTATAGAGTTTTTCCTCCGTGTCGCCGCTTTTCATGTACATAACTCCAGCGGTACTGTTATTAACCACAAGAGCGGGCGCTCCGCTAAGGCCAAATTCAAAGGCATAAGCGATCTTTCCATCTCCATTATAACCGGGACCATCTTTACGTCTTATCCTGATTTGGAATTCATCGGAATTTCCCGGTTTTTCAAGTGACAATCCAAAGTAGCCGCTATTTGAAACAAGGGGGGCTGCCTGGTTCATAAGGATCAAGCAGTATTTTATCTATCGAGGGTATCGTAGAATTGTCTAGCCCCGGGGAAGAAAAATTCAGCAAAATATCCTGCCCCTTGCCTATATGGAACTCTTCGCCGTTGGCTATTGGCCGGTTTTTATACACATTGGTTACATTCATTACCGGCAATAGTATCTCACCACTTTCAGCGATCGGCGGTGGTTCTGCCGTTAAAATATCTATCAATACCGCCGCCGCCTTAAGAGTCGCTACTAATGGAAGAGCGACTGCCGCAACAACTTCTGATATGGCTTCAACGACCAATCCGGCCGCGGGATTAATAAATGACACAATGGGCGCTGCCACTGTGGCTACCACCGTAGCTACCGCGGCCACCGCGGTAAATACCTGGCTTACCTTCTTTAAAAAAGAAGAAAACCACCCTTTGGAAATGGAGTGTAGAGTTATTGGAACTGGATCGTCCATGGATGCCGCCAGGCTGCCCCAGAGCCCCAGGGCAATGGTTATATGACGGAGCCGTTCATTTTGGCTGAGAGTTAAACCGGCATCATCCTGATACAGGGTAAAAATATCCTTGTTCAAAGTAAGATCGTTAAGGGATTCAAATACATCACCTTTTTGAAAGGTAATATTATAGGTTTCCGTAGTGTCACGGTACTGGGAAAGGTAGGCCTTATATTGATCCGTACCCTGGCGAATTATCATTTGGTGAGGAAAATTAACGCCTGGTTTAAAAAGTATGGAAACGGCACTGTCATTGTGGGGGTTTTTAACAAGTACCAGCGGCTCCGCACCGGTGGTATCGGATAAGACAACCACCCCTTCGGCATTCTTATTGTTTTCAATAAAAAGGCCCGTTATGCCGACGTCGGTAGCGGTAATATCACCGTCACTATCAAGATACACATACCGGACATCCCCTTCCCCCGGAGTAATAACCACACCGGAGTCCGGCGGCTTAGAACCGCCGGTGGGAAGGGAACAGCTAAGGACAACAAACGGGACAAGTAAAACAAGGGCAATCACCCGCAAAAACCGGTCTGAAAAATAGTTCATTTTGGGCCTCCTTTTATATATACCCTTAAGGGGCTAGTATAGCATACTTTTTTAGTAATGTAAAGTGAAAATTGCTAAAAAAGTACTAAATTTTGAAAAAACCCGGTTTTTTCAAAATTTCATGGCATCCGGTTTGCTGTACCTATTCCGGAATAACCTGGACTGTCCAGAATACCCCCAGGGGAGCGCGCGGGTGTTTCCCCGGTTGGACTAATCTGGAAAAAACACGAAGCATTGCGGTACAATTTTAGCCATGATTATCTGGCTTGCTTCGGGGAATATCCACAAACGGCAGGAATTGGCGGCGATCCTTGCCGGCCACCGGCTACGGCTTCCCGCCGAAGGGGGAATAGAAGACTTTGATCCTCCGGAAACGGAGACCAGCTTTGCCGGGAATGCCCTGTTAAAAGCCAGGGCCCTATACGGGCTTCTGGGGGAACATCTGGGGACCGGGACGGCGGTACTGGCCGACGACTCCGGGCTCTGTGTGGACGCCCTGGGGGGCAGGCCGGGAATTTTTTCCGCCCGGTACTGCGGTCCCCCGGACCGGGGGGGGCTTCCCCCGTCCGGCGGCAAGAAGCTTGGCGCGGCGGAACGGAACGCCCTGCTGGTGGAGGAACTTAACGGGGCGGTAAAAAACTCCGGCGCTAAAGGCGGTTCTTTCCGGCAGGATCCCCCTGACCGGCCCGGACCCGCTTCCCGGCGAAGCTGCCGTTTTGTCTGCGCCATGGTCCTTCTATTCACTCCCGACCGGTTCTACCTTATCGAGGAAACCCTGGAGGGGGAAATTGTTCCACATATTGGGGCCGTCCGGGGCGGGGGAGGGTTTGGGTACGATCCCATTGTTTATCTTCCTGAACTGGGCAGGACCGTGGCGGAACTATCCGAAGACGAAAAGAACCGCCTTAGCCACCGGGGCAAGGCGGGGCGGCTTATCCGCAGCCTACTGGAGGGATGAATCCCGCTGCCTGATCAGTCCCCGCTGGATCTTCCCGCTGCTTGTCTTGGGAAGTTCCCCGGTAAATTCGATTATCCTGGGGTACTTATAGGGGGCCGTAACCCGTTTTACGTGGTTTTGCAGTTCCTTTACCAGGGCCTCCGAAGGGGCGTATCCCCGGGCCAGGACCACGGTGGCCTTAACCACCTGTCCCCGGGCCGGATCGGGAACCGCCGTAACGGCACATTCCAGCACCGACGGATGTTCCATCAAGGCGCTTTCCACCTCGAAGGGTCCGATACGGTACCCGGAACATTTTATTACGTCGTCATTGCGGCCCACAAACCAGTAATAGCCATCTTCGTCGTGCCAGGCCATATCCCCGGTCCGGTAGACGCCGCCGGACCAGCATTCACCGGTAATGTTATTGTCCTTCCAGTACCCCCGGAAAAGACCGGGAACCGGAGAGGTCCCCGGAACGGAAAGTTCCGCCCCCGCAAACCCCTGCTGCTTATCCAGGGAAAGGCTGCCGGGTTCCCCGGCGGCGGTAACGCTGATGTTCCCCACCATGCCATCGTCACAGGACCGGTTCGTTTCATCCAGCAGGTCCAGCCCAAAGAGGGGGGCGGGTTTCCCCATGGATCCGGGTTTTACCGGCAGCCATTTAAAGCATGCGGCCATTACCGATGTCTCGGACTGGCCAAACCCTTCCCGTATTTCCAGTCCGGTTTTTTCTTTTATTTGGTAAAAGACCTCGGGACTTAGGGGCTCCCCGGCCACCGAAGTATGTTTGATAAAACTAAAATCATAACCGGAAAGATCTTCTTTAATAAGAAAACGAAAGATCGTCGCGGGGGCGCAAAAACTATAGGGCCTAATCCGCTGTATTGCCTCCAACATTCCCTGGGGGGTAAACCGTTCGGTATCGTAGGCCCCCACGGCGGCGCCGCATATCCACTGGCCGTAGATCTTTCCCCAGGCAAACTTGGCCCACCCCGAATCGGTCTGGGTCATGTGGATTTTATTTTCCTCCACGCAGTGCCAGTACTTGGCGGTAACGATGTGCCCCAGGGGAAGGCTGTGATCGTGCAGGACCATCTTGGGCATTCCCGTGGTACCGGAGGAAAAATAAATAAGCATGGGTTCCCGTAAGCGGGTGGCTTTGGGGGGGGTAAATGTTTCCGGGGCTTCGGCCATGGCCTGCCGGAGATCGATAAAGGCCTCCCCCGCCGGGGTACGGCCCTGGGGGATACGGCTGCCCGCCACCGCCGCGCTGCGCAGGGAACCGCACTCCGGCAGGGAAGAGACGACCCGATCCAAAAGATCCTCCGTATCCGCCGTAATAAGCATTTTTACCTCGGCAATGTTACAGCGGTAGATCAGATCTTTTTGGGTAAGCTGGTAGGTTCCGGGGATGCAGACCGCCCCTATTTTTTCCAGGGCCGCCATCATTATCCATACCTCCGGGCGTTGTTTTAAGATCAGCATTACCACATCCCCCTTGGTAATGCCCCGGGAACTAAGTACATTGGCGGCCCTGCCGGAAAGGTTTTTTATATCGGCAAAGCTGTAGGATCGAAGCTCCCCTTCATCGTTAGTCCAGACCAGGGCTGTTTTTTCCGGCTCCAGGGAAGCCCACCGGTCCACCACATCAATTGCAAAGTTAAAGTTTTCCGGCACCGTAACGCGGTAGTTTTCATAAAAATCCTCGTAGCTGTCAAAGTCGATCCGGGGACAATAACGGGAAAGAATTGCATCCATGGGTTTTATTTCTCCTCAATAACGGTGATAAATTCGGCGGGACCGTCCACCGCAGCCTGACCGTGGGGCCGGAGGGCGTCAAAGTAAATTGAATCTCCCTCTTCAAGGATATAGGCCCGGTTCCCCACGGTAACCTTAACTCTGCCCCGTATCACATAGTTAAATTCCTTGCCGCCGTGGTTTACCTGCGGGGCCTCCGGTTTGGAAGGATCCAGGTATACCAGCAGGGGTTCGATGGTTCTTCCCTTAAAGTTGTAGGCCAGGCTGGAAAATTCATACCCCGGATACCGTTCAATCTTTACCCCCTGTCCCTTCCGGCAGACGCTGGCGCTTTCCATCCGGGGATCCTCTCCGGTTAGAAGCACCGTGGTATCTACCCCTAGGCAGGCGGCGATCCTGTACAGTGCGCTGATGGGTATGTCCCGTTCCCCGGATTCGTACTGGGCGTACACGCCGGGGCTTATGCCGATGTCCCGGGCCATATCAAGGGCGCTTATTTCTTCAATTTCCCGCAGTTCCTTAATGCGCAGGGGAACCTTAGAGGCTTCCTGCTCCTCCGGGGAATCCGGACTGCGGCCGCTTGTATCTTCCTTCATTATTTATTGCTCCTTGTTTGTATATGTTCCTGTTTTACCATATGCGCTCCAGTTTGCCATACACACTTGCTTTGGCCCACGCGCTTCGCCTTGCCTATGATCCGCATGGACCCGTGTTCTATGCTTTCATGCACTGTTTAAAGACCCGGAGTTTTGCCAGGTCCACACCGCTTAAAGATGCGGCAGCCGCCGGGCATTACATGGTTTCTAAAAATGGTATACAGATAAGAGAGAGGGCGTCTTTAAGGACCCTTAACACTGCCCTGGACAGGGCAAGCCGGGCCGCGGAGAGTTCCGGGGTTTCTGCCTGGAGGATGGGGCAGTCGTGGTAAAACCGGCTGAATGCTTTGGAAAGCCTGTAAAGGTAATTCTTCAACAGGGAGGGGTCCATGCCTTCGGCGGCGGCGGCCACCTCCGCATCATAATCCCCCAGGGCTTTAAGGAGTTCCCATTCGGGATCGCCGGTTAAGCGCCCATGGGGATGCTCCGCCCCCGCTGTGCCGGGCCCCGGGGACCGGGCGCTGCCGGAACATTCCCCGGCCCTTCGCAGCATGGAAGAAATCCGCGCCCCCATATACTGCAGATAGGGGCCCGTATCGCCGGTAAAAGAAAGGGATCCCCGGGGATCAAAGAGCATGTCCTTTCCGGGGGACACCGAAAGCAGGTAGTAGTGGAGGGCCCCCAGGGCAATTTTTTCCGCGGTCCGCGGCGGATCCTTGACCGCTTCTTCCCGGTCCTTTTCCCGAATTTCTTCCAGGGCCATATCCCTAAGGGTGTCGATAAGATCGTCCGCGTCCACCACCGTCCCCTCCCGGCTTTTCATTTTTCCTTCGGGCAGGTTCACCATGCCGTAGGAAAGGTGGTAGAGGTTATTTGCCCAGGAAAACCCGAGTTTTTTTAAAACGGTAAAGAGGACCTTAAAATGGTACTGCTGTTCGGAACCTACCACATACACAAGCCGGTCAAAGGGCCAGTCCTGGTTCCGGTAGATGGCCAGGCCAATGTCCTGGGTAATGTAAATTGATGTGCCGTCGCTGCGGAGCAGAATCTTCTTGCCCAGTTTTTCTTCCTCCAGATCCACCACCACCGCCCCGTCTTCGGCACGGCTAAAGATTCCCCCCTCAAGGCCCCGGAGTATTTCTTCCCTGCCCTTAAGGTAGGTTTCGCTTTCAAAATAGTACTGATCAAAGGAAACCCCGGTCCGTTCGTAGGTGGCCTTCATACCCTCTATGGTCCAGTGGTTCATCATCTTCCAACAGGCCACGGTTTCTGTATCCCCCGCTTCCCATTGACGGAGCAGTTCCTGGGCCCGGAGCATGATCGGCGCCGCCGCTTCGGCCTCTTCTTTTTTTAATTTCCTCTGTTGCATTAAATTTTCCGTTTCTTTTTTTAATTCCCTGTTAAAGGCCACGTACCAGTCCCCCACAAAGTGATCGCTTTTAATTCCTTCGGATTCCGGGGTTTTGCCCTGGCCCTGTTCCATATAGGCAAGCATGGATTTACAAATGTGGATCCCCCGGTCGTTGATGATGCACACCTTGCGGACCCGGGCGCCGCAGGCCCCAAGGATCCGGGAAATGCTTTCTCCCAATACGTCGTTGCGAAGGTGCCCCAGGTGGAGGGGCTTGTTTGTGTTGGGGCTGGAAAACTCCACCATGATCCTGGACCCGGCCAAATTTCCCGGACGGCCCACGGGTCTTGTTTCATCCAACAGGGCTTCCAGGATGGAAACTGCCGCGGCGGCCCGATCCAGCCGGACATTGACATAGGGACCCTCCGCCCCGGCGGCGCCGGAAGCTTCTACGGTTTCCCCGGCGGCGGCAAGCCGCTGGACCACAAGGCCCGCTATGGCGGGGGGAGCCCTGCGGAGTAATTTTGCATAGCCAAACATGGGAAAACCCAGGTCCCCCATTTCGGGCCGGGGGGGAAGTTCCAGGGTAATTTCCCCGGGGCCAAGCCGCTGGGAAGAGCCGGATTCTTCCAGCAGCAGGTTTAAGATCCCCGCAATACGCCGTTTCCAAGGAGTCTGAAAATCAACCATGTCACCTTCATATCATAAACAGAAAAAAAAGTAACCCAAGTGGGCTTGGTCCAAAACCCGGTTGGTTTTGGACCAGCCCGGGGTGTATTCTATAGAGAAAAGGGGCCGGCCATGGCAGCCATGCGGGTATAAAGAGCCCCTTCCCTGCGGTATGAGCCAAGCCGTTTATCGGTAAAGGTACAGTTCCGGCAGTATGCAATATTCCGGACCCCCGCCCCGGCCAGGAGCCTTGCGTTGGCGGCCTGCAATCCAAGGTACCAGCCCTCTTGGCAGGAGGGGCCGGAACGGTACACCGCCGATTCCCCCAGGGGGCAGGGGGTCTCCCTGGGCACATGGGGGGAGGAGGCTCCGAATTCCGCCTGAAAGGCCGCGGCCCGTTCCTGGTCTACCCGGTAGCAGCAGCTTTGTATGCAGGGGCCCAGCACGGCGGCGGTCTCCTCCGGCCTGGTTCCCCGTTCCTGCAGCAGGGCCAGGGCCCTAAGAACTATGCCGGTTCCCTTCCAGCCCGAATGGAGCGCCGCAAAAAACCCCCTCTGTAAATCCAGAAGAAACACCGGCAGGCAGTCCGCCACGGTAAGGGCCAGAAAAAGGCCGGGAAAAAAGGACACGATCCCGTCCCCCTCCCGGACAAATTCCGCCGGGCCGCCGGCGGGGGGGCTTTCCAGGGCAAACACCCTCCGGGAATGGATCTGGACCAGGCTGTAAACCGCCGCCGGGGCGGCGCCCAGCGAACGGAAAAATGCCTCCCGGGCCGGGCCGTGGACCCCCGCCGGATCCTGCCCCGCCGGGGTTTTGTCCTGGGGATCCGGCCCATGCCGGTCCGGGGGCGGATTAAACCGCAGATTCCCCGCGGCCCGGGCCGAGATAAGGCAGGAGGGAGCGGCGGCCCCGCCGGCTAAGCTTACGGGGCCTCCGTCGTACATAAAGGGAAACCGGGCATATCCGCCTGTTTCGGAAAACGCAAGATCAAAGGGATACAAAGACGGATCCATACTATTCACTGCCTTACTATTTGCTATTAAATCCAAGGCCGCTGTCCCAAAAACTGAAGTTTTAGAAAGCCCCTATTTGCTATTGTTCTGCGTACTACCCTTTACGCTTACTACCTTCCGGTTTCCATGGAGTCAATTTCATCCAGCAATTGAAGGGCCTTGCGAAACTGGCTTATGGATTTGACAATACCGTCCGCAAATGCCGTACCCCGGCCGGAAAGGGCGGATAGGTTAGACAGGGAATCGTACTTTCCATCGGGGCTTTTTTTTAGGATCCCCCCCAGGACATTGATCATCCTGGTCATGGCCTCCCGGGCTTCTCCGATAATCCTCTCCGCATCCTCCGCGGCTTCTTCCATTACTATTTGAATTTTGCGCCGTTTTATGGGGAGGGAGGACATATCGTTCTTGGCCTGGGCATAGCGTTTGCCGTATTCCCCTGCGGCAGAAATATCCCGGTCATAATGAAAGATAATATCTTCCATCTTAATAAGGGTGTTGTAACTTTCGGTAAACTCGGTCCTGTTTTCTTTTTTATAAAATTCCCCGTCAATAAGAATAGGCCGGATAAACTTGTTTATTTCTGCCATGAATACCACCGAATAAAAGGTCTGCAAAAAAGAAAGGCTAAAGTTGCCCTTGACATTCATTCCGGCGGGGTTTGTTTCGGAATACATATTCTCCAGCATCTTAAGATGGTTTCCCATAAAAAAATACCGGAAGGAATTTTGCAGATCGTTTTGCCGGCGGGTTTTGATAAAATTTGCGAACTGTTCTTCTATTATGTTTTTCCACCGCTCCCGGTACACGGCGTACCAATCCTCTCCCCCCCCTATGCTCTGGGGAACTATGGTCATATTCCGGGATATGCACCGCAGCAATTTTGTCATGGGTACTTCCAGGTTAAATTCCCGGATCCCCTGCAGGGACAGTTCGGCCCGGGCCAGGAGCTTGCGCATTTCCATCTGTATATCAAACCCCGGTTCGCCGCTCTTTTCCATAAGTACAAAAATAAAAAGGGATTCCAACAGACTCATGGAGGGGGGGACCTTAAGGCTGGCCAGGATATTGTTCAGCGTTAGGAGCTGCTCCCGCACCGGTGCGGCGGGGCAGATGTTTCCCTGGACGGAAGAATCAAAAACAAAAAGATTGATCAACCGGTCAAAGAGGAACGAAGAAAGCTGCTTAAGGCAGTACAAAAGCCGGGCGCTGTGGTACATGATGTTTCGCTGGTCTTCGGTGATCCCCATCAGGGCGTCGTCCAGGGCCTTAAGGGCCTTTTGGCGAAGTTCCGAATCCCCCAGATCCCGGTAATGGGCGGCCAGCAGCGCCGGTTCCGTATCGGTTTGGATCAACCGGTGGATCTGGGGCATTTCCAGGGAACCCAGAAAAACCACAAGGCTCCCCTTGTCCCGGTTAAGGCTCTGGTCCAGGGCGGTATAAAAAAACCGGGATCCGTCCCGAAGTTTAACCAGCTCGTCATGAAATTTGGGAAGCAGTATATCCTTCTGGTAGTTGTAAAACCCCGGCGAAGCCTCGTCCATGTTCCGGTATATCCGGATCATCAGGTGATCTTCAAAGAGTTTAAGGGGACTGCGGCTGTTAAAAAAACTTAGGAACTTATACCAGATCTTGTAATACCAGGGGAGTGTCTTATACCGAAGTTCCAGATCAACCGCTTCTTCATCTTCGGCTTCTTCGTACAGGACGGTGTCGGAAAACGTGGACTGGCTTGAAAGTTTTTCCAGCAGGCTTGCCCGTTCTTCCAGGCTTAAATCCGCCACAAGCTGGTTAAAATGAGCGGTTTCGTCCATACGCCACTATACGTCAGCTAAAGCCCAGGGTCAACGGCTGTGACCGGCGGCGGTCCGGGCACACCGCCGGAAAAAGCCTAAATCCGGTAATCGCTTTCTACCGCCTCGATAAGGCCGTATTCAATAAGGATCTCCTCCAGCCGGTCCTGGCTCATGGGATTGGGGATGGCAAAATTTTTGTTTTCCTCTATGGCCTTTGCCAGTTTCCGGTACTCGTCCGCCTGGGAAGCCTTTGCATCGTATTCGATCACAGTCTTTTTTCGTATTTCCGCCCGCTGAACAATGTTGTCCCTGGGGATAAAACCGGTAAGGCCGGTCCCCAATTCTTCGGCGAAGGCCCTAAGAACTTCCAGTTCCCGATCTACGTTCCGGCTGTTGCAGATGATCCCCCCCAGCCGCACTCCGCCTTTTTCGGCGTACCGTCTGATTCCCTTGGAAATATTGTTGGCCGCATAGAGGGACATCATTTCGCCGGAGGCCACAATGTAGATCTCCTTGGCTTTGCCTTCCCGGATGGGCATGGCAAAACCGCCGCAGACCACGTCGCCCAGGACATCGTAAAACACATAGTCCAGATCCTCGGTATAGGCCCCCAGGTTTTCCAGGAGCCCGATGGCGGTGATAATGCCCCGGCCGGCGCAGCCCACCCCCGGTTCGGGGCCGCCGGATTCAACGCAGCGTATGCCGCCAAAGCCGGTTTTTACCAGCGAATCCAGGCCGACGTTCTGGCCCTTTTCCCGCAGCAGGTCCAGCACCGTCTGCTGGGCCAGTCCCCCCAGGAGGAGCCTGGTCGAATCCGCCTTGGGATCGCAGCCCACCACCATGATCTGGTTCCCCAGTTCCGCCAAACCGGCGGTTAGGTTCTGGGTGGTGGTGGATTTTCCTATGCCGCCCTTTCCGTATATGGCAATCTGCCGTATCTTTTCGTCTTGCATTTTTTTCCTCCTTCAAATGCCGCTGTATAAATATGGGCCGTCCAAAATAACCAATTCCGGAGCCGCCTAAATGCTGTAATCGTCCGAAACAATAAACCGCTGAAGAAAGCGCCGCGTCCGCTGCTCTTTGGCCTGCCGGAAAATCTCCTCCGGGGGGCCCTCTTCCACCACCTGCCCCTGATCCATAAAGACCACCTTGTTCGCCACATCCCGGGCAAAGTTCATTTCGTGGGTAACGATCAGCATGGTGATCCCCTCCTTGGCCAGTTTCTTCATTACCTCCAGTACTTCGCCGATCAGTTCCGGGTCCAGGGCAGAGGTGGGCTCGTCAAAAAGGATTACATCGGGTTTTACCGCAATGGCCCTGGCAATGCCCACCCGCTGCTGCTGTCCCCCGGAAAGCTGGTTTGGGTATGCGTCATACTTGCTGCCCAGCCCCACCTTGTCCAGGGTTTCTCTGCCAATGGCAAGGGCCTCGTTCCGGGGAACCTTTCGGGCAATAATAAGGCCTTCGGTAACATTTTCCAGGGCGGTCTTGTTTTTAAAAAGACAGTAGTTTTGAAAAACCATGGCGGTCTTTCGCCGTATTGTCAGAATATCCTTCTTACCCGCGTGCCTAAAGGGAACATCCAGGCCGTCGATTCTTATATCCCCTTCGTCGGCCCGTTCCAGAAAGTTGATGCACCTTAGGAGGGTTGTTTTACCGGATCCGCTGGGGCCCAGGAGCACCACCACGGATTTTTTCTCAACCCTAATATCCACCCCCCGAAGGACCTCGGTCTTTCCAAAGGCCTTATGCACGTTCTTTACCTCCAGCATACAAAACCTCCTATCCTGCGGTATGGGCCCGCAGGTGTTTTTCCAGGATCTTTAACAGTTTTTCGATGGTAAATATCATCACAAAATAGATCATCGCCATCACAAGATAGGCCTCAAGCCATGCAAGGCCCACGCCGGCCTGAACCTTGGCGATGCCCGTAACTTCCATCACCGACATGGTAAAAGAAAGGGACGTGAGCTTTACCAAACTTGTGACGGAGGAGCAAAACACCGGTACCGCGGCGGTAAGGGCCTGGGGTATGACGATCCGGCTGTAGCCCTGGGCCCGGGTCATGCCCACGGACAGGGCCGCCTCGAGCTGGCTGCCCTCCACCGTATTCAGGGCCGCCCTAAAGACCTCCGCCAGGACGGCGGTTTCGCTGAGGCTGAACACAATAATGGGATAGATCACCGGATTGACGGCAAAGATGTCGAAGGAGCCGTCGAACCGGGCCGCGATAAGGGCGATAAGGCTGGGAAGGCTCGTATAAATAATAAAGATCTGCAATATCGGGGGGGTGGCCCGGATAAAGGAGATATACACCCTGGAAATCTGGGTAATCACCGGCACCCGGTTTGCCAGCGCAATGGCGATAAGGAACCCCGCGGGGACCGCCACAACCAGCACCGCGAGGCTTATTTCCAGAGTTACGGGGATTCCCCCCAGGGAAAGTAAAAAGGTGTCAAGCATAAATTGGTAATCAAGATGCATGGGAGGCCCCCCGGACAGTTTCTTTCTGGCAGGAAAATTCTTTTTCCAGCTTTTTAAATATCCATTCCAGGATCAGCGCCACGGGCCAGTAGATAAAGGCCAGGGAAACATAAATTTTTAGTGCGTGGACGCTGTAGCTGTCTGCGTTCATAAGATAGGCCTTGCCCATCACGTCGGTAAGGCCGATGGTATACCCCAGGGCCCCCTCCTTAAGGAGGTAGATTACCGTATTGCCCAGATTGGGCAGTGAATAAAAAAACGCCTGGGGCAGGACAATGCGGTAAAAGGCCTGGAATGCGGTAAGCCCCAGGCTTAGGGCCGCTTCGAACTGATCCCTGGCCACCGCCAGGTAGGAAGTCCGCATCATCTCCGACAGGGACGCCCCCAGAAAAAGCGTAAAGGTGAAGATCACAAAAAAGACCGCGTTTACCCCGTCTATGTTGATCTTAAGATAGTTCCGCAGCAGGGCCGGAACCAGATAGTACACAAGAAACAGCACGGTAATGGAGGGCATGCACCGCATGATCGTGGTATACCCCTCGGCAATTCCCTTAAGGATGCGGTTTTTTCCCAGCTTCGCCATGGCGCAGATAAATCCCAGGATGATCCCGAAGAACAGGGAAAAAAACACATAGAGAAAAGTATGCGGTAAATACGGAAGCATCTTCGCCATATACGAAGCCAGGCTTCTTAACAGTTCGATCATGCGGCCCTCCATTCCGTGCAACTTTTTTAAATGGCCGTTTTTTTAATAGGGTTATCCAGAAAATTTAGTTTCTTGAACAACAACCGCCTAATAGACATTGTCACCCTCGTAGGCCCAGGTGTCGTAGCCGATAAATTCCAGGGCAAGCCTTCGCAGGGTTCCGTCCTCTTTAAGCTTGATCACCGCCCGGTCATAGGCGGCGGCCAGTTCCTGCTCGTCCTTCCTAAAGATAGGCCAGGTTCTTACGGAGCCGAATTCGACAAAGCCCACGTCGTTTACCAGGTGATGCAGTTCCCCGGTTTCGCTTTCCACCAGCAGCTCATAATACTGTTTTGGGCCAATGTAGAAATCGGCCCTTCCCTCGGCTATCCAGCTGAACGAAAGGGTAAAGGCATCGGCATTGTCGGTCAGCGGAATTTCCACGGGCGTATCGGGGTGCCGCTTGTTAAATTCCAGGAGGATCCCGTGGTTCCCGTCCCCGGACAGCATGGGGGCAAGCCGCAGTTTTTGCACCGCCGCATCCTCCAGGCTCTTAATGCCGGTGAATTTCTTATTGATGTACAACCCTTCGATATTCATCCCTAAATTCTCTTTGGGGAAGAGGTAGCGGTTTTCCCTGTCCTGGGTCCAGAAGCTGTTGGTGGTGGCGATGTCTATCTTGCCGCTTTGGAGCCCGGCGAATATGGCCTGCTGCTCACCCCGCTGAAATTCAAATTCATATTCGGGGAGCAGTTCGTCGATAAGCTTAAGGGCTTCGATGTCCACCCCGGTGGGTTCCCCGTCGTCGCCGATGTAGGTAATGGGTTTGAAGACCGAATACCCCACGACAATTTTTTTGACCTGGAGGTCCTGCCCCTCACCGGCGGAATCCTCTGTTTTTTCGCAGGAAATAACCGGAAGGATTAGGGCAGAGAACAGCAGGGCCAATTTCCAGTGCTTTAGTTTCATGTGATGCTCCTATAAGTGCTGATTTTACGAAGCTCCAAAGGGAGTCCGCTTTTCCGGGCTGTTCCAAAACACGGGTCTTGGAACAGCCCGGCTTGTTCTACCGTCACCGGATCGCCTTAATAGACATTGTCACCCTCGTAGGCCCAGGTATCGTAGCCGATAAATTCCAGGGCAAGCCTTCGCAGGGTTCCGTCCTCTTTAAGTTTAATCACCGCCCGGTCATAGGCATCGGCCAGTTCCTGCTCGTCCTTCCTAAAGATGGGCCAGGTTCTTACGGAACCGAATTCGACAAAGCCCACGTCGTTTACCAGGTGATGCAGCTGCGCGTCCTCATTTCCCACCACTGCTTCATACTGCTGCTTGGGCCCAATGGCATAGTCGTACCTTCCTTCGGCAATCCAGCTAAATCCGACGGTCCAGACATCGAGGTTGTCGGTCAACGGAATGTCGATGGGCGTATCGGGGTGACTCTTGTTAAATTCCAGGAGGATCCCGTGGTTCCCATCGCCCGAGACCACCGGAACAATGCGCAGTTTTTTCGCCGCCGCATCTTCCAGATTGTTGATGCCGGTAAATTTTTTGTGGATGTACAATCCTTCGATGTTCATCCCCAGGTTTTCCTTGGGAAAGAGGTACCGGTTCGCCCTGTCCTGGGTCCAGAAACTGTTGGTGGTGGCAACATTGATCCTGCCGCTTTGGAGGGCCGCAAATGTTCCGGTTTGATCACTCCGCTGGTATTCAAATTCATATTCGGGGAGCAGTTCGTCGATGAGCCTAAGGGCTTCAATGTCCACCCCGGTAAGTTCACCATCGTCTCCAATAAAACTGGTAGGCCTGGTATTATCATAGCCGATGACAATTTTTCGTACCCCGGCGGTCTGTCCCTCGCCGGCGGCTTCCTGTGTTTTTTCGCAGGAAACAGCCGGAAAAATTAGGGCAGAGAGCAGCAGGGCAAATTTCCAGTGTTTTAGTTTCATATCAATACTCCTATGGATGTGTTGGAGCTCCAAAGGGAGCCCGCTTTTTCGGCTGTTCCAAGACACAGGTCTTGGAACAGCCCGGCGTTTTCTGCCGTTACCGGCCCGCCTTAATAGACATTGTCCCCCTCGTAGGCCCAGGTGTCGTAGCCGATAAATTCCAGGGCAAGCCTTCGCAGGGTTCCGTCCTCTTTAAGCTTGATCACCGCCCGGTCATAGGCGTCGGCCAGTTCCTGCTCGTCCTTCCTAAAGATAGGCCAGGTTCTTACGGAGCCGAATTCGACAAAGGTTATATCCTTGCTTAAATGGTGTAACTCGCCGGTTTCACTTTCCACAAGGAATTCATAAAACTGTTTTGGTCCGATATTAAAATCGTACCTTCCTTCGGCTATCCATGTAAATTGAAGGGTAAGATCGTGATTGTCGGTTAAGGGAATTTCCACTGGTGTATCGGGGTGACGCTTGTTAAATTCCAGGAGGATCCCGTGGTTCCCGTCCCCGGACAGCATTGGAACAAGGCGCAGTTTCTGTTTTGCCGCATCTTCCAAGGTTTTAACATTGGTAAATTTGCGGTTAATCAAAAGTCCCTCGATGTTCATCCCCAAATTTTCTTTGGGAAAGAGGTACCGGTCTGCCCTGTCCTGGGTCCAGAAGCTGTTGGTGGTGGCGATGTCGATCTTGCCGCTTTGAAGTCCGGCAAATATGGCCTGTTGTTCACTCCGCTGGTATACAAATTCGTATTCGGGGAGCAGCTCATCAATAAGCTTGAGGGCTTCGATATCGACCCCGGTGGGTTCTCCGTTATCGTCAATATAGGTGATGGGTTTAAAAATACCGTAACCTACGACGACCTGCTTAACCGGCGTACCCTCTCCGGTCTCCGAACCGGCGGGAGCCTGTGTTTTTGCGCAGGAAATAAGCGGAAGGATTAGGGCAGAGAGCAGCAGGGCAAATTTCCAGTGTTTTAGTTTCATGTAATACTCCTATGAGCAAAGGGATCCTAGGGCGCACCTTTGAAATCCCGGTAATGTTGGTTTACTGTTCCGGATTAGGCCGGGACAAAATGCAGGCCCGCGATGGAAGCAGCTTCCAGCCGGGCATTGCATGCTTCGGCGGCGGCCGTCATGTTGCAGCCGCAGTGGGGTCCCGAAAGACAATCACCGGTGGCGGTTTTGTGGGTTTTCTCGATAACCCCAAGCATTTCGTGGTACGGAATGAGGGGGTTTATGCCGGAAAGGGCCAAATCCGCATAGAGGGGGGCGGTAACTGCGGCCCGGATGGTCCGGGTAATGCAGGGAAACTCCAGTCCCCCGGCGATGGGATCGCAGGGTATGCCGATATTGGCCTGCAGGGCCATGGATGCGGCGTTTTCCACCGCCTGGCCGTCTCCGCCGCAGAGCCAAGCTATGGCCCCCGAGGCCATGGCGCAGCAAACGCCGCTTTCTCCCACGCAGCCCACTTCGCCGCTGGCGTTGGTATGGGTAAAGGCCAGGGCCCCCAGGCCCGCGGCAACCACCAGGGATTCTACCATCCGTTCATGGCTTATGCCGTACTGTTCCCGCACCGCATCCAGGGCCGAAAAGAGGTAACCTCCGCCGGTACCCATGGGGGCGGGGACTATCTTTACCCCGGGAATTTTTGCGTTGGTTGAAAGGGCGTGGCGTATGATGTGACCGGTAAGGCCGTCGCTGATAATGCGGTTTTTTTCCGCATACCGGTTCCAGTACCTGCCGTATATTGGAAGAAGATCCGTATCTTTGGCCTCTTCGTACCCAATCTCTTCCAGGGAATGGATTTGGTTGTACAAAATACCGGCGATGTTTTCAAAGAAATCCCAGATTTGTTTTTCTGTCCACCGGGAGGAATTTTTTTCGTAGGCTATGGCCGCATCCACAAAACTAATCCCCCGTTCTCCGGCGATCCGCCGCCATTCCTCCATGGTGGTAAAAAGCTGGGGCCCCTTGTCCCTTCGGCTTACCACGGGGAGCAGGGCCGGCAGACGGTACAGGCGAAGTCCCCCCAGGTCCCCGATACCGGCCATAAAGGAATCTTCCGGGGTACCGGAGGAAAATTCAAATGCGTAGGCCCTTCGGCCCCGGGCAGAACCGTTGGAGAAACCGGCGGCAGAACCGCCGGAAAAACCAACGGCAGAAAACCGCACCAGGGAAGAATCCGGGGACGAAAAAAGGGCCTGTGCCAGGTTTTCCATGTTCTGGGGAAGGAGCCGGCCCTGGGGATCTTCCAGAAAAGCCAGGTGGGTGTCGGCCCGCCATTCCAGGGAAAAACCGTTTATGCCGGAGACCAGGATCATGCCGCCCCCCACGGATGCGGCATTCATGGTGTATGTTCCACCCCGGGAGTCTTCGATAAGCACCAGGGTTTCCCCGCTTGTCCCATCGTCCTCTTCACGGCAGCCAAACTCGTAGGCCATGCCCTGCCGCCTTGCCAGGGCATGGGCGTCAAAGAGCCGTTCGTCATCGGGAAGAAAGCCCTGTATGCCCCCCAGGTAGCCCCGGTCCGACATAAAGTTAACCAAAAACGGCAGGGGTCTGGTCTTTTTGTCAAAAAGAAAACGGACCCTTTTAATGTCCCCCCCGGCCAGGGCCCGGGCGGCGTTTCCTATACGGGCGGGACCGGCGAATCCTCCCGCAGAACCGGGCTGCATAACCGGGCCGAACACATCGTTAAAAAAATCGGGGTACAAGGGTACCGGCATGGGGCCTCCTCTGTCCTCTACTGGGTTTGGGTGGTGGATGCGATATTTCCCTTCCGGAAGATACCCGCATAAATATCTTCTATAAGCCGCAGTCCGCCGTTATACCCCGCATAACTGCGGTTGATAATCACGCTGTTATTTATGGGCAGGCTTACATGGAGGGAAAGATTGCCGTTCTCCGCGGCCAGCTTGTCTTCCCAGGTGCTTCCCAGGATCACCGCCTTGTTTGACTTTCCCAGTTTTTTCCGTATGTCATCCTGGATGGGGCCGCCGTCGATCTGGAACGAAACGGTTCCGTCAAAATCCGGGGCCAGGCCGGTAAAAACCTTTTCTATGGCGCCCTGTTTTTGTACCGGAGGATCGTCGGTGATGTATATCCCCCGGGGGACAAAGCCCAGTTCGTTAACCAGGAAGCCGCTGAGCCCCGCCGCATAGGAGCTGTCCGCAATGGTGTATACCTCAAAGGGGATGTTGTTCCGAAAATCCGCCAGAAAATCCGCCAGGGAAACAAAATACCCGTAAAACCGCTGCTCTTCCCTTCGTATCACCGTCTCTACCCTGGCGGGGTCCAGTCCGGCAAAGACCCCTATTTCCCGCAGGACCCGGCTGGTTTCTTCCGCCCCCGTGGGCAGGTAGGGGATATGCAGGTAGGGGGTACCGTATTTTTCCTTTAACAACTCCGCCGCCTGGAGTCCCACCCAGGAAGAGAGGACCAGGTTGAACTGGGCATGGGGGATAGTTTTCCATTCCTCCACCCCCCCGGACTCGTTCCCAAAAAGGATGTTTACCTCCAGGCCGATGGCCGTAAGGATCCGCTTGATCTCTTCCAGATCGCTCCGCCAAAAGGGGTTCTGGCAGGGGACCACGGAGAACACGTTGACCAGCCCCTTTTTTACCCTAAGCTCGGGATCCCCCACAAAGTCCTGGATAATGCCCTTAACCACCAGTTCGTGCCCCAGGTAGTTGTTTCCCCTAAACCCGGAGGTTTCCACCCCCACGATGGGACGGCCCCGGCGGGCAAAGGTGGATGCGACCTGGACCACGTCGTCCCCCACAATGCCGGAGGTGCAGCCCGAGAGGACCACAAAAAGATCCCCCTTAAGGACCTTAAAGGCCCCCTCTATAAAACGGGATAACTTTTCCTCGCCCCCAAAGACCACGTCCTGCTCGTTGGTGTTGGTGCAGCTTACCGTACCGCCGCCGCCGTACCCTTCGCCCTGAAACCCCGCGCCGTAGGAGGTAAAGCCAAAGGTCTTTCCCACACAGCCGGGGCCGGAATGGACGATGGGCAGGGCCCGGGGAATGGCCAGCACCGTCTGCTGAGCCGCCAGGGCACAGGAAAACCGGGGCTGTTCAATATAAGTTGTCTGTTCGCCGCCTGTCATCTATACAACTCCTTCGGCATCGTCAAAGTCCCCGTCTTCCCCGGCGCCTTTTTTCTCGAAATAGAAGGGATCCTCCTGTTCCAGCCACCACCGGGTATAGGGGCTTTCGCAGTGCCGGGCCACGTTTTCAAAGAGCTTCCGGGTTTTCACCGCGTCAATAAGCCGTTTTCCCAGCTGTACCAGGCCGTCGTAGCCGGCGCTGATATTCACATCCCCGTCGTTCATTGTGGGGATGCCCAGCTTGGCCCCCACGATGGTCATGTTCATGTGGCGCACAATAAGGATATCCGGCTTGGCCGCCTTTAGCAGCTTAAATACCTGATAGGGCTGTTTGTTGCACACCGTGTAGTTCCCGATCTCTCCCTTGGAGGCCACCAGGTTTCCCAGGCTGTCCAGGCTGTCCTTCCCTCCGTCGGTGGTTTGATCGTGGTGCAGGGTGGTGATCCCCACCAGGTCAAGCCCCAGATCCAGGAGCATGTTGGCAATGCTGTGGGCATAGGAATCCCCGGCAAAAATATATATCCGCTTTCCCCGCAGTTCTTTTCTAACCTGTTCCAGTTCTTCCTGAACCCGCCGGTGTTCGGATTGGATAAGGTCCTCCACTATTCCCTCTTTGCCGGTAAGCCGGGCAACTTCCCGAAGCCAATTGTCGGTCCAGTCAATGCCAAAGGGCGGCGGCGCCTTAACCTCGGGTACGCCGTATTTCTGTTCCAGGGCCGTGGAGGGATACATCGCCAGGGTTTCGCAGATATGGGCCGTGCAGGCGGCTTCGGAAAGTTTTTCCAGGGCCTCTATGTCCGCCAGGGGAACCACATAATTTACCCGGAGCCCCAGCTTTCCCAGCAGGGGGCCGAAGGTATCGCTTCCTTCAAAGTTAAACACATTAACCAGGTCCGTTTGTTTTTTTACCGGGGGCTTAACAATGCGGGTTAATATGCCGTGGAAGGCCGCGTCGAAACCGGAGGACCATATCCTGGACTTGAAACCCTCGCAAAAGATCGGCACCACCGGAATTTCCAATTCATCCTGGAGTTCATCGGCCACGCTTTCAATGTCATCCCCCACGATGCCCGCGGCGCAGGAGGAAAGCACAAATATTGCGGTGGGATTAAAGCGCCGGTGGGCTTCGCGGATGGTGGCCCGCAGTTTTTCCAGACCGCCGTAGACCGTGTCCTTTTCCTGAATGTTTGTGCTAAGGACCTGTACCCTTTGGGGGGGCAGCCCCCGGGCCTTGGTGGATACGTCCACGGTTAGGTTGGTGCCCCCGGGGACGCTGCAGCCTATGGGGGCATGATCCACCACCGCAGCCCCCCGGATAACGTAGGTAAGGGTTTGGCTGCACCCCTGGGAACAGTCGCTGCACTGTCCGAAGGATCGCTCGGTTAAATTTAACTGCCGGTTTCGGGACCGTTCGCAGAGATCCCGGGCGCTTCCCTGGTACGAAATAATCGATTTAAGCCGCCGATCCCGGACTTCCACTTCGGATAACTCAAGGTTAACCATGCATACCCTCCTGTAAGCATCCGTAAATCTAAGGGTGTTGTTCCAAAACTAAAGTTGGGAACACCCCGATGAATAAAACATATAAATCATATATGTTTACTATGAAATCTTGGTAATCTACCACGGTAAAACAAAAAAGGTCAATACTTTTTTTGCTCTCTTGCAATTATTTCTTATTTTTCTTATAAAAATACTAGGAGCCTTTGTATTTTGTGGATTTTTTTGCGTTTTCATGCAAAAATCCCGGTTAAGGGGCTTTTGCGGACCCTTGGTCCGGCCCAGTTCGCAGGGTATAAAAATTCACCTTCGTGTATTTTATACATTTGTGGGCGAAGCGCAGATTTGTTTAGGATGGTACCATGGACGAAAGTAACTTTGAAAAACTCACCTCAATGGTAAAGGGCTTTAAGGGCATCGATAAAAACCAGATTTCCCTTAGCTATAGGCCCGGAACCCAGCTGGTCCGGGGATATTCCGGAGTAGAAAAGGAAACCGGGGCCGTCAGCGCCCCCATTCATATGAGCGTGCCCTACGCACACCCCGCCTTCGACGAATCCACCGGCTTTGGCTATGGCCGCTACGGTAACCCCACCCGGCTGGAACTGGAGAATACCATCGCCATGCTGGAACACGGCATAAAGGCCTGGGCCTTTTCCAGCGGCATGGCGGCCATTTCGGTGCTGGTAAAACTCTTTGCGCCGGG
>JAISLT010000033.1 GCA_031277165.1 Spirochaetaceae bacterium
TTAAGGGGTACCGGGATCATCTGATATCCCATGGCCTTGAAAGCCTGCATCATTTCAAGCTCATCATCGCTGGCGGCAAGCTTGTGTTTTTTGAGGTCCGCCGGAACAAAAACAGGTTCTTTTGAAAAAACCTTGATCCAGCCGACCTGGGCCCAGCACAGGGTAAAAACGCCGCCGCTGTTGAGCTTTTCTTCCAGTTCCGGTTTCAGTTCGTTTAATACGAAGGTAAGCTCCTGATCATTGCGGATAAGGAAGGGGCAGCTTACCGTGATAATTCCCCTGGCAATGGAGTTTAACCCGTAAGAGGTTAAAACCGCGCCCTGGATTTGGCCCAGGCGGAGCTGCTGCAGGACCGCAGTCTCGGAGCCTAAAACCCCGCCGTGGGAGATCTGAAGTTCCACCTCCCCGTTGGTTATTTCATACCATTCCTCGGCTATCTGGTTTATCGCCCTCCCCCAGGGGCTGTCTTCCGGCACCAGGGAAGCTATCTTGAGGGCCAGCTTCCCTCCCTGGTTTCTTTTCCTCTGGGCATAAAGCGGGGAACAAAAGATTCCCCACAAAAGGACGGCTAACGTCAAAAAACACAGAATTTTTTTCATACATTCTCCTCTGGTTTTATCCGGTAAAAAGCCGGATTCTTATTTGTATTGAAGGCGCCGCGGGTATCCGCCCCCGGACCGCGTCATTCATGTTAATCATCGTCGTCCCAGTCATTATCATCGTCCCAGTCATCATCGTCGTCCCAGTCATCGTCATCATCCCAGTCATCGTCATCATCCCAGCCGTCATCGTTGTTCAGATTCAGAAAGTAATTTGCCGCGTTATCCAGGAGATATTGGGCTTTACGCTGGGATATGACGGTTACAAGCCTGTTGGCGGGATTAGCGCCGGGATCCACCGCAAGGGCCGCTTCCAGGCAATTCCTGAAGGTTTCGTAGTCCTGGGCGGGTATAGAAACCGCCTGGGCATAGGAAACATAGGGCCCTGCGGACATTCCCCCGGATTTTTCCAGGGCTAACTTAAAATGATCATCCGCTTTGGCTTTGTCGCCCCCCAGAAAGGGCGGCAGGGACGCATAGAAAATGATATAAAAATCGTCTATGGCGCCGCCGTTAAAATCAGGATCAAGTTCGTAGGCTCTGTGTATCATGGCGGTCAGTTCCGGGATACGCATCCCCAGTTCCAGATCAAAGGGGGCCAGAGAATAGGCCGAAAGGCTGCCCGCCACCGTCCAATAGAGGAGGGGGACGTCTTCTTTTTTGGTCCTGGCGAGATAGGCGCCGAGCTTCCCTTCCCGGCCGGCCTCGTTGAATCCGGGGTATTTCTTGTCCAGCCCGGAACGGAGTATTTTGACCCCCCGCAGGTAGAGCAGCCGCGCCCGTTCCCGTTCTTCTCGCCGTTCCCGGTATTCGGTGCGGGGCAGCATTTCCGCCGGCCCCTGGACAAAGGCGTTGGCGTACATCACAAAGAGGGAACCCGTCGTCAGGATCAGGCCTTGGTGATCCGGCTGCATATCCAGCAGGGCTTCGTATATTTTTATGGCGAAGGGGAGGGCGTCCCCCACAAGGCGCGGATCCGAATCCCCGGTAAAAACCGTACTTGCGCCGGATCCGGTCAGGGCGTCGGCCGCCGCTTTGGACGCCATTTTATTGATGGAACATCCGCTTAACAAAGGCAAGATACCGCACAAACAAAACAGCAACGCCGCGTTACGGGCTTTCATAATCCGCACCTCTCGATTTTAGGAATGGAGTTGTTCAAAAATTTCAGTTTTTGAACAAAAACCGCTAAAAATACCGCAATTTCGCAGCCATAAGGCGGGAAATTGCAAGACTTGTGCCGGACTAAAGTCCGCGACAACCAACCGGGTTGTTGAACAAGTCTAATAGGCTTATTCTCCAAGGACTGACCGGATTTCCTTCCTGATAGCCTCAAGTTTCCGCGCCGCTTCCTTCTTCGCGGCCTCAAGGCCCCCGTTTCCCGTTTCGGCGCAGCACGAAGCGTAGAATTTGATTTTGGGCTCGGTCCCGCTGGGCCGGGCGCTCACTACCGTCCCGTCCGCAAGGCAGAACTGGAGCACGTCGCTCCGGGGAAGATCCACCGGCTCCCTGCGGCCGGGCTCGCCGGGAAATTTCCAGACCGATTCCAGGATGTCCCTGACCTTCTCCACCGGGATACCCCCCAGAGTTTTGGGAGGGTTCTCCCGGTAGTTGTCCATGATGCCCTTCATGACGGCCGGCCCCTGAGGCCCCTGGAAGTATTTTGAAATTCCCAGTTCCTGCCAGTAACCGCAGATTCCGTAAAGCTCCTCCAGCCGGTCAAGGAGGCTCTTCCCCTTGCTGCGCCAGTAGAGGGTCATCTCGGCGGTCATGGCGGCGGCGGAAACCGCATCCTTGTCCCGGACTTCCGGCTCTACAAGGTAGCCGTAGCTTTCCTCCGTGCCGTACACGACAGTATAGCCCTTGCCGTCAGACTCGCTCCGCCGCCAAATATCGGCTATCCATTTGAAACCCGTAAGGCACTCGAAACATTCGGCGCCGTAGAAAGCGGCGATCCGTTTCTGCATCCCTGTGGTAACGATGGAATTGGCCATAGCCGGCTTCGCTGGCATTTTGCCCGTTTCTTTTAACGAAAGGAAGATGTAGTCGGCCAGGAGGGAACCGAGCTGGTTCCCGGTGAGGAGGGTAAAGCCCCCCGGGCTGCCGGCGGCGGGAACGGCAATACCCAAACGGTCGGCGTCCGGGTCCGTAGCCATGACCACATCGGCGCCGGCCTCCCTGCCCAGCTTTACCGCCAGTTCCAGGGCGGCGGCTTCTTCCGGGTTGGGGAAAGACACGGTGGGGAAGTCCCCGTCGCCTTCCCGCTGTTCCGGCACGGTGATGACCTTGAGCCCCAGGCTTCCCAGAACCGCTTCCACATGCATGGCCCCGGTCCCGTGCAGGGGGGTGTAGACAATCTTTACTTCCCCGGCTTTGGCCTTGATGAGGTCCGGCCTGAAAAGCCTGCTCCTGACCATGGCCTGATAGGGTTCGTCTATCCGGCTGTCGATTATTTCCAGAAGCCCCCGGCTTATTGCCTCAAGGCGGGTGATCTCCCTGATGTCCGTAACGGCGTTTACTTCGTTGATGATCCCCTGATCGTGGGGGGCAATCACCTGGGAACCGTCGTTCCAATAGGCTTTGTACCCGTTATATTGGGGAGGGTTATGGCTTGCGGTAACCACGATCCCCGTGTCGCAGCCGAGTTCCCTGACGGCGTAGGACAGTTCGGGGGTGGGCCGCATGGAAGAAAAGAGATAGGTCGTGACGCCGTTTGCCGCCAGAATGAGGGCGGCGGCTTCGGCAAATTCGATGGAATAATGCCGGCTGTCGTAGGCGATAACCGCTTTCAGCGTTCCCGCCCGGGCTTTTTCCGGAAAGGCTTTCCGGATATAGGAAGCCAGGCCCTGGGTGGCGCTTTTGACTACCAGGGTGTTCATGCGGTTGTACCCGCCGCCGATGACCCCACGGAGCCCCCCGGTGCCGAATTCCAGCTTCCGGTAGAACCGGTCCTCCAGCTCCTTCCAGTCTTCCTTCCCGAGCAGCTCCTCGACCTCCGCCCGGAAATGGGGGTCCCCCTCTTTGGCTATATAGTCCCGTGCTCGTTCAAAAACAGCGTCCTTTTCCATGTATAAACCCTTACTATTTTAGTCTTGAAACAACCCGGGGTCTTTCCAAAACGCCGGTTTTGGAAAGACCCGCCTCTACCCTAGTATAATTGGTCCGGGCAAACCAGGCAAGGGAGCGAAGCGCCGCATTTTAAAATGCAACCTTCGGCCCCCGTAATACCTCAAATCAAAACCTAGCCAAACATACCCCTTGAACCGGTGGAGTTTTCCAATTATAATAGGTATAGTCTTTATGTAACAACCCTGGCAGTTTTTGTTGCGCTTCGCGCACAAATTGTATAAAAAATCACGGAAGTGAATTTTTATACCTTGCAAACTGCCAAAGGAGCCCGATAATCGGGATTTTTTGCATGAACATGCAAAAAATCCGCGAAGTGCGACAGGCTCCTAGGGCCTGTTGAACAGAGCAGGTTTTTCACACCGGAACACAACAAAATTGAGGAGGAATTATGACGGCAGAAATTCTGGACATGCTGGGTCAAAGCGGCGTTCTTGCCGTACTGGGCATGGGAACAGTCTTTGGTTTTTTAATTATCATGATCATTTCCATAGAAATTGCCGGAAAGACCATCCGCGGTCTGGGCTGGGCCGGGGGAGAAACCCCGGCGGTAAAACCGGCGGCAAAGAACGATCCGGAGCTTACGGCGGCGATTTCCGCCGCGGTCAACGAATACCGTTCAAGCCGCTGAGGGATACAACCCGAAGTTTTCCGGCGCCGCGGACGCTTTGGTACAATTTGCAGGTTATGCAAAAATTCCCGGCTTAGCTGGATCTATACTGTAAAACAAGGGAGTAAATAATGCCTAAAGTTCAATTAACCGATCTGGTGCTGCGGGATGCCCACCAGTCTCTTTTTGCCACCCGCATGGTCACCGCCGATATGCTGCCGGCCTGCGAGAAACTTGACAAGGCGGGGTATTTTGCCCTGGAAGCCTGGGGCGGGGCTACCTTCGATTCCTGCATCCGGTTTTTAAACGAAGATCCCTGGGAACGCCTTAGGGCCCTTAAGAAGGCCCTTCCCCATACCAAAATTATGATGCTCCTGCGGGGGCAGAATCTTTTGGGGTACCGGCACTATGCCGACGATGTGGTAGCCAAATTTGTGGAAACCGCAGCAAAGAACGGGGTGGATGTATTCCGTATCTTCGATGCGGTCAACGATCCCCGGAATTTTAAGGCCGCCACCGAAGCCGCCAAAAAAACCGGCAAGCACATACAGGCGGCCATTTCCTATGCCGTAACCCCCTTTCATACCATCGAAAAATACGCCGAACTTGCCAAACAGTACGCCGGCATAGGGGCCGATTCCATTGCTATCAAGGACATGTCGGGGCTCCTAAAACCCTACGCGGCCTACGATCTTGTCAAGGCCATTAAGAAGGTAACGGATCTGCCCATAGAAATTCACTCCCACGCCACCACCGGTATGAGCGTGGCCACCCTAACCAAGGCTGCCGAAGCGGGGGCAGAGATCCTTGACACGGTGATTTCTTCCCTTGCCATGGGTACAAGCCACAGCCCCACCGAAACTATGGTAGAAATTTTTAAGGGCACCGAATACGACACCGGCCTGGACACGGGGCTGCTCTTGGAAATTGCCGCCTACTTTAAGGACGTGCGGAGGAACTACAAGAAATTTGAATCCAGCTTTTTAGGGGCCGACACCCGGATCCTCCAATCCCAGGTTCCCGGGGGAATGCTCTCTAACATGGAAAGTCAGTTGAAGGAACAGGGCGCTTCCGGCAAGATCGACGAAGTTCTTAAGGAAATTGCCGTGGTCCAGAAAGATGCGGGGTATCCGCCCTTGGTGACCCCCACCAGTCAAATTGTGGGGACCCAGGCGGTATTTAACGTGCTCTTTGGCCGCTATAACCGGCTTTCCGGGGAATTCCAGGATCTTCTGGCGGGCAAATACGGGGCCTGTCCGGCGCCAAAAAACCAGGAGGTGGTAAAAAAAGCCCTGGAAGCCCTTAAGCTTGACAAGGAAATTACCCACCGCCCCGCGGACGATATTCCTCCGGAATACGCCAAACTTGAAGAGGAGGCAAAAAACCTGTTGGGGACCCCCCAGGTAAGCGTCGAAGATGTCCTTACCCTGGCGATGTTTCCCAAGGTTGCCCCGAATTTCTTCAAAAAGCGCGCCGAAGGGCCGGTGGTGTTTAAGCCCGAGCCGGAGCTTTCCCCGGCCCCTGGTTCCGGCCAAGCCGGCAGCGGCCAAGCGGCCCGGTATTCGGTGAACGTAAACGGCGCCAACTACGACGTGGTGGTGGCCCCCGCCGGAACAGTGGCGGTAAGCCCGGCGGCGGGATCCGGCCAGGGGCCGGTTTCTTCCGCGGCGGCGTCTTCCCCTGCGGCTCCCTCCGGCGGCGGCGCCGTGATAAACGCCCCGGTGGCAGGAACGGTCCTTAAACACGCGGCAGCCGAGGGAGCCGCGGTTAATGCCGGGGATACGGTTGTTATTATCGAGTCCATGAAAATGGAACTGGAAATTAAGGCCACCTCCGCAGGCAGGGTCCGCTTCCTGGTCCCTCCGGGGACGACGATCATCGCCGGACAGCCCTTGGCAGAACTACAGTAAAAGGATGGACCTATGTTTAAACAAGCAATACCGAAGAATTTGAGGGAACGAAAACAATTTCCCTTTTGGGTAGTTAAGGTTTGTCTTTTCATCATGGTGGGGGCCTTTGTGTTTTCCGTGATGCCCCGGATTACCGCCGAGGAGCCCGCCCTTCAGGGCCAGGCCGCCGGCCAAGGTCAGGCCGCCGCGGAGGAAAAAGAGATCCCCCGGATACGAATGGGTGATTTTGGCAAGCATCTGGGAAAAACCACCGGGATCTTTGCGTTTATCACCGATAGGATCATCAAACCCACCACCAGCCTGGATGAGGCAGGAAATGTGATCAACACCATCGTACCGGGATGGCAGGAATTTTTTATGGTGTTCGTGGGCTTTGTGATCGTGTGGCTTGGGGCGGCCAAGGGTTTTGAACCCCTGCTGCTGATCCCCATCGGCTTTGGGACGATCTTTGTCAACATCCCCAATGCGGGGATGTGGGAAAGCCACGGCGTTCCGGGGTTCCTTAAGATCATCTACGACGGCGGAGTGGGGAACGAATTTTTTCCCCTGATCATCTTTATGGGCATAGGGGCCATGACCGACTTCGGCCCCCTGATCGCCAATCCTAAAACCGCCATCCTGGGGGCGGCGGCCCAATTCGGGGTCTTCGGCACCCTCTTTGGGATTAGCCTTGCCAATGCGCTGCCCGGGGTGGATTTTAACATGCTAGAGGCCTGCGCGGTGTCGATCATAGGGGGGGCAGACGGCCCCACCACAATCTATGTCGCCGCCCAGCTTGCCCCCAAGCTCCTGGCTACGGTGGCGGTGGCGGCCTATTCATACATGGCCCTGGTGCCCCTGATTCAGCCGCCGATTATGAAACTCCTTACTTCCAAAGAAGAACGGCTTATCAAGATGAAGCAGCTTAGGCCCGTCTCTAAGGTCGAAAAGATCATCTTCCCCATGCTGGTCTTTGTACTTTCCATTCTGCTTATCCCCGCGGCGGCGCCCCTTATCGGCTGCCTGATGTTCGGGAATTTTATCCGGGAAACCGGGATAGTGGAACGGCTTTCCAATACCATGCAGAACGAGCTTATCAACATCGTGTCGATCTTCCTTTCCCTGGGGGTGGGTTCCCAGATGACCCCGGAAAAATTCCTTAATATGTCGAGCATGGTAATAGTGGCGATGGGACTTCTTGCCTTTTCCATTGCCACCGCCACGGGGGTTATTGTGGCGAAGATTATGAACCTTTTCCTTAAAGAAAAGATCAACCCCCTTATTGGTTCCGCGGGGGTTTCGGCGGTGCCCATGGCGGCCCGGGTTTCCAACAAGGTGGGGCTGGAGGATGATCCCGGCAACTTCCTTTTGATGCACGCCATGGGGCCCAACGTATCCGGGGTTATCGGCACCGCCATTGCCGCAGGGGTTATGATAGCCATGTACGGCGGCCATTGACGGTTATTTTCCCCGCCGGTCAAGGCAGTTCCGGCACCGCAATGGGCTGCCCAACAGCCTATTGTAACCGGGCAGGAGGCCGCCCATTAGCTGGGCGGGCAGTCCTCCCGGTTCGGCGGGGATGATTAGCCCTCCGCTTCCAGTTCCGCGGCGATGGCAAGGCCGGCGCTGGTACCGATGCGGTCTGCGCCGGCTTCTACCATGGCCCGGGCCTGGGAAAGGCTGCGAATTCCCCCGGCGGCTTTTATTTTTACGGCGGAGCCGCAGCTTTTTCGCATAAGCCGTACATGTTCCACCGCTGCGCCGGGGCCGTTAAAGCCCGTGGATGTTTTTACATAATCGGCCCCGGCCTTTTCGGCGATTTCGCAGGCCCGGACGATTTGGCCCTCCGTTAGAAGGGCGGTTTCCAGGATAACCTTGCACTTTATTCCGCGGCGGTGGCAGCAATCCGCGGCGGCCTTGATGTCCTTAAAGACATAGTCCTCGTCGCCGCTTAACAGTTTGCCCAGGTTTATCACCATATCGATTTCCCCGGCGCCGGCGTTGATTGCATCTTCGCACTCGCCGGCCTTGGTTTCCGTGAGCATCTGTCCCAGGGGAAAACCCACGGTGGCAACAATTAGGATCCCCGTTCCCTCCAGTTCTTTTTTACAAAGGGGGATCCAGCAGGGATTAATGGCTATGGCGGTAAACCCGTACTGTTTTGCCTCGGTACACAGCCGTTTTAGATCCTCTTCCCGGGCGCCGGGTTTTAGCAAAGTATGATCGATCTTCTTTACAATACTGTCCATGGGTTTCTCCTTAGGGCGGCCCGGCGAAACCGCGGGGACGCAAAGCGGCCTATTTTTTATGCCGGCGGTCCAGTTCGGCAAACACCTCTTCCACCGTTACGGCTTTTCTGGTCATAAGGGCCGTGGTAAAGTACAGCAGATCCGCCGCTTCCCAGATTAGCTCCTGCCGGGTCTTGGCGGTACACAGTTCTTCCGCCTCTTCCATAATCTTCTCCCGGACCAGTTCGTCGTCCAGGGTGGCGGTATACGATCCGGGCCGGGGTTCACGGAACCGTTCGGCGATTATCCCCTGAAGGTATTCCCAGGTATAGCGGCGGTTAAGGGAAAAGCAGGACCATGCACCGGTGTGGCACACGGGCCCGGCGGGTTCCACCACCGCCAATACCGCATCCCTGTCGCAGTCCGCCCGAAGCCGGCGAATTTTTAGGACATTGCCCGAATGTTCACCCTTCATCCAGAGCCTTTGCCTCGTCCGGCTGTAAAAGCAAAGGTTTCCCCTGGCAAAGCTTTCGGCCAGGGCCTGGTGGTCCGCATAGCCCGTCATAAGAACCTGGCCGTCCACACTTTGGGCGATCACCGGGATAAGTCCCCCCTCAAGTTTTTTCCAGTTAAGGGAACAGATAAACGCGGCGGCCAAATCTATGGCCCCGGTATAGAGGGCCATGCCAAGCTGTACGTCGCAGTCCAGGGCCCCCAGGTTTTCCACCTCGGCCAGGGAAGAAACCCCGCCGGCGGCGGTGATCCGGCAGCCCCCGCCCAGGGCCTCCTTAAGGCCCCGGACCGGCTCCAGGTCTATGCCCGTCATGGTTCCTTCCCTATCCACGCAGGTAAAAAGCAGTTCCGACGCATAGGAAGCGGCCTCTGCGGCGGTTTCAACCAAGGGGAGTCCCGTGGGGGTTTTCCACCCGTCCACGACAATTTCGTAGGTACCGCCCCCACCGGTTTTGGGGGTAATTTTTTTTGCGTCCACGGCGATGATGATCCGCTCCCGGCCTATGCTCTTTTCCAGGGCGGCAAGGAATTCCCTGTTTAGTGCAAATCCCCCTTCGCTGTGTTGGGGGTCCCGAAAGGCCCGGGAGCCCACAATAAGTTTTTCCGCCCCCAGACTTACCAGTTCCTTTGCCGCCTCCGGCGTTCTAAGACCACCGCCGACCCTGCACTGGGCCCTGCGGAGCAGGGGTTTTATCATTTCAAGGTTGCTCCCCTTCCCCATGGCCGCATCCAGGTCTATGACCGCAACTTCCCCGTACCGGTCAAATTCTTCCGCCAGCACTTCGGCATCATCCCGCTGTAAAACCAACTGCGAACCCTGTTTAAGCTGGACCACTTTTCCGCCCTGTATGTCTATCGATGCAATAACCACTGTTACATTCCCCGTTTTACCGATTTGATCCCCCGCCCGGCGGTTTTTGGAACCCCCGGCGCCGTTTTGGCCTTACCATCTAACACAGACCCCCCGTGACTGGGCGTGTTTTTTTATTTCCCCCAGGGTGGTCTTCCCGTAATGGAGCATGGAGGCCACCAGGGCTGCGTCGGCGTTTCCCCAATCTTCGCCGGCGCCGGGGGGAAGAAGAACCCCGGCTATTTGATCCAGGTTTCCCGCACCACCGGAGGCAATAACCGGCACCGGCACCGCTTCAAGGATCCGCCTGGTCAGTTCCAGATCGTACCCCGCGCCGGTGCCGTCGGCATCAATGGAATTAAGCAGTATCTCCCCCGCCCCAAGTTCCACCGCCCGCCGCGCCCATTGGACGGCGTCAAGGCCCGTATCGGTTCTGCCGCCGTGGGAATAGGCATGCCAGCACGCCGGGCCGGAACGGGCGGCGTCGATGGAAAGTACCACGCATTGGCTGCCATAGGCCCGGGCCATTTCCGAAAGCAGCCGGGGCCTTTGCAGCGCGGCGGTACAGACAGAAACCTTATCGGCCCCGGCGTTCATTGCCTCCCTCATGTCCTCCACGGTCCGTATGCCCCCGCCGACACAGAGGGGGATAAATACCTCGGCGGCAACCTGCCTTACCACATCAAGAAGGGTGGCCCGGCTTTTATAGGAAGCGCCGATGTCAAGGAAGGTAAGTTCGTCGGCCCCTTCGCCGTTGTAACGCCGGGCCATCTCCACCGGGTCCCCCGCATCCTGTATGCCCTTAAATTTAACTCCCTTAACAACCCGGCCATCGTCCACATCCAGACAGGGGATAATCCGTTTCGCCTGCATTGACACTCCTTCCTTAGGGGGATCCCCGGGCCCAATTTTCCAGCAGCTGCAGCCCCACGGCGCCGGATTTTTCCGGGTGAAACTGCACCGCCGCCAATTCCCCCCGTTCTATCGCGGAACAGTACCGTACATAGTATTCAGTTTCCGCGGCGCTTACCGTATCGTCCAGGGGCGCATAGTACGAGTGAATGTAATAAAAGAAAGAATTGTCCGGCAGGCCCCGGAAAAGCCGGGAACCCCGCCGGGGAAGGGTCTGGTTCCAGCCAATCTGGGGAATCTTACGCCCCGGAAAACGCCGGATAATTCCCCCTATAAGCCCCAGGCCTTTAACTGCTTCGGCGGCTTCCGCTTTGCCCCTCGGGCGGTCAACTTCGGCGGTGTTTGCTTCGCCGGCACCATCCGGCCCGGATGCTTCCGCCTGGCCGGTATAACCGGCCTCTTCGGAGTATTCAAACAGAAGCTGAAGGCCGATGCAGATTCCCAGGAAGGGTCTGTCCGCGGCGATCCATTCCCCCAGGGCCGCCGCATAGCCGGATTTCTCCAGGGCCTCCATGGCGGTGGCAAAATGGCCGTCCCCGGGAAAGATGATCCGGTCAAAGGGGGAAGCCCCGGCGGTTCCGTCCCCGGCCACGGCCAGTTCCTCCGGGCCGGCGGCAAACCGGGCGGAAAGACCCAGCCGGGCTAGGGCATTCATTACCGAACCAAGGTTTCCCGCTCCGTAATTGATAACGCCGGTAAGACCCCCCATTAAGCCAATACCCCCGGAAGGCCCGGCGAAGCCAAAACACCCTTGGTGGAGGGGATCGCATCCCGTCCCCGGGGATCTATCCCGCAGGCCTCCCGCAGGGCCCGGGCCGCCGCCTTAAAGAGGGCCTCGATCTTATGGTGATCACTGCGGCCCCGGAGTACATCCAGGTGCAGGGCGCAGCCGCAGGCGCCGGTAAAACCATGCCAGAAGTCTTCCACCGTACCGGTTTGGAAAGCGCCGGAAAAATACTCCCGCGGGGAACCACCGGGGGCCGGAGAGAAAGCGGCCCCTGCCACCAGGGGAATTCCCGAAAGGTCCCCGTTAAAAACCAGAAAGGGCCGCCCGGAAAGGTCCACCGCCGCCCGGACCAGGGTTTCGTCCATAGGATACAGGCAGCTTCCAACCCGGCGTATGCCCCGCTTGTCTCCCAGGGCCCGGTCAAAACACTGTCCCAGGACAATGCCCGTATCCTCCACCAGATGGTGTTGATCAACCTCCAGATCTCCCCGGGCTTTTATATCCAGATCAAAAAAGCCGTGTTTGGCAAAGGTACTAAACATGTGGGCCATGAAACCGATGGGGTAGTCCTGTGTTAGCACCCCGGTTCCGTCCAGATTAAGGCGCAGGGTAATATCCGTTTCCCCTGTTTTCCGGTGCAGTTCCGCCGTTCTTTCCATGCTTACCCCCTGTGGCCGGGGCAGAAAATTTTCCATGGACAGAAAATCCCCCCGGGCCAGCCCGGCAGTTTTCGCTGTTTGTCCGCCCCTGAATTATTAAAACCTTCCCTTGTCATGGTACAACCTTGCGGAGATCGTATTCTACAATATCCCCGGCGCCAAGTTTTTTTAGCCGGGGAATAAGGCCGGGGATCTCGTCTTTTTTTACGGCGATCTTCACCGCATAGCCCTTTTCGCCGTAGAGGGGAGAAACCGTGGGGCTTCGCATGGCGGGAAGGGATGGAACAATTTCTTCAAACCCCTGTTTGGGAAAATTCATCTCGAGCATTACCCTTTCCCTGCCGTCCAGTACCGCCTTAAAAAGCATGGCCAGCTCTTCAATACGGCTTCGTTTTTCCCGGTTTTCCAGGGCCGCCTTGGAAACCACAAACCGGGTGGAAGATTCAAGGATGGCCGCCACAATACGCAGCCCGTTATCCTGCAGGGTTTGGCCGGTGGAGGTATTGTCGATGATCATGTCCGCATCATCCGGGGGAAAGACCTCGGTGGCTCCATAGGTGCGGAGGATGCGGTAATCATAACCCTGTTTTTTTAGCCATGAACCGGCCAAATTCACATATTCGGTGGCCACCACCAGCTTTTTTTTTCTAAGGGCCTGCTCGTCCAGTTCCGCAGGCACCGCCGCCACTATTCTGACCCGGTCAAAGCCCAGATCCAGCATCTCCTGGACATCCGCGGCGCTTTCCAGTATCCAATCCACGCCGGTAAAGCCCGCATCGTGGCTGCCCAATTCCAGCAGCTCCCCCACATTCTGGGGCTTCATAATTTTAGCGTCCAGCCAGTCCGCGGCAACCCTGGGTCTATAGGTCCGGTCCGTCATGGCCAGGGGGAATCCTGCCTCGGCAAAAAGACGGGAAACATTCTCGAATATCCGGCCCTTGGGAATTAGAATCCGCAGTTTTTCCATACCGGTTTGATAGTATCACAGGCGGCGTTCTTTGGGTAGAAGTTCAAAGAAGGTTTCCGCCCTTAATCCGGTAAGTTCATGGAACTGTTTTTGCAGGACCCGGCTGCGCATGCCAAAGATCCCCGGGTTTTCCGCAAGAAAATCCAGGACCGGATCGGTGTAATCTTCCCCGGATTTGCCCAGGGCGGCCAGGCGCAATTTATGGTACCCCGTATACCAGGGTTTGATATATTCCATAAAATACCGGTCCGTTTCCTCCGGCCTTTGCTGGAGCAGGTAGGCCATGGTTTCCGCCGCCAGCAGATTTTGATCCCGGTCCACATTATATTCCCGGTAGATAAGGGCGGTCCGGAGGAAATCCTTTTCAAAGGAACTGAGCGAATTAAAGTAATTGATAAAAAGGGTATGAAGTGCCGGCATGGTGAACTCCAGGCCATGGACTGTTTCATGGACATAGTACACCGGAAGCCGGCTGCGGGATTCAACGGAGAGCCCTATGAGGGCTCCCTCCCCCGGAACAATGGCGTCCCGGTCTATCCGGATGATCCCCTGGGTAAGAAGTATATCCCGCAGAAGGATCTCGCTGTCATTAAGGGGAAAGTTCTGTTTTCCGGCTAAATCAAAAAACCGGGCTAAATCCCGGGCCCGGTAATCGTGGGCAAACCAGTCCCTAAGGCCGGCGATGTCTTCGTCCCTGGCCAGGGTACCGGCAAAACCGGGTTTTTCCGTAAAAAAAGCAAGCCGCTTCAAAAACCGGGATTGGACGGAAAAACCTTCGCTGACCAGGTACAGGATCCGGGGGTACAAATTAAAGGTAAAGAGCTCATATTCTCTGTTCCGCCAGGTAGAGGGAGGGCTGTACATCATGGTTCCTAGATCGGAGCGGAGGGGGGTCCGGGATCCGCCGGGGGGGCGGAATTCCACCTGTACGGAAAGGACCTCAAAGCCCTCCCCCACCCTAAGGGATATTTCTTCCGGCAGGGTCTTCCACTGTTCACTATTAAAGACCAGGGGACGGTCCGTAAAACCCTGGGGGTAAAAATCAAAGTCCCTGGTCCCCGGTTGATCCTGGGATTTCCAGGTTAATTCACCGGCGCCTGTGCCATCCCCGGCATGGTAGTATACAAGCAGGCTCCACGGTGGAGGCCCGGCGGCGGCGGACTCCAACACCGCATCCCGCCACCGATGGTTAAGACTGATCCTCCACAACCCCGGACTGTCCTGTTTCCAGTCATAGGGAGGGTCCGGCGCAGGTTTTTCTTCCGCCCCCGGTAAAGGGATGGGCGCGGGGGGGATATTTTTTGGGGGCCGCCCTTCACAGGAAAAAAGAAATCCCCCGCACCCCAGGCAAAACAGGAGCTTTCCCAGCGGCCATAACCAGGGATGTATCCGGGATGGGGTTTGTACCATAGTGCACCCTTTCCATCATACAGCCGTATACAATACGGCGCTAATTGCGCGCTCAGCAGTTTGTTGCGCTTCGCTCATGGATTGTATAAAAATCCACCAAGTGTACCAGGCCCTTAGACAGCCAGAAGCTCCGCCGTGACAGGAACCTTTGAATCCCCCCGGGACATGGAGGGCACAAACCCGGTGGCCCGGACCCGCAGGGACATGCAGCGGACACATTCGGCGGCTTCGTCCCCGGTACAGATCTTGTTATCGTAGAGGGAATAGAGCTTTCGTACATTCTGGGGAGACAGATTCGGCATAACCACATTGGCCCCCGCCATAAGCGCCTGTTCCCGGCCGTCCCCGGAAAGGGTCCCCAGGGCGGTGGTGGCGGGAAGCAGGGTCCGGGGAAGGAGCAGCCGGGTTAGGGCCACCATCCGCAGGGTAAGGTCCACGCTGCCCGTGGGACAGCCGGCAAAGGGGGTACCCTCCGCGGGGATAAAGGGGCCAATGCCCACCATGTGGGGCTCCAGATCCTGCAAAAACCGAAGATCCGCCAAAAGACTTTCGGGACTTTGGAAGGGGGTGCCTACCATAAAGCCCGCCCCGGTTTGAAAGCCTATGTCCCGCAGCGTATACAGACATTCCTTCCGTTCCGAAAGTTTCATCTCCGGGGGATGCATGGCGCTGTAATGGGTTTCATCGGCGGTTTCGTGTCGCAGCAGGTAGCGGTTTGCCCCGGCGTGGAAAAATTTTTCGTAACTTTCCCGGCTCCGCTCCCCTATGGAAAGGGTAATGGCATGGCGGGGAAATTCCCGGCGAATCAAAGACAGGATCAGGCATATCCGGTCGTCGGTAAACCAGGGGTCCTCCCCCCCCTGCAGCACAAAGGTTCTAAACCCAAGCCGGTCCCCAATCCGGCAGCATTCAAGAATCTGGCGGGGATCCAGCCGGTACCGCTGGGCGCAGGGACTGCTCCGTCTGATACCGCAGTAAAAACAGTCGTTCTTGCAGTAGTTGGTAAACTCAATAAGCCCCCGGAAATACACATCCAAACCGTAATATTCCTCCCGCACCGCCCTGGCCGCGGCAAAGAGTTCCTCCATCTCCTGGGGGTCCCCGGTGGTAATATAGTGGAGCAGTTCGTCATCCGTGGGCGCATTAAAAAAACTCATCTTTCCTCTGTCTTAATTCCGATTTTACCCTTACTACTAATATATTGCACTATTACCCCCGGCGGTGATTTTATTCGAAGGTCTGGTTTATACCCCGCAGAACCGCAGGTTTACGCCCGCTTCGCGGCGTTCATCAGCCCCGTTTCCACGATCCGGCAATATTCCTGAAACTCCGCGCTCCGGTAATCCCTGGGCCGGGAAAGGGGTATGGGGGTTTCGTCCCCCATGACGCCGTTTTCCATAAGCAGTACCCGGCTGCCAAGGTACACCGCCTCTTCAATATCGTGGGTTACCAGGATCAGTGTCAAGCCCAGTTCCTGCCACAGCCGGTCAAGCTCCTCCCGCAGCCGGAGCCGGGTAAGGGAATCGAGGCTGCTAAGGGGCTCGTCCAGCAGGAGGATGTCGGGTTTTCGGCAGAGGCACCGGGCCAGGGCCGCCCGCTGGGCCATGCCGCCGGACAGATGCCGGGGATAGGCCTGGGGCCACTCCGCCAGGCCCACCAGCGACAGAACCCGGCGTATTTCTTTGTACATTTCCTGCCGTACCCTCCGGCTGTCCGGGGGCGGAAAGGCCAGGGCCAGGTTCTGCTCCACCGTAAGCCAGGGGAGGAGCCGGGGGTCCTGGAACATAAATCCCAGCTTTGGGCCGGCGCCCTTGGGGGAGACCCCCGGGCCCGCCGTCCCCTGGGCATATCCGGCCTGGGCCCCTTCTTCGGGGAAAAATTCCACCGTTCCCGAGTCGGGCCTTTCCAACCCGGCGATAAGCTTAAGCAGGGTTGTTTTACCACAGCCGCTCCGCCCCAGGATCGCGGTAAGGGCGCCCCCGGCAATGTCCAGGGAACAGCGGTCAAGGGCCTGAACGGGGGGCCGGGCCTTTGTTGGGGAGGAACCGCCGGGATGGGCGTAGGTTTTACAGAGGGAGCGGATCCTAAGCTGCACCTTAAAGGGCCCCCCACCCCGTATCGCCGCCGCCGGGGCTTAGTCTGCGAACCGCCAAACGGAGCAGGGTATCGAAACCAAGCCCTAAAAGACCGATGGTGAGGATCCCCACAAAAACCCGGTCTACCCGGGCCATGGCTTGAGAATCGGTGATAAGATACCCAAGGCCCGATGCGGAGGCAAAGAGCTCCGCCCCCAGCAGGGCCCGCCAGGCATAGCCAAAACCAAGCCGCAGGCCGGTAACAATCTGGGGAAGGGCCCCGGGGATTAGCACCGAACGGAGGTGCCGGGGAAAGGAAAGTTCCAAGGATTGGGAAAGCTCCAGCCAGCGGCTGTCCATGGAGTCGAAGCCCCCCTTGGCGTTAAGGAAAACCGGGAAGAACGTGGCCAGGACAATTACCGCCAGTTTGGAGGCTTCTCCCAGGCCAAACCACAGGATCAGCAGGGGGATCATCGCCAGGGGCGGTACCGCCCGGATAAGTTCGAAGAGGCCGTGGAAGAGCCGGCGGCACCGGGTACTTTCATGAAAAGCCAGGGCCAGGGGCAGGGCAAGGCAGGCGCTGATGCAGTACCCCGCCCACACCCGGCCCAGACTGATAAGGATATGCCGCTGCAGTTCCCCCGTGGAAAGGAGCCGCCCGGCGGCGGCCAGGATCCGTCCGGGGGAGGGGATAAGGTACGGGTTAACCAGATTAAAACCGGAAAGGGCCGCCCACGCCGCCGCAAGTACCAGGGGCAGGGCGGTGTAATTTAAAAGTTTCTTCATCTGCCCCTAAGGCGTTATCGTGGGTATGCCTGGGGAAGAATAAAGTCCGGGGGATTTACCCTTCTGTCTATCATTTGCTGCTGGTAAAGAAAATCCACATCCGCCTGCAGTGCCGGAAGATCCCCCGGTTCTACCGCCGAGCCGATCCCCCCCCAGCGGTAAAGCTTCATCCCATCTTCGGGGCTGATCTGCTGCATCCGGGCGCCGATGGCCACCGCTTCCTGGGTATTGGCGGCGATCCAGTTATACGCCGCCGCCTGGGTGTCCAGGTAAATTGTAAGCAGTTCCGGATACTGTTTGGCAAAAGCCGGACGCACCGCGGTAAAGAGCAGCGGGGTAAGGTAGCCGTCGGCGGTAAATAGGATCCGGGCTCCGGCTTCTTGATTCCGGATAATAAGGCTCGCGGCCTGCAGGGCCCCGTCTACCCGGCCGGCCAAGAGGGCCGTCCGGGCCTCGGGAAGTCCCATCTGGACAAACTGCACATCCGAGGCGCCCATCCCTTCCTTTACCAGGGCTGCAATAAGCATCTGGTGCAGGACCGTTCCCTTGGGCCCCGCCACGGTTTTTCCCTTTAAGTCCCGGATAGTCCGGGGGCCCCTGGGGCCCACCATTAACGCAAAGGATTGCCGGGGCCTGCTTACCAGGGCGGCGATATGCACGGGGTTTCCCGCCGCATTGGCCAGGATTATCGAGGTCGAGTTGATCACCGACGCAATGTCCAGGGAACCGGCGGCCATGGCCTGGGTCTGGTCCGCGCCGGAGTTAATGTCATGCCAGCGCACCTCTATACCATGGGGGGCAAAGGCCGTTTCCAGCATTCGCCGTTCCTTCATTACCATGATCTGCAGGTTAAAGGGGGATTCCACATAGGAAATGTTAATTACCCGGGGATAGTTCCGGGACCTTCTGCCCTGGCCCCAGGCGGCGGAAACCGCAAAAATCAGCGTTAAAAAAAAGAGCAGGATCCTTTTCATTTTTTTATTTCCCCCCCTCCCCGGCAATTGCCGCCTTAACCGTTACCCCCGGAAGCTGTCCCAGCTTTCCCATAAGGGAATTGATTTCATCCAGGTCCCCCTCCAGGGTAATGGCAATCACCGCCTTGTTTTCCGCATCGAAGGGGATACCCATACGACCCTTGATAATTCCCTTGAACGAGGCAATCTGTCCATTAAAGGCCTGCTGGGTGTCCTTGGGGGCCTCTAGGATCGCCCCAATAACCGCTATTCTGTTCATGTTAACCTCCAGTAATTTTTAACTTCTATACTTCACGGATTTGGGTTTGTCCGGTAAGGAATCAGCTAATTCCTGACAAACAAGTACAACCGGAATTCTCAGACAATTTCAAATTGCCCGGGAATCATGAGTATACAATCCCGCCCCGCTCTTCTGTCAAGGTCCCGGTTTTCGCGGGATTCTGCCGGGGCAGCGCCCTAGGAGCCTGTCGCACTTCGAACGCCAGCTCCGTCATCCGGCGAGCCGCTTCCCCAGTTCGTAGCACTGTCCCAGGGCTTCCGCGGAGGGGGCAAGCTGGGTAATAATACCCTCCCCGTCCAGGGCAGCTCCCAGGCCCCGGATTCGCTCCGCCCAGTCCCTCATCCACTGTCCGTCCCCCCAATCATAGGAACCAAAAAGACCCGTGGGTTTTCCCCCCAGTTCCGCCGGAGAAAGTGCAGCCACAAAGGGCTCCATCTCGTTTTCTTCCAGGACCTCGGCGCCCATGGCGGGGCATCCAAAGGCCACGGCGGCAGCTTCCTTCACCATATCCGGCGCGGCCCCGGAAACCACCCTGCAGGACACCTCGGCCCCGGCGTCTTCCGCCCCCTTGGCAACCTGTTTCGCCATCATTTCCGTATTGCCCGTACCGCTCCAATACACCACAAGTATTTTCTTCATTATATTTCTCCCCCTGTTAGATTAGGGCGCTTAAAAACTACCCTTTGAAACATCCTTTGTTCTAAGGAAGCTTGTCCATGCTGTGCCTGCGGTATGGACAGAACACCAGTTAGTACCGTCTTACAATAAGTTATTCCGGAATAACAAATTTGTCAACCCCGGGATTTCATAAAACCGAAGTTTTGGAACAGCGGTTGACAAATTTGTTATATTAAGATAACATTGAGACCGTCCCTAAACTCCGGTTAGTTTTTGGATTAGCCTTAGAAAAAGCGGCCAAAGCCCGTTTTTTCTTTATAAATTCAGGGGATGGAGTATAACCATGAGCGTAGTAATCATAGGCGGACACGACAGGATGGTCTGTCAGTACAAGGATATCTGCAAGAAATACGGGTGTAAGGCAAAAATTTACACCCAGGCGGCGAATAATCTGGAGTGTCTTATAGGAAACCCGGATCTGATCGTTCTTTTTACCAACCCCGTCTCCCACGAGATGGTCAAAATCGCCAAAAAGACGGCGGCGCAAAAGGCCATTACCCTGGTACAGTCCCACAACGGAAGCGCCAGCGCTTTACGGACTATTTTGGACAGCCGGGTATAACGGAATCGGCTATGAAAGAAGCTGAAGCAAGACCGGCATGGCCGGTCCCTTTGCCATGCCGCCAGTGCCGTATGGGGAACAGTACACCGGGGCATAGGCGGGGCCGGCTCTTCACCGGCGGCCCCTAAAATTCCACCGCCGGTACGTCCCTGGCCCTTTCCTGTATCTCGAAATAAGGCCGGGAACTAAAGCCCAGACCGCCGGCAAAGAGCGATCCGGGGAAGGTTCTGATCCGGGTGTTGAACTGCCGGACGCTGTCGTTGTACCGGTTCCGCGCCACGGCGATGCGGTTTTCGGTTCCGGCAAGCTCGTCCTGCAGGGCGGTAAAGTTGGCGCTGGCCTTAAGGTCGGGGTAATTTTCCACCACCATCAAAAGCCGCGACAGGGCCGACTCCATGGCGTTATAGCCGGCGGCCTTTTCTTCCACGGTTCCGCCCCCGGCAAGGCGGGCCCTGGCCTGGGCTATTTCGGAAAAGAGTTGTTCCTCGTGGGCGGCGTAGCCCTTGACGGTATTTACAAAGTTGGGAATAAGGTCGGCCCGGCGCTGGAGCTGGTTGTCTATCTCCGACCAGGCGGCGCCGGTACTTTCATCCAGCCTGATAAGGCTGTTCCGTGTGCCGACATAGAATCCGATGACAATAAGGGCAAGGGCAGCGATACCGGTAACAATCGGCAGTATTTTTTTCACCATTTCCTCCGTGTATATAAAGTACGGTTTAAAATCCCCGGGAAGCGCCGCCCCCGCCTGAACGGCCGCCGCCAAAGCCTCCGCCTCTTCCGCCGGAAAAACCCCCGAAGCCTCCCCTGCCGGAATATCCGCCGCCTGAACGTCCGCCCCCGCCCCCACCGGATCCGCCCCAGAAGGATTCGCCTTTTTTACGCCGGATAAAGCCGGAAACGATGAAGAGGACAATCATGACAAGAGCAGGGATGGAGACCAAAAAGACCGGCACAAAGATTGCCAGGAAAAGAAGCCAGTCAAAGCCGGAAGAACGATCGGGGGCGGCGGCATCGGCGGCTTTCCACAGCTCTTTCAATTCGCCGGAGCTGATGCCCCGGTCTTTGGCCAGCGTGGCGACGACCCCGCGGACGCCCCGGACCAGCCTTCGGGAAAAGTCGTTCCCCCGGAACAGGGAGGAACGCACGACCTTATTCAGGATCTTTTTGGCGGTGGGATCGGGGATCGCTTCGTCCAGGCCGTGGCCGATTTCCAGCCTGACCCGTTCCTCCTCTACCGCCAGAAGGAACATGACCCCGTTATCCTGCTTCATCCCCCAGGCGCTAAAAAGATCCCCGGCGTATTCGCCGATGGTTCCGTAGGGGAGGGCCTTTACCGTCGCCACCGCCAGTTCCACCCCGGTTTTCTCTTCAAGCAGCTTCGCCAGTTCTTCGATATACCGGATATCCCCGGATTTAATAACCCCGGCAAAATCCCCCACCGCCCCCGCGGGAACGGCGGGCAGCGCGGCGCCGGAAGAGTCCCCGGGCCCTTCAATCCCCTCCAGCGAGACGCCCTGGTCTTCGGCCACCGCGGCGGCAATCGCCAGGGCCCCCCGGAGGAGCCCCCCGGAAAAATCATCCTCCCTGAACCGGGGAAGCACGGCGGTATCCAGTATCCTGCCGGCGGCGGAATCGGGGATGGCCCCTTCCAGTCCGTAGCCGGTTTCTATCTTAACCCGCCGTTCGTTGACCGCCAGAATAAGCAGGACCCCGTTGTCCCGGCCCGCCTGTCCTATTCCCCAGGCGTTAAAAAGTTCCAGCGCGTATTCTTCGATGCTTCCGTAGGGGGCGATGGTTTTCACCGTGACCACCGCCAGTTCCGCCCCGGTCTTCCGTTCAAGTTCCCCGGCCAGTTCCTGGATACGCTGAATGTCCCCGGCGTCCATGACCCCGGCAAAATCGCCGACCGCTCCGGCGGGAGCTTTGGGCAGCGCGGCGGCGGCAAAGGGAACGAGACACAGGGCAAGTACGGCAAAGGCCCGGAAACGGTTCATTCGTCATTGTCGCAAAAAAAGCGGTGCTTGTTCAAGCGGAAAACACAAAGGTGGCTGCCATCTTTTTACCTCATTGAATCTCCCGGGCGGTCATGGTATCGTATCGCCATGGACGGGAATTTTAAAATATTTCTTAAGAAACCGCCGAAGGTCCCCGGTTCTTGTACGTTCGCTGCCTTCCGGTATTCTACAACCCGGTGTTTTGTAAATCCTGGACATACCCAAAATACCCGAGGGGCTTTTAAAGGTTTGCTGGTTTTCTTTTTTGCCTATGCGGCGCTGTTTTTTTTGTTATTTGCAAGCTGCCGCCGGAGTGCCGGTGAATCCCCGGCGGAGGCGGTTCTTCCGAAGGCGGCGCCTGTGGAGGCAGCCGGGGCGGAACTTCCCGCCGGGGAGCCGGTTTCTTTAGAACCCGCCGGGGCGGGGAATCCGCCGGCCCAAGCTACGGTCCCCGGGACGGCGCCGGCCGGAAGAACACCGGCTGAAAGAGTACCCGCAGCACCGGCCCGGCAGACCGGCGGTGAATCCGTTCCATCCCTTAGCGGTATACGGAACAGGCATGGCCGGGGAGTTTTTATCGGCGAACTTAATCCGGTGAACTATAAAACCGTGGACCCGGCGATCCTGCTTCAAATGGGCATGGAGCAGTACCAGGTTTCTTTTATCCTGGGGGAACGGTATCTAAGCCAGGGCAGCTACGAAAGGGCCCTGACGGAATATAATAAGGCCCTGGCCTTAAAACCCGATTATGCCGAGGCCTTTTTTTCCCGGGGCAGGACCCTTCAAATTAAGGGGGATTTAAACCGCGCCCTGGAGGATTACAACAGGGCCATACTCCTTAAAAGGGACAGCGCCGCGGCCTATAATTACCGGGGCTGGATCTATGCCCAGAGGGGTGATCACAGCAGCGCGGTGGGCGATTATACCCGGGCCCTGGCGCTTAAGAAGGACTACGGAGACGCCCTGTATAACCGGGGTTATTCCTACCGGGTGCAGGGACAGTACGACAGGGCCATTGAAGATTTTACCCGGCTGATTCAGTTGGAGCCCCGCAATGCTTCGGCCCACAATCAGCGGGGAACCGCCTGGTACTATAAAGAAAAGGACGAAGAGGCCCTTCGGGATTTTTCAGAGGCGATTAGGCTTAAACCGGACTATGCCCTGGCATGGCACAACCGGGGAACGGCCCACCGGATGATGGGAAACACCGCCCAGGCGGAGGCGGATTTTGCCGAGGCAGCCCGGCTTGGATACCGCTGATCCCCGGATTGATTTATCAGGACTTTGTTGCCTGCGCATACAACTCTTAAAAATCGCCGGTCAGGTGATTTTTTATCTGAAAATCCAAATCTATGGACTATAACAGTATATTTGGGATTGTTCCGTCAACAGCCTATTCTGCCGCTTGTATCTGATCCGAAAGCTGGTAATCCCGGGGAATAAGGTTTTCCCAAAGGGAAAGTTCCAGGGCGTCCCTGTCTATGCGCATAAAAATTTGCTGCTGGTAATTTGGGTTGGGACGCTGTATATTCTGGGCATTAAGGTAGGGCAGGCTAATCCCGGGGCCGTAGAGATCTTTAATGGGCCGCATGCGGGTCATGGTCTCGGGGCTGCGGGTAAGCACATCCCAGGCCCGTATGGAATCGGCAAAAAGTCCCAGGGCCCGGGTACGGTAGCCGGTGTCGCCGCTTATCTGGGTAAGGGTCTCCAGGGTTACCCCCAGATTGTTATCCGCCACCATGATCCGTTCCACCAGATCCATCTCTTCCGGGCGGCTGCCGGGCATTAGGTTGGGAAAACGGACCCGCTCGGAATCCAGCAGATCCATAAGCCGGTTGTAGTAGCCCTGGGCGGCAAAGTAATTTCCCCGCAGGTACGAAACATTCCCCAGGGCATAGAGGAGCCGCCTGTTATTGGGCATAAGCGGGCTCAGGGTAAAAAAGCGCCCCAGGGCCTCTTCCCACTGTTCAAGCTGATAATGGGCGGCGCCCATGCGGTACTGAATTTCCGGGGGGGCCCAGCCGTTCCGTTCCCCTTCCTGATAAAACCGCAGGGCCGCTTCCATGTTGCCGTCCTTGGCAAAAAATTCCAGGTCCCCCAGATCGGCGTAGAGCCGCCCAAATTCACCACCGGTTTTTAAAACCTGCCGGGCCCGGGCATCTTCATAAATCCGCACCCCCCGGATAAGTTCCTCTTCGGCGGGGAAAAATTCCCTGGCACTGATCAACACTTCCGCATACCGGCGGTGGGAATCAACCCGGTATGCCGCCCGTTTTGAATTTTCCTCCATGGCGCTGTCAAAGAGCCGGGTCGCCTGTTCCAGGGTCTGCCGTTCCTCCGCGGGGGAACCGTACCGGTTATAGTACCTGGCCAAATGGTAGTACGATTCCGGATAGGTCCCATCCGCTTTAATGGCCCGGAGTAGAACATCCCTGATTCCTTCTATCCGATCGATATACTCATCCGGCACCCCTTCAACTTCGGCGAACCGTTTGTCCAGAAGGTAACCCCCCAATTCCGCCAGGGTGGGAACGGATATTTTCCGTTTCTTAGGGTTCCCCATAAAATGGGCCTGCAGGGGAAGAACCTCGTGGAGTTTATCGGTCCTAATAAAGTATTTAAGCATTCCCTCCAGGAAGGGATCCTGTCTGCCGTAGTGTTCTAAGAGCCGGGCATAGGCGGCCCGGGCTTCCTCATACCGGGACGGATCCGTTTCCGCCCAGGCCAGGTTGTTCTCCGCCAGCGCAATAAGCCCCGCCCGGTCGTTGACGGCGTAATCCAAAATATTGGTACGAATAATGCGATCCGCCTTTCCATAGTTCTTTAGGTAGCTGCTTTCCAGGGCCGCATAATCCAGGGCGCCTTTTTTATCCCTGGGGTAGGCCCGCAGCAGTTCATCGTATTTACGTTCCGCATAGATATACTGCCGTTCATCCCTAAATCCCTCGGCATAACGGTAGAACCATTTCTTCATCCGGTATTTTTCAAACCCCTGGCGGAAGAGCTCGTTTGCCCGGATATATTCCCCGGTCCGGAGCATTTCGTAGCCCTGGTTGTAAAGGCCCTCGGCCTGCAGGGGGGTTATGATAAAGCGCCAGGACAGGTATGCCACAGAAAGGACCACCAGGGCAATGGCGCCAAAGAGCCGTAAAACCGGAAGAAAGCTGTGAACAAAGATATACCCAAAGCTTCCCTGTTCCGCCTCCAGTTCTGCCCCGGTTTGTTTTATGTATCCCTTCGGTATGGGGATGCTCCGGCCCAGGATCTTCCCCGCCAGAGCCGCCGTTTCCTTTGCCGGAGCGCCGCGGACCAGCAGTTTTACCAGCGCCGACATCAAATCCGGAGCAACCGCCTGTTCCGCGATCAGCTCTTCGCAGGCGATGCGCAGATTAAGCGGATACGCTGAAAGGGTGTCCTGCAGCCGTTTGAATTCTGCTTCGTTAAGGCGAATTTCTTCTACGTCTTCCGAAACCCCCGCCCCGGGGATCCGCGGCCGGGGGGTGGAACCGGGACCGGCGGGGGCATCGTCGAATCCGGGCAGCGAGAAATCGCCAAAATCATCCGGGGCAGAAAAATCCGGTTCCCCTTCCTGGGGCGCCTGCCAATCAACCCCGTCGGGGCTAAAGCTGTCAAAGGAATCGGCGGATCCATCCCCCGGCCCCGGAAGCCCCGGTTCTTCCGGAAACCCCGGTTCAGAAGACAGATCCCCCGGAGAGGCTTCCCCCTGATCGAGACCGGGAATCCCAAACCCGGCGTCTTCTCCAAACCCGGCGTCTTCTCCAAACCCAGCGTCCGCTCCAAACCCAGCGTCCGCTCCAAAATCAGCCCCGGCCCCAAAATCGCCCCCCGTTTCAAAGCCGTCCCCGCCGGGGGCGCCCGTTCCCAGGTCCATGCCCGCAGCATCCTGACCAAAACCGGGGATATTCAAATCCCCGTCAAATCCGTCGCCGGTTCCAAACCCGGTGTCCGCCCCAAAATCAGCCCCGGCCCCAAAACCGCCCCCCGCTTCGGAGCCCTCCCCGCCGGGGGCGCCCGTTCCCAGGTCCATGCCCGCAGCATCCTGGCCAAAGCCGGAGATATTTAAGTCCGCTCCCGGAACACCGGCGTCAAAACCGGAATCTTCTCCAAACCCGGCGCCGGTTCCAAAATCAGCGTCCAGTCCAAAGCCGCCGTCTGATCCGGAATCAGCACCGGTTCCGAAGCCGTCCTCCGCCCCAAAGCCGGAATCCGTACCCTCCGCCGGAATTTCCGGCGAGTAAGATTCGGCGGCGCCGGTGTCGTCGCTTTCCGCCGGGGCCGGGGCGTTCCTGTCTTCACTGCCCATGTCCAGGGCCTGGGATAGATCAATATCGGGAAAGTCCGGGAGGTCGAGCCCCTCCACCGCTCCTGGGGCGGCGGCTGCATCCGGCACAGCGGCTTCCGTCATACCGGGACCAGCCGGGATGTCCGGGGCCGCATCGTCCTCCGCGGGGAAGCCGCCGGTTTCCAGATCCTCCGCAAAGCCGCTTAAAAGATCCTCCGGCAATTTTTCCTGCGTATCCTGGGGAGCCGCCGGTAAACCGCCGCTGGAACCGGCCCCGGCATCACCCAGGGCGGCAAGATCCCCCAGATCATCCAGGCCGCCGGAACCGGTCAGATCACCAAAACCGTCCAGGCCGCCGGGACTGTCTGTTCCGCCGGCGATGACGTCTCCGGGCGCCGCAGAATCCGCCGATCCAAGGAGTTCGCTAAAGCCAAAATCGTCTTCCGCGGCAAAATCCGATTCGGAAAAAGTCAGGGGCGGCGGCAGGTCCATGTCCGGGCCGGAGGAATCTCCGTCCAGCCCGCCCTGGAGTTCTTCGGGAAAGGGAGCGGGGGGATCATTGTCCGGGAGTTCAAATTCTTCCATGGGCAGTTGATTACTGCTCATAATTGAAGCTTCGCTGCCCACATCTTTAAAAGAGGATTTAAATTCTTCCAGCTGCGTAAGCGACGGCATAATTAAGATATTGGAGTATTAACCGATATTAGTAAAGAACAAATGAAAAATCCGGTTATTGTACTACTCCTTACGGTTATTATCGGCAGTATCGGGGCGGCGGATACAGATTCTTTCCGGTTTATTGATCATCTGCTGCAGCTGCAGGAACCGGGCAGGCCCCAGGTTCTGGAAGATGCGGTTATCTTTACCGCCCCTTCCTCGTACAGGCGGGTGGGCATTGCCTTTGCCCATGAAGGTTTCAGCCGGGTCTATTTGTTCAAGCGGCTCATGACCCCCAACGAAAACTCCGGCCCATGGATAAACGAAAAGCCCCCGGCGGACCTATACCGTGATTCGGGGCTGTTCTTTTATATTTACAGGATCCCCGAAGAACTAAGGGATACCCTGGAATACCGGCTTATCATCGACGGCCTTTGGGTACGGGATCCCTTGAACCCAGATTACCGGATGGATCCTAACTCGGGCATAGTCCGTTCGGTGGTGATCCTTCCGCCGATTCACCGGCCCGATTCTCCGAACCGGGGGCCGGAGGGAACCCTAACATTTACGTTCTATGCCGAACCGGGAGAAACCGTTACCGTCGCCGGTTCCTTTAACCGCTGGGACCCCTTTATGTATGAGCTTAGGGAACAGAGCCCCGGACGCTATACCCTTTCCCTGCCCCTGCCGCCGGGCACCTACCAGTACGCGTTTTTTTACCGGGGAGAACGGCGGCTTGATCCAAACAACCCCCGCCGGATCTACACCCGGGAGGGCAAGGCGGCCAACGAAGCGTCCGTAGAATAGGGACCCGGGGACAGGCGGAATAAGACGGAAAGTCCCCTTTTACAAGGCCCTAATACCCCGCCAGGATCGCCATAAGCCGGTCCTGCTCCACCGTCCGCAGAAAATTTGCCAGCCGCGGTCCCTGATCCTTGCCGATAAGAACCTGGTAAGCGGCACGAAACAGTTCCTTTCCTTCAAGGCCCGCCTCTTCGGCACACCGGTAAATTGCTTCGGCACAGGATTTATCACCGTCAAATCCGCCTATTTCCGCCACCACCCTGTCCCGCAGCAGCCGTATCCCCGTCAGCTCTTTTTCGCCAAGATCCCCCGGGGTTTCGCCGGGGCTCCGCAGGCGGAAACGGAATTCCTCCGGGGCACATTCTTCTACCCAGTATTTAGCGCAGCGGCACCGGGCCAGCAGCGGGGGAATTTGTTCTTCCCGGGGCGGCGGGCCGGACCCGGCGCCGTTTTTTTTAATCCCCTCCAGGGCCTTGTCTATGTTCCCCTCGGCGATCTGGATAAGATTACAAAGATGGCGGAAGGGAACTTGATAGGGCTTAGGGACGGGCATGGCGTCTATGCCGCCCCCTGTTACCTGGGAAAGTTCATATATCCGTTTTTCCCGTAAGAATAGGGCTTGATCCTTGGGTTTTTCGTCCCCCCAGGCGATCCGCTCCGTTTTGTCATAATCCTCGTAGATTTTGATCACATCCAGATCAAAAGAAATGGTAAATTCCGTGTTGGGCCTGGTGCCGGCAAAAAGGTACCGGGCCACTTCGGGGGTATAAACCCGAAGTACATCCGGAAGGCCGATAACCTTTCCCGTGGAGCTTGACATTTTTCCCGGTGTTCCCTTGATGCCAATAAAATCGTACCGGAAGCTTACCGGGGGATCCCAGCCGTACACCTCCTTACAGACATGCCGGGCCGTGTCGAAGGAGCCCCCCTGGCTGTGGTGATCCTTTCCGGCGGGTTCAAAGTCCACCTGCTCGTAGTCCCAGCGCATGGGCCAGTCCACCCGCCAACCCAGCTTAATCCCCGGGGCCTCGCGGATATCCACCTGGGCCTTATGGGAGCATGCATTACAGTGGTAGCTGAGCTTCCATTCTCCGTCCCAGCCGTCAATGTCCGTTTCATCCCTGTTACAGTTATCGCAGAAGGCGCTCACGGGCCACCATTCCCCCTGGATTTTATGGTCCCCGTCCCGGTATCTATCCAGGATATTTTTTAAGGTTCCCCGGTGTTCCAGGGCCCGGCGTATTCCCCCGGCGTATTTTGAAGCCCGGTACTTTTTTGACTGGTACAAAAATTCCGGATATATCCCCACCAGGGGAAGGACCGTTTCAACGTCCACTTCATGGTGCCGGGCATAACTTTCGTCCCTGCCCCAGGGATCGGGAACCATGGTGATGGGAAACCTCAGGTATTTTTCTAAGTTTTCCCGATCCGGCATGTTCAAGGGCACCTTGCGGAATACGTCATAGTCGTCCCATGAATAGATGAACCGTACCTTTTCGCCCCGGTCCCTAAGGGCCCGGACCACCAGATCGACCGAGATGATCTCCCGGAAATTTCCTATATGGACCGTCCCCGATGGGGTAATTCCCGATGCACAGGTATAGTGGTCTTTGGAGGGCCGGCCCTTTTCGCGGATTATCTTTTCTGCTGTTTCGTCGGCCCAGTGCAGGGCCCGGACCTGTGGTGTATCCATGGGGCTAGTATACCCCAAAGGGGAGGAGCGGCAAAGGGCCCCGCAGCGGGTACACGGCTTGACAAAAAACAAGAGCGGGATCATATCAAGTTAGGGTTTGCTGACAAATAGGGGCTCCTATTCACCATAAAGATCAATCCCAAATCTATGGACTATAACAGAGTTTTGGTTTACGCCCCGCAGCAGTGCTTATACTTTTTTCCGCTGCCGCAGGGGCAGGGATCGTTGCGGCCCACCTTGGGCTGGGAGCGGCGGACGGTTTCGGACGGCGGGGCGGAATCCGGCTCTTCTTCAAAACCCCCTTGGCGATGAAGTTTTTCAATTTTTTTAGAGCGCTGGTACAGGAGCTTTTCCGGATCCCGGGTGCGCAGGACGGTATCAAAAAAAGATCCGTGGAGGGCGTAGAGTTCGGGGAATTCCCTTTTTAACCGCCTAATTTGGGGGTCATAGATTGTTTTATCCTTCAGCAGGTGATATTCCATGGCCGTCAGATTAAGCTCGTCCTCGTCTTCTTCAAAGCCGGCGTTTAGGATCCTAAAAAGATCGGTAAAAATTCCGGAAAACTTTTTTTCTTCCAGGTTTTCAATCTCGAAACTCAGCCGGACCGCCTTTAGTTTTTCCCGGACCGGTCCGTGTATATCCGGCAGTAAATTTGCCATTTCCGTTAAATCGGGATAGAGCAGCGCCAGACTGCCGGCCGGAATAAGCATAAATATTTCGTTCAGGGCCCATTGGCCCAGGTTCTGTCCGTTCCGGCCCCCTTCCCGGATAAGGCGGATAATTTCCCGCAGATGGTTTTTGGCACGGCTGACATTCTTAAGACCGGTCACAAGAAACGCATGGGTATGAAGGTAAATTTTTTCCCATTCAGAGGCCGTAACTCCCTGGACCGCCTCAAGGGCCTCGTCAAGGAGTTCCCCCAGTTCTTTCAATGCACCGGGGCCGTTTTTTAGCGACTCCAGGGCACAGGAAACAGCCAGAGACCAGCCGTCAATGGAGGCCCGTTCCAGCGTCAGGGAACGCCGGGCTTCGGCCATGGCCTTCTTGTGCCAGCCCCGGTCAAAATAACACCGGCCCAATTCCCTGGCGTACCGGGGATTATCCGGGCGGCGGCGGCAAAGCTCTTCCCAGACTTCGGCGGCCTTGCCGGTTTTGTCGCCCGCCGAAAGGGAAACGGCGTATTTTTCCCTGATATTGTCCAGTTCGGGGCGGCTCTTCAGAATCATCCGGTACAGTTCCGCCGCCCTGTCGTGCCTGCCAAACCGGTCCAAGCGCTGGGCTTCGTGAAAGAAGGACGCGATGGAAGGGGGCAGTTCACCTATGGCATCGTACTCGGCCCGTTTTTCCCGGTCCCTAAGGGTTTCGTAGGCGGCGCGGATCTCTTTAAATTCTTCGGGAAAGCGGTCGGGCTGGTACCTGCGGACCATGGTAAAGTAGGCCCGTTTTATCTCGTCGTCTCCGGCGGTGTTTGCCAGCCCCAGAACTTCGTAGTGGTTTTTTACTTCATTAAAGAGGAGCAAAAAACCCTCCTAAAAACCTTCGCCGCCGGCCAAGAGAGGCCAGGGCTTCCACCGCCAGGGCATTACCCCGGTCCTTTGCCAGGGCCTGGGTAAAACAATCCGAGGCGGCGCCGTACCGTTTTGCCAGGGCCCACAAGCAGCCCTGTATATTAAGGAGCCGCACAGTTTGATGCGCCGCCTTTCTTGCCGCCAAGGCCGCGGCCTTCCACTTTTTTTTCCCCGCCAGCGGGCCGATCCGGTTCAGGGGCGATGGTGCGCCGGGCGCCGCCGCTTCACCGGCCCCGCCAAGCTCAATCCGGCAGATCTCCGCCAGCCGGGCCGCTCCTTCATGGGCCGGGTCAAGTACGCGGGCAAAGTCCGCCCAGGCCAGGGCGGCGCTTAGGTTTCGCCGTTTTGCCGCCCCCAGACCCAGCCGGTAATACCGGCCCCCCATATCGGTTAGAAGCTTCATGGCAGTTTATTTATCTTTTCCATTGCTTCAATCATGGCCAGCAGATCTTCCCGCAGTTCCTCCGCATGGTCCTTGTTCCCCCGCAACAACGCTTCCTTAAGCCGCTGCGCCAAAAGGCCAATGTCACCGCCCAGGTCAAACCCCGACGCGATAAATTTTTCCGCCTTGCGTATCAGGGGGCGGTAGGGCCGGGCCCCTTCGGCCTGCTCCCATTTTGACAGATCCGGCAGATCCAGGGAAGGACCGGCCCTGACCCCCGCGGTGCTGATATCCGCCGAGACCTGTTTGCCGGTGGAAACCACCCTTGCCTTTACCTGGAGGATCCCGTTCATGTCATACCCGAAGGTTACTTCGATCTGTTCCTTGCCCTGCCGGGCCGGGGGAATTCCGGTAAGCCGCAGTTCCCCCAGGCACTCGTTATTATCCGGGTCCGAGGATTCCCCCTGAAACACGTCGATGATCACCTCGGTCTGGTCGTCCGAGGCGGTAATGTAAAGTTTCGTTTTTTCGGCGGGGATCGTGGTGTTTCGCGGAATGAGGGGGGTCGAAGACCCGCCGGCTCTCGAACAAACCATGCTGCAGGGGCGCCGTTCCCAGGGTGTAGGGGCACACGTCGGTAAGGACCAGGTCTTCGTTGTTGATGTTGCCCTCGATAAGCCCCGCCTGAATCGCCGCGCCCCGGGCCACGGTCAAATCGGGGTCCACCAGGGACCGGGGAACAGCCCCCAGGGTCCTGGCCACCAGATCCTTTACGCAGGGGATCCGGGTGGAGCCCCCCACCAGGAGTATGACCTGCAGATCCTCCCGGCTTATCCCTGCGTCGGCCAGGGCGCTTAACAGGGGCTCCCGGGTGGACAAAACCTTCTCCCCTATCCATGCCTCAAATTCATCCCGGCGGACGGTTTGTTCCACCGAAAGGGGTTTTCCGTCCTTGCCGGTCAACAGGAAGGGCAGGGACACCTGAAACTCCTCATTGTCGCTTAGGGCGATCTTGCAGTCCTCCGCGGCCTTTTTCAAGCGCATCAGGGCCCGTTCGTCCCCCGTGGGATCCGCCAGCCGGGCCATGATAATCTCGTCAAAGTCCTTGCCCCCCAGGTGGTTATTGCCGCAGCTGGCCTTTACGTCGATGACCCCCTCGAACAGTTCCAGCACCGTCACATCCAGGGTGCCGCCCCCCAGGTCGTAGACCAGCACGTTCTTGCACTCCTTGAGGTTTGAAAGGCCGTAGTCCAGGGCCGCCGCGGTGGGCTCGTTGATGATCCGCTCCACCCGCAGCCCCGCCAGTTCCCCCGCCTTGGCGGTGGCCCGCCGCTGGACATCGGTAAAGTAGGCCGGCACGGTGATCACCGCCCGGTCAATCTTTTCGTTCAGGCTGGTTTCCGCACAGCCCACCAGGTAACGGAGGAGCATGGCCTGAATTTCCTCCGGCGCGTATTCCTTGCCGTGGGCGGTAAGTTTTTCGCCGCCGCCGGTAAGGCGTTTAACTTCCATAAAGGTGCAGTCGGGCCGGGTAAAAAGGTATTCCGCGGCTTCCTCCCCCACCAGGATCTTTCCGTCCTGGCCGATATGCACCACCGAGGGGGTAATCAGCCTGCCCAGGGAATTAGGAATAAGCCGGGCCGAGCCGTCCACAATGCAGCCGATTTCCGAGGTGGATGTACCCAGATCGATCCCTACTATTCTGCTCATTCCGTATACTCTCCTTCGCTTGGTCCTTCCTGTTCAGATACCGAAGCGTCTTCCTGCCCCCGGCTTACCACCACCGCGGCCTTCCGCAAAACGGCGTTTTGATACGCATAACCGCTTTGCAGCACCCGGATCACCTGCTCCCGGGGAAGGGACGATTCGGCGCCTGCCTGGACCGTATGGATCCGGGGATTGAGGCTCTCTCCCTCCCCTCCAAAACGGAGGATGCCCCGGTCCGCCAGGATGCCGCCGGCCTTGTCCCATAGAAGCTTTGCCTGGTGCTTGAGTTCTTCGCTGCCGCTCTGCCCGGCGTAGGCGCAAAAGTCCTCCAGCAGATCCGCCAGGCCAAGGGCCGCCCATACCAACTGGTCCGCCCGGGATTTTTCGGCTGCGGCGGTTTCCCGCAAAAACCCCTGCTCTTTTACGAGGTCGTAGATCTCCTCGATTTGCAGGGAAACCTCGGTCTGTTTTTTGCTGAATTCCGCCAACAGTTCCCGCTCCCCCGCGGCAAAGCCCTGGCCGGGGAGCCCGCCGTTTTCAAGGGAAAGGAGTTTGTTTAGCTCGGCTTCAAAATTCACCCGGAACCAAACCCCGGGCCAAAACCGGCCCCCCGCGGCCGCGCCAAAAGCATTGTCATAACCCCTATTATGCGTAAGAAGGGGCCTGTTCGCAACACCGCAGGGAGTACCCTTTGGGCGGGCCCAAAAAACCGGTTTAAATTCATGGAAGACGGTTGATACTTTTTATAATAGTGGCATACTATTACAATATGAAACAGATTATACCAATAGTATTTGTTTTTACGGTTATTTTGGGAGCCTTAAACGCCCAGGATCAGGAAGTGGATTTTTACACCCTGCAGTTCGACAGCCAGGGTACCATACAGGGTAAACTGGGGGTACTTCAAAACGCCATCGCCGACGGGGATGCCGCGCCGGAATTTTTTGGACATGCCCTAGATGTCCTGCTGCGGGAGCATCCCACCATAAGGGGCGCCGCGGAGATCAAGGCCGCCGACGACATGGCCCTGATACTGGCCGCCCGGCTGGGGGAAGCCCAGTATACCGATGGGGGCCCCAACCTGTGGAGGGTGGTGGAAACCTTTACCAACCCCCTGGTTAGGGCCGAGGCCCTTAGCTCCCTGGGCAAAGTGCAGGCGGCGGATTACATTCCCCAGGTAGTCCAGCTGCTTTCGGACATTAATATTGAACCGGGGGAGGATCCCCTGGTCCGGGAACAGGTGGCCTACGGGGCCATCGGCGCCCTGGAAGAATACAAGGATAGTTCCGGGTATCTTCCGGTGTTTTTTGTAACCACCGGCTGGTATTCGGACCGGCTTAAAAGCAGGGCCAAAGAGGCCCTGCCCAAGATTATGGACAACCCCACCGAGCCCCTTATTTCGGTGATCCGCAGCAGTTCCTACAATTTTGCGGTAAAATACACCGCCCTCCAAACCCTGGAGGCGGCGGACATTACCACCCAGCAGAAATCCCAGGGGGCGGTGGCGTCCCTGGCCGAGGCTTGGCGGAGCAATACCAACACGGTAAGCCAGCGGTCGATCCTAACCAGCACCCGGAAACTTTCCCTGGGCATGATCCGCCGCTACGGCACGGAGGATACCAACGTATACCCCCTGCTGGAACGGTGCTACCGGGAAGCCTCCGACGAAGAGGAACAGATCGCCGCCGTGGCCGCCCTTTCCGCCCTGGCCACCGACGATTCCGTCCGGCGTCTTTCTTCGTTTCTGTATGATATGAACACCAGGCTTGCCCGGGGAACCCTAACCAGGGAAGATGAGCGGCTGGTCCGGGTGATTATCCCCGCCCTGGGAAACACCGGCCGGCCCCTGGCACGGAACGCCCTGCGGTCGGTACTTCAGGCAGACTGGACAGGGGCTGTTCAGCGCCTGGCCCAGGACGCCCTAAAGAAAATACAGTAAAGACCCTAGCAGTTTGTTGCACTTCGTGCATAAAACCTCCAAAAATCGCCGATCAGGCGATTTTTCGCCTTGCAAACTGCCAAAGCAGCCCGGTAATCGTGGTTTTGATGGCTTTTCCAGCGAAAAAAGCTGTCAAACCCTGCAAGTGCAAGGCCGCTGGAGCTAAGCCTCCGGTTTTGAAAAGAGCACAAGCCTGCGAGGAAGCGCCGCCGGCGGTTTACCGCACTTCGCGGCGCAGTTTAGCGTAAGTAGGCGCTGCCCTGTTTCTGCACAATGCTGATAAAATGGGCGATGGAGCGGTCCCCGGTCTTTTCGGCCTCCCGGGGAAAGTAGCAGCCGGGCAGTTCGCCCTGGGCGCGGTGATAGCTGAGGCACCGGCAGCAGATTCCCGCTTTGCCGCAGCTAAAACTGCAGTTGCAGTGCCGTTTGTTTTCTTCCACCGTACAGGTTCGTGTTGTCATGGTTGTGAGTATAGCGGAAGGCGCCGTTTTGGTATAGGGAATACTTTACCTGGATACCGGCGTTTTTACGGCGGTCCGCGGCGTTGACCACAAGCAGGTCGATGCCCCGTCTTTGACGGGGACCCAGACCTCGCAGCCGGGGAATTGCTTTTCCAGCCTTTCCCCGGCCAGATATTCACCGCCGTGGATGGTGAACAGGGGATCGCATCCCTATTCTTCCTCGATTTTGGTTCTCATGTATTCATTCACTCTCATACTGCCATCGGGATCCGGAAGAGAAAAACGCAGTACCATACTCCCGTCCACATGAGGATAAAAGGTATAAGCGAACGAGCCCCCTTTTTTCATGTCGCTCACATTATAGGCTTCCACAATCGTACCGTTTATCAGATAGCCCAAAGGAAAATTTTCCTGCAGATTTGGAGCATCCATTACTACCGGTGTCCAAGAAAGGTTTTCGACCGTATAGCCTGCTCTTGACCGCATGCCGCTACCAGAAAATGCCCTGTATCTACCCGTCAGGGAATCCGCGGAAAGAGTAGTCGTGAAGGTATGGGTAGACTCATTTTGTAGCCAGGCGCCGTAAAGGGCGTCCGTCAGCAAAACGGGGACCTCGGCGGATACGTTTTTGTTCGCGGCGGATACGGCCCGGACCGTCAGCCTCATGGCCGGTTCGTCTTGGGCCACCGTGAGGAGGCCCTCTTCCGAAACGGATGTTCCTTCGGCCACGGTTTCGGTGATCTCCCATTTTATCTTCTGGCTGGGATTGCCGGTTCCCTCAACGGCCGCGGTAAATTGGGCAGTCCCGCCCCGGGCAATAAAGGACGGGGGCGTAAGGGTTACGCCGGTAACCTTGGCACAGCCCGCCAGAACAAAAATTCCCAGCACCGCGGGGAAAAGCTTTACTACGACATTTTTCATGTACCATGCTCCTGTATACCGCGGCACTTTGCCGCGGACATCAAATTGGAAGTTACGCAACGCGTAAGGTTTGCTCCTCATAAAAACCCGCAGCCTTTGCCGCGGGCGGAAAAACAAGTAATGAGCGACAAAAGGCGATTAAAATAGTCAGAATTAAACAAGAAACAGAAGGAAGTTTGAAAAGATGGCGGTGAGTTCGCAATGCTGCGCATTGCGTTGGAGTTTTGCTATACGCAAAACTCCCCGCCTGAAAAAGATGACGGTGAGTATTATGAGAGAGAGAGAGAGAGAGAGAGAGAGAGAGAGAGAGCAAGTTCCGTGCCAAGTGGGGCGGATTGCGGGCAAAACTAGAGAAAATTCATTATTTTTTTCGGGCCTTACCATGGAGAGACTGTACCATCCGGGGACAAAGATTGTCAATTACCCTATCCGGCGCGAGCCTCCCTGGGGCCGGACCCCGGATTTATTCGCAGTGGGGTCTAATACCCAAGAACCCGCTTGCGCGGGGGAGCTTCTGGGGGCGGGGAGCTTATTCTGCCAGTATCTTTAGTATATCCCCGGGCGTCTGGCTCTTTAGAATTTCCGCCCGTTTTTCGGAACTTTTGAAAAGCAGGCTTACTTCCGCCAGAAACTGCAGGTGGGGACCGGTCTTTTCCAGGGGGGAAAGGGTCATAATAAAAATCCGGCACGGTTCATGATCCAGGGAATCAAAGTCCACCGCGGCCTCGGAGATGCCGATACAGGCCACCAGATCCTTGATCGTGGCGCTTTTCCCATGGGGTATGGCAATACCGTGCTTCATCCCGGTGGACATTTTTTGTTCCCTGTCCATTACCGCCGCAAAGGCCGCCGCCCTGTCTTGGATCTTCCCCGCCGACACCAGAATGTCCAGCAATTCGTTGATAATTTCTTCTTTGTTTGTCCCCTTCAAATGAAGGCTGATGGTATCCTTGGTAAGTACTGTCTTAAGGTTCATATACTAGCATTGTACGGCCCCCACCGCAAAAAGTCAACATAAAAAGTAAGCGCCGTGATTACCAAGTGAGAACTTTAGCCCCTGCGAAGTAACCGCGCCGGGCTGTGCCGCCGGGCTTAACGCTGCCATAGGGGGCTCATGCTGCCGGGGAACCTGCCGCGGGGCTTATAAGCGGCCCACAAGATCAATGCCGGGCTTAAGGGTGTGGTCCCCGGGTTTCCATTTGGCGGGGCAAACCTGGTCGCCGTTTTGGGCCACATACTGGGATGCCTGGACCCGCCGTAAAATCTCGCCGGCATTACGCCCCACGTTGCTTGCGATAACCTCGTAGGCCACAATTTTTCCCCCGGGATTGACAATAAAATCCCCCCGTTCCGCCAGGCCGGTCTTCTCTATCAATACCCCAAAATCCCGGGCCAGGGCGCCGGTGGGGTCCGCCAGCATGGGGTAGCGGATCTTTTGAATAGTCTTGGATATGTCGTACCATGCCTTATGGACAAAATGGGTATCGCAGGAAACCGAATATACTTCGCAGTCCAGGGCCTTAAAATCATCGTACCGGTCCGCCAGATCCTCCAGTTCGGTGGGGCAGACAAAGGTAAAGTCCGCCGGGTAAAAGAAAAAAAGGCTCCATTTGCCCAGAATATCGGCCTTGGTTACGGTTTTAAACCCATTGCCATAAAACGCCTGGACCGAAAAATCACTAACCTCTTTTTGTATCATTGACATACACTGTCTCCTTAGGGGTATTTATTTTAGACATTTGCAGAACACCTGAAATATACCCCGCAGCCCCGGGGCAGTCAAGCGGATCACACAAAGAAGTCCCGTTCCCCGGTCTTGATCTTTTCCACATTCTCCGCGGTTCTTGCCCGGATCTTTTCGCTGCCAATCCCCGGAATCTCCCGGCTAATGGTGGCCGCGGCCCTTTGCTTAAAGGGGGGATCCCCATAATCCATGGAGTATTCGCAAAGGGTCATAAGGGCGTTGGGCAGGCAGACATTCTTGATCTGCCCCGATTTTGCCAGACCCATAAAGCGATCCCCGGTGCGGCCGTTCCGGTAACAGGCGGTACAAAAACTGGGGATATAGCCGTCATCCATCAATTCGGTGATAATCTCCAGGGCATCCCGCTCGTCGTTTACAATAAACTGGGGATTACAGGTTTCCCGCTTTTCCCGCAGGGCATAGCCCCCCACTTCGGTGCTGGAACCGGCGCTAATCTGGGAAATGCCCAGCTTAAGCAGTTTCTTCCGCATTTCGTGGTTCTCCCTGGTAGAGAGGATCATCCCCGTAAAGGGAACGGCCAGCCGTATGACTGCCACTATTTTTTCAAAGGTCCTATCGTCCACCAAATGGGGAAAATCCCCCATGTCCATGCCATTGGCGGGACAAATCCGCGGCACCGAGATGGTATGGAACCCCACGTTAAATTTTTCTTCCAGATGCTCGTTGTGGATCATTAAACCCAGCACCTCAAAGTAGGGATCCGCCAGGCCAAAAAGGACTCCCCCTCCCACATCGTCGATTCCCCCTTCGTGGGCCCTGTCAAAGGCGCTTAAATGGTAGGCAAAGTTTTTCTTGGGCCCCGCCAGATGGACCCTGTCGTAGGTGGGCTGATGGTAGGTTTCTTGGAAAAGGATATAGGTCCCTATCCCCACATCTTTAAGCTTCCGGTAGTTTTCCACCGTGGTGGCGGCTATGTTTATATTGATCCGCCGAATCTCGCCGTTTTTAAATTTCATGCCATAGATGGTATGCATACATTCTAAAATATAGTCGATGGGACATTCCCGGTCGTCTTCCCCCGCTTCCATGGCAATCCGCTTGTGGCCCATTTCTTCCAGAATTTTTATCTCTCCCCGAATCTCGTCCATGGTAAGCCTGCGCCGGGGAAAACTATGGCTGCAGTTGTAGCTGCAGTAGGAACAGCGGTTTACGCAGTGATCGCTCACATACAGGGGGGCAAAGAGGACGATCCGGTTCCCGTAAATATGCTGCTTAATCTTCCACGCTATAGAAAAGATCCGCCCAAGGTGATCGGGGTTATCCGTTGCCAGAAGGGACGCTATCTCCCGGTGATTAAGCCCCTCAAACCGTTCTGCCTTGTCCAGATACGCATTAATAGCGCCGTCATCTGTGTACTTGGCCTCCTCCAGCAATCCCTCGATGTATTCCCGGTCAATAAATACATCCCCGGTGGTTTTTTGTTTTTTTCTTACTGGAATTTTTACCATGTTTTTATCCTTTGCGTTACCGCATAAAAAACCCAGGCGGGCGGCCTGGGAAAACATGCGGTAATAGCATACGCATCGCATACTCGGCATGGTAACCCTCAAAAGCCAGAACCAACAGGTCTTTGCCCACAAGGTGATATGATAAGACTATCACAGGGCCCCGGAACTTGTCAAGGGGGCGCGCTGCCTCCCGGCAGCGTTCTTTACCCGGACATTCCGCAAATGTCCGGGGGCTGCATTGGGTTTCGTGTTTTCCCGTGGGACCATGCTTGCAGCCCATCACACTGCCCCCGGCAATTGCTCCGCAGTACATAGGGTATTTTTCATCGGCATTATGCGGATGAAGTCCGTTGAAGCTTTTGGGACAGCCGCAGCCAAATTTACCTGAACCGCAATGAAGCTCCCCCGCCGAAAGGCTTAGCTTCTGCCGTAGTTCGGCGCCTCCTGGGTAATAGTTACGTCGTGGACGTGGCTTTCCCGCCAGCCCGCGGTGGTGATCCGGACAAAATTCCGGTACCGTTTTAATTCATCGATATTTCTGCACCCGCAATATCCCATGCCCTTGCGAAGCCCCGCCACAAGCTGGTAAAGATAGTTTTTTAGCTCCCCCTTATAGGGGACCCGTCCTTCTATGCCCTCGGGGACGGGTTTTTCGTCCTTCCCAATCTGGTAACGGTCTCCGGCGCCGTCGTTAATGGCCCCCATGCTGCCCATGCCCCGGTATTCTTTAAAGATCCTTCCGTCGAACAGAATTTCCTTTCCCGGAGCCTCTTTTAGGCCGGCAAAGAGGTTGCCGATCATTACCGCCCCGGCTCCGGCGGCTATGGCCTTGGTAATATCACCGGAAAATCTAATGCCCCCGTCGGCTATCACGGGGATGTGGTCTTTGGCCGCCTCTTCGGCACATTCCAAAACCGCGGTAAACTGGGGTACCCCGATGCCGGCCACAATGCGGGTGGTACAGATTGAGCCGGGGCCCACCCCTATTTTAACCGCATCGGCCCCGGCATCGATGAGCCGCCGGGTTCCTTCCCTGCTGGCCACGTTTCCCCCGATAACAGGGATGGAAAATTTCTTTTTTATTCCCGCCACCGCATCCATGACGCTGGCGGTGTCTCCATGGGCGGTGTCCAAAACCACAAAGTCCACCATGGCCTTTTGGAGCAGGGGCATCCGCAGCTTATAATCATGGGGAGAGACCGCGGCCCCCACAATAAGCCGCCCCCCCTTGTCCGTGGCGGCATTGGGAAAGAGGTCGTGCTTTTCCATGTCCTTAACGGTGATAAGCCCCTTAAGATGGCCCTCCGTATCTACCACCGGAAGTTTTTCGATCCGGTGCTTATCGAATTTTTCTCTGGCCTCGGATACCGTCGGTTCCCCCTGGACCACCACGGGGTTTTTGGTCATCACCTCGGTCACGTTCAGCGTATCGTCCCGGCAAAAGCGCAGATCCCGGTTGGTAATAATCCCGGTCAGGCGATCCCCCTGATCCAGCACGGGCATCCCCGAAATATTAAACCGTTCCATAACAATTTTTACATCCGCAATGGACGCATCCTCCCCCACGGTCACCGGGGAGGCTATTACCCAGTTAAGAAAACGTTTTACCGCCGCAGCCTGCCGGGCCTGTTCTTCCGGGCTAAGGTTGCGGTGGATTACTCCGGCGCCCCCCTCAAGGGCTATGGCGATGGCCAGCGTATCTTCCGTGACCGTATCCATGGCGCTGGATATAACCGGCACATTCAGCATAAGGTCCCCGCAAAGCAGGGTTGCCACGTCACAGTCCCGGGGAAGTACATCGCTGTACCCCGGAAGGAGCAGGATGTCATCGTAGGACAGGGCTTCTTTTAACATTTGTTTTCTCCCCAGTATTTTCTCTTTGCTCTAAAGAGGCTTTCCCAAAACCAGCCGGGTTTTGGGATTGGCTCTAAATCTTCGCCATGTTTGATAACCCGGATCCACAAGTGCAACAGGCTGCTAGTTCATCAGGTCCCTAAATTTTCCGGCCAGTTCCCTGGCCTTTTTAACCGCCAGGCCGCAGTAATACTCGGGGTTTTCAAACCAAACCTTTGCCCCCCCCGCGGGATCCTCCTGTGGGACGGCGCCCATTTCTGCAAGCTGTTTCCCTATCCGCATTAAAATTTCCGGCTCCTTCGCCAGGGCCGCGGCAAAGGAGGTTCCTTCTTTTTCCGCCCGAAGGGTGATCTTTCTAATAAGCTCGTGGGCGGCGGATTCCCCGGATTTGGCAAGCAGGATGTATGCCGGTTCCGCCAGCACTCCGCCGGGAATGCCCCCCCCGCCGCTGCGGAGGTTTGCCAGGCATCGTTCCCGGTCCGCACTAAGGCCTTCTATGACGCCCGTCATGCGGCTTACGGCCAGGCAGAAACCGGCCACATAGTCGGCCATAAAGCGCTGGCTTGCGGAATTGGAAAGATCCCGCTGGTGTTCGCTGATCTGGTCCATGAAAAAAGTTAAGGCCCGGGGCATAAAGGCCTTCCACAGGCTTTTTACATGCTCCGAATTCCAGGGGTTCCGTTTCTGGGGCATGGTGGAAGAGCCCACCTGATCGGCGGCAAAGCCTTCTCTAAATTCGGCAATTTCGGTCCGTTGGAGGTTGCGAAGATCGTCCGCCAGGTTGGCGATAATCCCAAAGGCGGTGTTATATTCCAAAAGAAGCCTAAGAAGATATTCGGGCTCCACAAGCTGGGTTGAATGTTCTGAAGCTTTAAGGTCCAGTTCCTCCAGATAAAGCCCTTCCAACTCCTCCGGGTCCCGGACCAGCATACTGGCGGCGTTATAGGCCCCCACGGCGCCGGCAAGTTTTCCCCTAAGGTCTGCGGAAAGGCGCCCTATCTCCAGGATCGACTTTCCCAGCCGGGATACATACTCGGCCATGGCAAAACCCGCGGTGATGGGCACCGCGTGCTGGCCGTGGGTTCGGCCCACCTGGGGAGTGGCCGCCTCCTGTTCCGTAAAATCGCAGAGACGTTTTTCCAGCCCCTTAAGGGCGGGCAGCACCACCTCTCTGCAGCAACCCTTCATCCTGTAGGCCAGGGAACTGTCCAGTATATCCACACTGGTGGCCCCCAGATGTACCAGGGGTGCAAGTTCCGGGGGGACCCTTTTCTTAAGCACATTCACCAGGGCCCGTATATTGTGCCGGGTCTTTTCTTCCTCGGCATAGACCTCTTCGGGAAGCACCGATTCCCCGATCCGGTATAAAAGGGAACGCCGCTCCGGGGGCAGATCTTCCTTTGTACGGATCCTAAGATGGGCGATAATCAGGGCAACTTCGGCCTTGACACAGGCGGCAATGGAAGCTTCCTCCGAAAGCCACGCGGCAAGGGCGTCAAAGACGGCCCGCTCCGACAGGGAATAACGATGATCAATAGGAGAAATATTCCGAAAGATGCCGCGGGGTTCCATACCAGAGTGTGTCATATCCGGTGGATCTTGTAAAGGGGCCTAAAGTTACATTTTAAAATGGGGCATTTCGGGGGTGAATTACGCCCCGTTAAATTTAACCATAGCAGGGGGCGGCGATCCCCGGGGTTTCTTCTGTTTCCTTGACATCTTTTGGCATCTGCTATAGCATGTACCAGTATAAAGTGGCATACATCAAAAACCTGTTTGACAAAAATTTTCTTGAATACGCTTCGTATGTTATTAAGGACAGGGCCATTCCCGACCTGGAAGACGGCCTAAAGCCCGTACAACGGCGTATACTCCATTCCCTCTTTGAAATGGACGACGGCAAATTCCACAAGGTTGCTAATGTGGTAGGCCACTGCATGCAATACCATCCCCACGGGGACGCATCCATAGGCAGCGCCCTGGTGGTGCTGGCAAACAAGGAACTATTTGTAGACCGCCAGGGGAATTTTGGCAACATCTATACCGGGGACGAAGCTTCGGCGGCCCGCTACATTGAATGCCGCTGTACCCCCCTGGCCAAGGAAATTTTTTATAACCCCAAGCTGACCCCCACGGTAGATTCCTACGACGGCAGAAAAAAAGAGCCGGTACTTTTCCCCGCAAAAATTCCGGTGCTGCTGATCATGGGGGCCGAGGGCATAGCCGTGGGTATGTCCACCAAGGTACTTCCCCACAATGTTCTGGAGGTGCTGGAGGCGGAAAAGGCCTGCCTCCAGGGAAAAAAATTCCAGCTGTACCCGGACTTTCTTACCGGGGGCCTGGTGGATGTGTCCGGCTACCAGGACGGAAACGGAAAAGTCCTGGTCCGGGCAAAACTTGACACCTCCGATCCTAAGCGTATCGTAATTAGGGAACTGCCCTTTGGGTCCACCACCGAAAGCACCATCAACAGTATAGAGGCCGCCGCCAAGGCGGGACGGATAAAAATACAGGGGATCAATGATTATACCACAGAAAATGTAGAAATAGAAATTAAGCTTGCCCGGGGAGTGTATTCGGAAGAAACGGTGGACGCCCTTTTTGGCTTTACCGAATGTGAGCAGTCTATTTCGGTAAACCTGCTGGTGATTAAAAACGGCCTTCCCACAATTATGACCGTCACCGAGGTAATCAAATACCATGCCAAACTGCTGGTAAAGATCCTTACCAAAGAACTGGAACTGGAAAGGAATGAACTGCTGGACAAGCTTCATCTGCGAACCCTGGAACGGATCTTTATTGAAGAAAGAATTTACAAGGTTATCGAAAAAATGAAGACCGCCAAAGGAGTAAGCGATTCGGTGATTGCCGGGTTTAAGCCCTTCCTTAAGGAAATAGGACCGCGGGGCGTAAGCGCCGAAGATGTGGACCACCTTCTTACAATTCCCATCCGCCGGATTTCGCTCTACGATATTAACAGGGCCCGGGAAGAAATGGAAACGATCCGGAGCCGGATTAAACAGATCACGTATCATTTAAAAAATATTACGCCCTATGCCCTGGGCTTTTTGGACAGGATCATCGATAAAATAAAGGCCCAGGCGGAAGCCGGCGGGGGCAAAAGACGGACCCTTATTGAAACCTTCGAGAAGGTGGATGTAAAAGAGGTGGTCCGCCGGGACCTGCAGCTTAAGTACGACAGAACCACCGGGTACCTGGGCAGTTCCGTCTCCGGGGGTGAAGTGGTGGCGGAACTTTCCCCCTTTGACCGGATCCTGGTGATCCGCCGTAACGGGGTGTGGTCGGTCACGGGCATTCCCGAAAAGGCCTTTGTGGGCCCCAATGCCTGCTATATAGGGGAGGCAAACAAAGAGAACCTTTCTTCGATAATTTTTACCCTTATATATGCGGAACCAAAAACAGGGTACCCCTGTATTAAACGGTTTCAAATTACCGGATGGATCATAAACAAGGACTATGCCCTTCTTCCGGACGGCTCCACGGTGCTTCACGGCGACACCAGGGCCAAATTTACCTTCACCGTAAAGTACAAGCCCAAGCCCCGGCTTAAGGTTTTTACAGAGACCTTTAAAGCCCAGGATTATCTGGTAAAGGGCATTAAGGCCGGAGGGGTGCGGCTGGCCGCCAAGGAAGCCCTGGCGGTTGATGCAAGATAGGGGGAACCATGGGGGATACGCAGGTTTCCGGAAAGATAGAATCCGGAAGGACCGGAGCCGAAGGGACGGAATTCGGGAAGACGGAGATCGAAGTTTTTTCCGAGGAAGAACGGAACGAGATCAACGCCCGGATAGAAGCCGCTTCGGCCCGGGAAGCGGTTGATCCGCCCCGGCCTCCGGCCAGGGGAGAAGCCGCCAAACGGAGCATGTTTCCCCTGCTGGTTAATGTCCTGGGGGTCCTGCTTTTAGGGGCGGCCCTTTTTTTTCTTACGGCGCTTCAAAAATCCGGCACGGTGGAAATACGAAAATCCGCCTCTGTCCTGGATATTACCGCCCAGGCCCTGATCCAGGAGATCCGCCGGGAGGTGGATCTGCAGCTGACCGAAAAAGATCAGGCCATTGACGAGATGAACAGCCGGATTACCGAAGTTGATGCGGAACTAGAAAGGCTTGATTCTTTAGAGGAGCTTACCGGTGAGCAACGGACCCTTATGGAAGAACTCCACCGGCAGCAGGAAGAATACCGGGGCTCCCTAAGCCGGCTCCAGATTGAACGGGCCCGGATCCTGGCCAATGCCTGGCAGCGGGAGACCGAGGCCCGTCAACGGGAAGCGGGGTTGCATGCCCGGCTGGCGGAACAGCAGGGCGCCCTGGAAAATCTTTCTGCCCAAAGCAGGGCGGAAATTCAAGCTGCCCGGGACGAGTTGGCAAAACTTGCCGATGTTGAAGAAAAATCCCTGTTGGCCGAAAAGCAGCTTTCCGCATATTACGCCGTCCTTTCCCGGCAGATCCAGGCCGGCCAGTACCGGGAGGCCGCAGGGACCATTGCCGCCCTAAGGGAATACCTGTCCACCCCGGCCTTTCAAAATTTACGGAGCTTTCAGGCCCGCAGGGAAAGCGATGCCGCAGCCCTCAATGCCCTGGAGTCCCTGGCGGCGGAGGCCCTGACAGCCGGGACCCCGGCGCAAGCGGCGGCCCCCGCGGAAATCCCGGTGGTTCCCCCCGGCGCCGGGGCAGAGGCGGAACTGCGGCGGCAGCTTGCGGACCGGAACGCCGCCCTGACCGCCCGGGAAGGCTCCCTGGCGGAACTGGAAAAGAGTTACAGCGCCCTGCAGGAACAAAATACCGCCATGCAGCAGACCGTGGCAGAACGGGAACGGCAGATAGAAAGCCTTCAAGCCCAGAATGCCGCCAATCTTCAAAAAATAGAAACCCTGCAAAAGACCATATCCAATGTGAATGCGGCCTTGGGAGAATAATACCTCGAATATGGACCCCGCCCTCCAATAAGCCCCTCCGCCCCAGGGCCCCCCAAGAACCCGCTGTCCCGGGGGAAAAAAGGCGGGTTCTTAGGTAGTGGATCCCATTGCAAAGAATATACCTTGACTTTTTTACCCTTCCCTGGTACACTTGGGTATATTCTGGGAAAGCCAGAAAATCATATAACCTAACCTATTGGACAAACCATGCAGTATTTTGATACTCACGCCCATATAGGGCTCATTGTGGATGACCCTATTGAACAGCTTATTATCATTCAGGAAGCGCGCCAAGCCCAGGTTGCCAGGCTTGTATCGATTTGTAACAGCCTCCATGATTTTTCCGTGGTCTACGAGAATCTAAAATCCGCCGAAAATGTGTACCACGCGGTGGGGGTGTCCCCGTCGGAGGTACAGAACCCCGGCAAAAACTGGGTTCAAACCATTGAACAGAGTCTTTTGCTTCCCCGGGTGGTGGCCATAGGAGAAATCGGCCTGGATTATTACCGTAAATTTGGGGATAAAAATTCCCAGATCGAGCTTTTTATAACCCAGTTGGACCTGGCCGCTAAACTTAACATGCCGGTTATTATCCATAACCGGGATGCGGGGCACGATGTGCTGGACATACTCCGGGACCGGCTGCCCCCTAAGGGAGGTATACTCCACTGTTACTCGGAGGATGCGGAATACGCAAAAAAGGCCCTGGAGTTGAACCTGTACTTTTCCTTTGCGGGGAATCTTACCTACCGGAATGCCCGGAACCTCCACGAAACCCTGGGGATTCTCCCCCAGGATCGGCTGCTTATTGAATCGGAAAGTCCCTTTATGGTCCCTGCGGATTTTAGGGGCAAGCGAAACATGCCCAAGTACCTGCCTATTACGGCCCGGTTCATGGCGGAGATGCTGGAAATGAGCGAGGAAAAACTGGCGGATCAGCTTTGGGAAAATGCCAACCGTTTCTTTGGGCTCCCCAACGGATAGAGCGCAAATTCCCGCTGCCCTGTACCGTCCCGTGGCCATCGGCGGCCTTAGCCTTCCGGGAAACCTTTTTCTTGCCCCGGCGGCGGGTTATACCGACCGGATATTCCGGTCCATCTGCGCCGAAATGGGGGCAAACCTGGGCTTTACCGAGTTGATCTCTTCCGAAGCCCTGGTTAGGAACCCCGGCCGTTACGGTCTGGGCCCCGGCCAGGGCGCCCCGTCCGGGGAAAATCTGCCGGCGGGGAATCCTTCGGCGGAGGCCCTGCTGATCCGGCGGGGACCGGGGGAGGACCGCTACGGAATACAGCTCTTTGGGGCGGACCCCGAAACCCTGGGCCGGGCCTGCGCCCTCCTGGCTCCCCTTAGGCCGGACCTGGTGGATTTAAACGCCGGCTGCCCGGTTCCCAAGGTGGTAAAGTCCGGGGCAGGTTCCGCACTGATGCGGGATCCTCCCCGGTTGGGCCGGGCGGTGGAAGCCATGGTCCGGGCAAGCCGGAACAGCCTGGGGAATATTCCGGTGACGGTAAAAATCCGCTCCGGCTGGGATGCCGGTTCTGTAAACTATTCCCGGTGCGCCCGCATTGCCCTGGAGGCGGGGGCGGCGATGATCACCCTCCATCCCCGGACCCGCTCCCAGGGGTACAGCGGCAAAAGCGACTGGTCCCTTATTGCGGACCTGCGGGCCGCCCTGCCGGTTCCCGTCACCGGCTCCGGGGACCTCTGCACCCCCGAGGATGCCCGCCGCATGTTACAGGAAACGGGCTGCGCCGCGGTAATGTTTGCCCGGGGCGCCATGGGGAACCCCTTTATTTTTTCCGCCTCTAAAGCCCTTTTAATAACCGGAGCCTGGACCGCCCCGGATACGGCGGAGCGGGTTAGGACGGCGCTGCGGCACCTGGAGATGCGGGCCGCGGACATAGGAGAAACCAGGGCCTGTTTGGAGATGCGCAAGCAATTTTGCGCCTATACCAGGGGGACCATGGGGCTCCCCGGTATGGGGGGAAAACTACGGAACGGGCTGATCCGCTGTACCACTATTGCAGAATACCGGAAAATACTAGCATAGTATATGTATGGCACGTATAAATAATAACAATGGTAGAAAAATGTTCGGTATCCAAAGGATCTTCAAAACACTGTTACATTGGCAAAGGCCCCTCGGTTTAATCCTTGTGTGTATGGTTCCGGCTTTTCTAAGCGCCCAGCTTAGGCAGGCTCCGGTCCAGCCCAGTTCTGAACCGATTTGGGAACAGGACCTTATGGGTACGGTGATTGGGCTTCCCACCCTTCAGGCCGAATCGGCGGTGGTGGTCCTGGAAGAGGGGGATGTTAAATCCTACAGCCGTTTTGGCAACTGGCTTTGGACCTACCATGCCAACGAAAAACTTAGCGCCCATGTAAGCCGGTCCCGGGAGGGCACCACCTACGCCTGTACCGCCGGGGGAACGGTGCTTGCCATTAACCGGGTGGGCAGGGAACTGTGGAAACTGGAATTGGGGAACCCCGTAAGCTCCCCCATTGTGGTGGGCTGGGACAGCAGACTTTTTATACCCATAGGATCCAAGGTATACTGCCGGACGGCATCGGGCTATTCCCTGTGGATGATAGACCTGGGCAGCCCGATCTTTGTAAAGCCGATCCTGGATCACCGGGGGGGCCTGGCCATGGTCCTGGACAACAACGAATTTGCCCTGCTAAGCCACCTAAGCAGCGTGGAAAAGCTCCAGCTTAATTCCAAACCCCTTCATATCGTTCCCCTGGAAACTTCCGCGGGAAAGGATTCCTTCTTCCTTTTTTACGCCGCCGGAACGGTGGAGAGGATCTACCGGGACGATACGGGCAGTCTGGTAAAGGAATCCCTGCCGGCCCTGGCCCAGACCCCGGTGGCTGCGGTGGGCTGGCAGGATAAGGTGGCGGTAACCCTGCGGGACGGCAGGGTCCAGCTGCTTTCCAGCCCCGGGGGGGAATTGCTCTGGACCGCCAACAGCCACGAAACCGCCGCGGAACAGGGCAGCGGTAATTTGGAGCCCTATTGGGCGGCCATGCAGTTTGACGAGCGGGGGATCTATACCCTTTCCACCAAGGGGGCCACGGGGTTCAGGGAATCCGACGGCGCCCGGTGGTGGATCCTCCGGATTACCGGAGCTGCGGCAATTCCTTCGTTCAGCGACGAGGGGTACCTGTATTCCGGCGGTTCCGACCGGATCCTCCACGCCTATTGGATAGAGGGCCGAAAGCGGAATGTACCCCAGTCTATATACGGCCCCACGCCGGAGGGTTCCTACAATCTGGGGAATCCTCCGCCTTCATCCTGGGCGCGGGTGGGGGACGGCCGGTTTGATCCGGTCATTGTACGGACCATGCATGATGAGATCGAAGCCGCCATCAAGGCCGGCCAGGTGGGACAGGCCGAAACCGACTATGTGGCGTACTTGATGGAAATGGCGGGAATTTCCCTGTCCCCAAACTACTCCCCGGTACGGCCCCAGGTTCAGATCAACGACAGGGTCGAGTGCATCAGGCTCTTGGGGTACCTTGGTTCTCGGGAAACCATACCGTTCCTGTCCAAGCTTTTTACCAACGACAGGGAGCCCATTATTAAATCCGCCTGCTGCGAATCCATAGGGCGCATAGGGGTGGATCCTACGGGGGACGCGATCCGGGCCTTTACCTATCTTTTAGCCCCGGACAATGCCGCCATGGATCCGTCGGTACTTATGGCCGCCGCCACCGCCACCAAGGATCTGTGCCGTTTTTCCGGCCCCCCCCTAAGCGATACGGGGATCCGGCTTCTGCGGTCCTTTACCGCCACGGACTTTCCCGTGCCGGTTAAGCGCCATGCTACCAAAGAGCTGGAAAGCCTTTTTCGATAATGTTTTGAAGGTGGTCCGCCGCGTACCGTGCCTGCCTACGGAGGCTTTCCCGAAACTTCAGTTTTTGTGGAAAAGCAGCTGTAGACAGTATCGACATACCCCATCGGGGTCCACAGGGCGCTTACGCTGGGGGCAGCCATCCCCGCTGCCACAGGCTGCTAGGATGCCCCGCGGAGCAGCTACCGGCCCCGGAAGGCCCTCCAGGGGTTAATGCCCAAACGGATTAAAAAATAAAGCCACCCCACGGCAAAGCCCGAAAGATGGGTCAGGTGGGCCACCCCCTGCCGCATCCTGGTAATGGCAAAAAATATCTCCAGGGCGGTATACCCAAGGACCATAACCGGGGCCCGCAGGGGGAGAATTCCCCAAATGTAAACACGGCTGTCGGGGTAAAAGACCGCAAAGGCCAGCTCCACCGCAAAGATAGCGCCGGAGGCCCCTAAAAGCGCGGGGTCGGTTTTTGTAAAGAAGTAAAATCCAAAGGAAATAATCCCCGCCAGGGCGCCGGTTACAAAGTAATAGAGCAGAAATTCTTTGCTGCCCATCTGCTCTTCCACATAGGTGCCAAAGATAAGCAGGCCCAGCATATTAAAGAAAATGTGGGAAAAACCTTGGTGGACAAACATGTAGGTAACAAACTGCCATACCCAGCCCTTAAGCACCAGGCTGGGGATCATGGCCAGATACAGCGTAAGGCCCCTAAATACATTCTGGGCTAAAAACACCAGAATATTAACGCCAATGATATAAAAAACCACCGAATTAAAACTATAGCGGAAGGATCTGCGCAGCATATTCATACCCTAACCATACCGCTGAAGCACCGGCTTTTACAAGCCGATAATATACTATGTTTTCTCCGGACCGTGCTAAGACCGGATTTTTCCCCCTGGGGCGGATTCTTTTACCGGCACTTTTTGTCCTGGCCTTTCCTTCCCTGCAAGCCCAGGAGGTACTCCGGGGGGAAGTGCAGGTGGAGATGGAACAGGCCCGGGGATTTGCCCCGGAAGCTACCAGGGCCCTGAGTATCGAAGAGGCCCGGGGTACGGCCCGGGCAGAAGCGGCCCGGTACTACGGAGCCATGATTTACGGCTGGTCCTTCCGCTATGAGGTAGGAGAGCGGGCCCGGAATATTGAGGAAGTTCTGGAACTTACACCCCTGGGTTCCGTACCGGCGGAAGATCCCCGGCTGGAACTTACGGACCTGCAGATAAAGGATTTTAAGCTCTACCTGTGGTCGGATTACCGGCCATCGGGGGATCAACGGTACCGTTTAACCCGGTGGAAGACCGGAACCATCCGCAGTGTGCAAGGGTATGGCAGGAGCCCCCTGGAAAATAAATACGCCGCCCTGGAAGACGCCGCCCGGGCCGCCCTTAGGGCCATGCTTAGGGGGGGAGAGCGGAACCGGCCCAAGGAAGCTTCCGGGTACATCAGCCTGGGGGCCTTTCCCCGGTACTGGCTGGACAAGGGCCAATGGATGGCCGCGGGCCGTTTTCTGGTGGAACTTAAAGAAATAGTCCCCTTTGCCGCCTATTAAGGGGAACCATCCTTTATGGGCGCTGTTTTAAACGGCGCCGGCAGATTCACCGGCCATGTTTTGTGGACAGGGACGAATCAAAAGCGGTAGAATTTTGATAGACAGGGACTTCCAAAAACAGATGCTTTTGGAAGTTGCCACAGGCAGTTTAAAAATGTCGAATTGTAAAACCGGCTCCGGCGGCGGGAAGAACAAAAAATCCCCCCGGCGCTTAAGGAAGATCCTCCTAAAAATTCGCTGCGCCTGGGCGGTTCTTTTTATTCCGCTGGGGTGGAGCTGTACTCAGAACAGTCCACCCGCCCCCCGGACAGCATACCAAGGCCCCGTTTCAACCCGGTATCCCCGGTATAATTCTTACAGGGAAATTCCCGGAGTAACCCAGGAAGAAATTGACGCCATTGAAGCCTTTCGCAGGGCAGACCGGATATTTGTGTACGGCATGGTCAATTCTATGGAGTGCTTTAAGGGGCCCGCCGGCCCCGGGGGCTACGCCGCCCTGTTCTGCCGCCTGCTTAGCGATTTATTCGGAATACGCTTTAAGCCGGAGCTTAGGGAGTGGAACCAGCTTATGGCGGATCTGGATTCGGGAAGGGTCGATTTTACCGGGGAACTTTCCCCTACCCCGGAACGGCTTAAAAAATACAAAATGACCGAACCCATCGCGGAACGGATAATTGTTGTGACTACCCTTAAAGACAGGCCCTCCCCTATGACCGCCGGGGCCCGGTTTGGCTTCATGGAAGGAACCACCACCCGGAATCTGGCCGGTCCAAGCCTTGGGTACGACTTTGAGGCGGTACCCATTAAAACGGTGGACGAAGCCTACGGTATGCTCCGCGGCGGAACCCTGGACGCTTTTTTTTGGGAACTCCAGGATGCCCTGCTGGAGGAATACCGGGATCTTAAAACAGAACCGTTTGTTCCCTTTATTTACAGCGCCGTATCGATGGCCGCCGTACAGCCCGAATTGGAACCGGTTATTTCGGTGGTGCAGAAATATTTAGATCAGGGCCTTTTTTATCATCTAATGGAACTGTACCGTCAGGGCCGCCGGGACTTCCTTTCATACCGGTTCGACTTTTCCCTGACGGAAGAAGAACGGCTATATGTAGAAGACCAATCGAAAAAGGGACCCATCCCCCTGCTGATCGAAACAGACAACTATCCCGTGGCTTTTTATAACCCCGCCGAACAAAAATGGCAGGGCATTGCCTGGGACATACTGGAAGAGATAAGCGCCATCAGCGGCCTGCGCTTTGAAGTAATAAACAGCACCGGAGCAAGCTGGGCAGAAACCATGGCAGCCATGGAACAAGGCAGGGCCGCGATGATTACCGAACTAATCAGAACCGCCGGCAGAGACGGACGCTTTCTGTGGGGAGAAAGCTACTCATCGGATAACTACGCGTTGATCTCCAGGGTTGAACAGCAGAACATAGAAATCAACGACATCCCCAGCTTTCGGGTGGGGTTTGCCCGGGACACCGCCTATATGGAAACCTTTAAGAGGCTGTTTCCCCGGCACCCCAATGCGGTGGAATATCCCAGCATAAAGCTTGCCCTGGCGGCCCTGGAAAGGAACGAGATAGATCTTTTAATGGGAACGGAAAACATGGTCCTGTCCCTTACCAATTACCTGGAAAAACCGGGCTTTAAGGCAAACTTGATCTTCGACGTAGAATTTGATTCCGCCTTTGGATTTAACCAAAAGGAAGAAACGCTCCGGGCGGTGGTGGGCAAAGCCCAGGCTTTGGTAAACACCGGTACCATAGTCCGCCTGTGGCAAAGCAGGGTCTTTGATTACCGGGACGCGGTAATCCGGTTTAGGCAGCCCTATTTGATCCTGCTTTCGATCCTCTTTGGCGCCGTGATCATCCTGCTGGCGGCCCTCTTAAAAAAATTTCATGAATCCCGGCACAAACTGGAAATAATGGTCGGGGAAAGAACCAAGGAACTGGAAATCCAAAAGAACGCCGTCCAGACCGCCTACAATGTGAAGAACTATTTTCTGGCCAACATGAGCCACGAACTGCGCACCCCCCTGAATGCGATCATCGGCCTTTCGCAGATGGAACTGGAAAGGGGCCATGGACAGTCCCGGGACAACCTTAGGGTCATTAATCATTCCGGGGTGATCCTCCTTAACATTGTCAACGATCTGCTGGATATTTCCAGCCTTGAGTCGGGAAAGATCACCCTAAGCCCGGCGGATTATTCCCTGCCGGCCTTTATCAGCGAGCTCTCCAATTCTGCCCGGCTTTTTATCGGAAAAAAGCAAATTGAATTTTTTCTTGAGGTGAACGAAAACCTGCCCCGCAAACTCCACGGAGACAAGCAGCGGATAAGCCAAATTGTGAACAACCTGTTAAGCAACGCCGCTAAGTTTACCCCCTGTGGAAGGATTGTCCTTCGGGTGGATCTTGAAAAACCGGACCAGGACAGAGGGGGGATCCTTCTTGTTTTTGAAGTCCGGGACACGGGCATTGGCATTGAAAGCAGCCACATGGAAAAACTCTTTACCGATTACGGCCAGGCGGACACAAGTACCAGCCGCTGCGCCGGTGGCACGGGGATGGGCCTTTTAATTGTAAAAAACCTTGCCCAAATGATGGGGGGAACCGTCCATGCCGCCAGTGAATTTGGCCGCGGCAGTGTTTTTACCGCGGCACTATTCCAGGCCGTGGCGGATCCTTCCCCCTGGGACAGGGACACGGCGGAACGGCTTAGGACCTTTACCTGGACCGAAACCCCCAGGGAAAAACCCTGCCTTTCCTATGCCAGAGTTCTGGTGGTTGACGATGTCCCCACGAACCATGCGGTTGTCCGGGGAATGATGAAACCCTACAAGATAGCCGTTGATGCGGTTTCTTCGGGCCAGGAGGCGGTGGACCTTATGGCCAGGGCAGATGTCCGGTACGACGCTATTTTTATGGATCACATGATGCCCGGCATGGACGGCCTGGAAGCGGCCATACGGATCCGCGGACTGGACACCGGATATGCCAGGACCATTCCCATCATCGCCCTTACCGCCAACGCCCTTTCGGAAAACGAAGATCTGTTTTTAAAAAACGGCTTTAATGCTTTTATGACCAAGCCCATTAGCGCCGGTACTTTACACAATATGCTGCTGGACTGGGTCCGGGATAAAGATAAAGAAAAAAACCTGGCCAAAGATACCCCGGAAAAATCACCGGCACCGGAAAAATCCGGCACGGCCGGAAAAACCCTCCGTTTAGAAAAATACACCGTACCGGGGGTGGATCTTGCCGCCGGCGCGGCCCAGTTTGGGGATGAAGAAACCTACCTGGAAATTGTAAAGGTCTTTGTGAAGGATACCCCAAAACTGCTGGACAATATACAAAAATGCATCGACGGGTTCCGCATTGTATCCGCCGCCGCAACTTTGGAGGCGATTAAAAATTACACTATTTTGGTCCATGGCATTAAAGGATCCTGTTATGGCATCTGCGCCACCCCCGTGGGGGATATGGCCAAAGAATTGGAAACCCTGGCAAAGGCCCGGGATTTTGCCAGGGTGGTGGAATTGAACACCGCCTTTGTGGGCACCGTAGAAAGGCTGATAAAAGAACTTAAACGAATTTTACCCCAGGACAAACCCCGGACCGAAAGACCCGCCCCCGATCCCCGGTTACTTCAAAAGGTTTTAGCCGGCGCCAGAAGCTACAACATCGGCGAAATCCTCGACACCGTCAAAGAGCTTGACCGGTACACGTACCGGGAAGGGGGAACCCTGGTGCATGATTTACGGATCGCCGCGGAAAATTATGAATATGCGGAAATAGTTACGCTCCTTAGCTCCCCCGGGGAACAGCCGCAAGACCCGGATCCGTAGCAGCCGCCTTGGAAGGATCTGTCCAATCTGCCCCTAAAGCCATGTGACCGTTGGCAAAATCCCTGTGTTACTCAAAACCCCGGGGTTCTTGACACATTTTTATCCGGGATACACTTTCCTGCTTACCCGGAAAGATGAGCCTCCCCCGCGGAAGCGGGTTCTTGGGTATTAGACCCCACTGCGAATAAATCCATTGCGGATAACTGTTAAAACCGCTATACTTCCCCAAAAGGAACGATATGGACGACATACAAAACACCGTCAAGAATCTGCATCCCCTGGAGGTCCGGGTCCTCCTTTCGTATACACAGGGGGACGAGTTAACCGCAGAAAAGATCGAAAAGGACCTGAACCTTAAGAGCGGGAACGGAAACCAGGCTTTGTCCTGGCTGGCCGGGAAGGGCATCGTGTCGGAACTGCGGCGGGAAACGAAATTTTTTTTTGAATTAACCGGCCTGGGACGGGAATGGAAAGAGAGGGGAACCCCCGAAGAGCGGTTGATAGAATATGTGCGGATAAAGCCGGGGCAGAAACTACCCGAAATTGCCGGGGTCCTTGGGTTGGACAATAAAGATATGGGCAGCGCCTTTGGGTCCCTTTCTAAACTGGGGGCCCTAACCATGGACGGCTCCAAGGGGCTTATTATGCCGGAGCAGGAACTTGTAAAGGGCCGTCCAGGCGGAAGGGCGGCGGAACATTTGACGCTGATCCGGGGCCTGCTTGAAAGGGCGGCGGAATTTGAGGCCGCAGGACGGCTTCTGGACCATGAGGGCCTTTCCGAAGCGGAACGCCTTGCCATGGGAAGCCTTGCCAAAAAGCGCGCCGCCGCCGCCGCCCCGTTCCGGGAAATTGACCGCGAAACCGTGGTGTTTGGCTTTACCGGTTCCACCCCCGAAACCGGCAGGGACACCCTGGCGGCGGCCCTAAAGGCGGCGGGGATCACCGGGGAGGAAACCGGGGCCCTTACGCCGGCAATGCTTGCCTCCGGGAGCTGGCGGGGAAAGACCTTCCGCTCCTACAACATAAAAGTGCCCCCCACCCGGCTTATCCCCGGGCGGACCAATCCCTACGCAAAATTTCTGGAGGACGTAAAAGACAAGCTTGCCTCCTTGGGGTTTGAGGAATTTGACGGCCCCCTGGTAGAAACCGAATTCTGGAATTCCGACGCCCTCTTTATGCCCCAGTTTCACTCCGCCCGGGACATCCATGACGTATACCGGGTGGCGGGAAATGCAAGCCCCGGAAGGGGCGGCGAAGCCCAGGGGGCGGCTTCGGCCAAGGGCGCCCCGGCCTATGCGAGGATTATCGAAGAGCCCTGGCTTTCCAATGTGGCGGCGGCCCATGAATCGGGGGGAGCCACCGGCAGCCGGGGCTGGGGCTACGGCTTTGACAGGGAATTCACCCGGGCCCTTATCCTGCGCAGCCAGGGCACGGTACTGTCGGCCAAGACCCTTCCCCATGCGAAGATTCCGGGCAAGTACTTTGGGATTGTGCGCTGTTTCCGCTACGACCGGGTTGATGCGACCCATCTGCCGGATTTTTACCAGACCGAAGGTATTGTCCTGGGGGAGGATGTGAACCTTAAAACCCTTTTGGGGATGCTGGAAATGTTTGCCCTGGAAGTGGCCGGCGCAAAGGAAGTAAAATATGTTCCCGGTTACTTTCCTTTTACCGAGCCGTCGGTGGAGGTTCACATTAAGCATCCCGTTCTGGGCTGGTTTGAACTGGGGGGGTCCGGCATCTTCCGCCCCGAAGTTACCGAAAGTCTGGGGGTCCATGTACCTGTGGCGGCCTGGGGAATCGGCATTGACCGCATGGCCCTTATGGCCCTGGGGCTTAACGATCTGCGGGAGCTTTTTAGCTGCGATATAGAAAACGTAAGACTTAGGCGGACAAAGGCAGCGGCCGTATAAGCGCCGGGGATGGCAGGCTCTTTTTGGCGGCGGGTTTTTTGCTTCACCGTAATATGCACAGGCGCCCCTTGTCCAAGGGACCTTTAATGGCATAGTATCATGTATGCCCAAAATTGAAGTCAACGAAAAGGAATTTTTTACCCTCGCAGGCTGCCCCGGCGGTAAAAGCCGGTGGAATACCAAGGAACAATTTGAAGAGGCCCTAAGCTGCGCCAAGGCGGAACTTGACGGGGACAGCGATAAAAATCTTCCGGAAGAAGATCGGATTCTTAAGATAGAGCTTAACGATACCAACAGGCCCGACCTTTGGGGAACCGCGGGCTGCGCCCGGCAGCTTAATGTCTACCACGGGGGCAAGATCCCATCGTATTCTTTTTTTTCTTCCCCCCAAAACCCCCAGGGGGCGTCGTATACGGTCGTGGTAGAAAAATCCGTGCAAAAGGTACGGCCCTATTTGGCGGGTTTTGTTGCTGCGGGCAGGGCCATCAGCGACCCGATGCTGCGGGACATGATCCAAACCCAGGAAAAGCTCGCGTGGAATTTTGGCCGTAAACGGCGTACCATCTCCATGGGACTTTACCGTATCTCCATGATCCGGTGGCCCATTATCTATAAGGGGGTTGATCCCGGCAGCGTATCCTTTGTGCCCCTTCAATGGGAAGGACCCTTAACCCTTAGCGAGATCCTTAAGCAGCATCCCAAGGGAAAAGAATACGCCTTTATCCAGGCCCATGAACCTATCCATCCGCTCTTAACCGATTCCACCGGCGAGGTGCTTTCCTATCCGCCGATTATCAATTCCGCCGGCCTCGGGGCTGTTCAGGTGGGGGACAGGGATCTTTTTGTGGAGCTTACCGGAACGGACCAGGCTTCGGTTACCTTGGCCGCATCGATCGTGGCCTGCGACCTGGCGGATAACGGCTTTACCATCAAGCCGGTGGCGGTGGAGTACCAATACGACACCCCCTTTGGAAGGACCTGTGTTACCCCCTATTACTTTCAAGAACCGGTGTTTTGCGCCCTTTCCCGGATTGAAAAATACCTGGGCGAAAAAATCGACGCCCCCGGCTGCGTAAAGGCCCTGGCCCGGATGGGTGTAAGGGCGGAGGAGGCCCATGATACCGAGCGCGGCGCCGCGGGGGAGGCGGTCCCCGGCGTCCGGGCATGGCCCCCGGAATACCGGAACGACTTTCTTCATGCCGCGGACGTTATGGAAGATATTATGATGGGCCGGGGGCTTACTACATTTAAACCCGAGCGGCCCCGGGATTTTACCGTGGGCCGGCTCAGCCCCGTTACCGTTTTTAGCCGCCGGATCAAGGAAATTATGATCGGCATGGGGTACCAGGAGATGATCTACAATTACCTGGGATCCTATAAGGACCTGGTGGAAAAAATGCGCGGCGCCGGGGAATCAATTATCCGCATATCCAACCCCATGACCGAAAACTACGAATATGCCCGGGACAGCATCCTGGCGTCTCTAATGCAGAGTGAATCCGCCTCGGGTCATGCCGCATATCCCCACCGGATCTTTGAAACAGGCAAGATCGTCCGGCTTGAGGGCAGTGACAACAGCGGAACCGTGACCCGCCAATATCTGGGCTTTCTTGAAGCTGGGAGCGATGCCAACTTTAATGGCATCGCCGCGGAACTTCAGACCCTGTTTTATTACCTTTCCCGTGAGTATAACATGGAGGAATCCGGCGACAGCCGCTTTATACCCGGCCGGGCGGCGGCAATTTTCTACAGGGACAAACCCGTGGGGGTGATGGGCGAACTCCACCCGGAACTGCTTGAAAACTGGGGGGTAACCGTTCCCTGTACGGCCTGCGAACTGGACGCGGAGGCCCTCTTATAAAGACCATAAGCGCCGGGACCGGAGCTTCGCTGTGGTTACATTTCCTTAGATGCTGCGGGTCAAGCTTAGGGCTACCGCAGCGTTACCCTAATTACCCGGCCATTGGCAAGTTTAATTACCCCCCGCAGACTGTGGGTCCCGTTTTTTTTGTAGGGAGAATTGTCCGCTATGGCCCTGGGATCCAGGATCTTTACTTTAAGTCCCAGAAAGCTCCGCTGAAGGCGGAATATCTGGCTGTTTTCGCTGCCTATGCCCGGTAAAATTGCCGCCGGCGAATTAAGCAGGACCCCGCCAAAGGCGGGAAGCCGCTTTATAAGGGTTTCCTGTTCGTCGGTTATAATGAGCTCTTTTATCCTAAAGACCCGCCGGAACAGCAGAATTAGGAGGATCAACAGGATAAGCACTATGATTCCCCCGGCAATGGCAGGCAGGATCAGCTTTTCCATCCGCCGGGCCCGCTCTTCCTCTTCCATCCGGATCCGCTCTGCTTCTATCCGGGCCCGCTCTTCCTCTTCCAGGCTGCCTATCTGGGATCCAAGCTCGATCCCCTGCATATCCGATCCGGTGGTTTGAAGGACCGAGTTAGGAACGGCCGAGGCTATTTCCTGGGCATCCGTATTGCCCCCTATGCCGATGATATAAAAGAACCAGCTTCCCCGGGAAATTTTTTCGCCCAGGGACTTAAAATTTTCATCTATCGAAAGATCCACCCCCCGGTATTTGCTTCCCCAGGGCGGGGCATTCATGCCGTCGGTAATAAAGAGGATTATCCGCCTAGTCCCCGCTTCTTCGTTCCGGTCCAGGATCTCCGCCAGTTTTTCCATGGCAATGCCGATGTCGGTAAAACCATTATCCGGTTTAACCCGGCGGATATCCGAAACAAGGGCGGTCTTGTCGGCATCGGAGGCAATGCGCCGGGAAAAAATCTCCCCGGCGCTGTCCCCGAATGTGACCAGGGTAAAGGTATCGCCGGTTTTTACCACGCCGTTAATGAGTTCCCTGTCCAGGTAATCCTGGACATTGGTAAATTTATCCTGCTCCTCCATGCTGCGCGATACATCGAGGATTACAAATATATCCCGTCTGGCCGCATTTATATCTTCCTGGCTTTGGCCAAAAAGAAAAAGGGCGCTTGATAAAATAAAGGCCGATAAAAGCAGTTTTTTCATAGATCCCTCACAAGAACAGCATAGTCCCCCCGCTTGCGCGGGTTTCCCCTAGTATAGACCAAAATCAGTAAAATAACAAGGCAAACATTTCCCAAACAAATACCGCTGTTCCAAAACTTAGGTTTTCGGACAGCTTCCTTAGATAATTACACCGGGAATTCCGGATATGTGCAGAATTCCCGGGGATAATCGCGGAAAGCCTCTTTGTGTGGCAAATTTGTTCCACTAAACTAAAGCGGGAAAAACCGTTAAGCGCCCAGGACCTTAACGTATACCTTCCGGGTCCGGGGGCCGTCGTACTCGGTGAACCATATTCCCTGCCAGGTTCCCAGGAGCAGTCTGCCGCCGGATACAATAATTGTCGTGGAAGGGCCCACCAGGGAGGCCTTGGTATGGGCCGCGGAATTGCCCTCGCCATGAAGAAATTCCGGGCGATCCGGGGAAATATGATCTAGGGCTACTCCTACGTCGTGGGGAACATCCGGGTCGGCGTTTTCGTTTATTGTTACCGCCGCCGTGGTGTGGGGTATAAAGACCACACAGATCCCTTCGGTAATTTTAGAGGCCCCCACCGCCCTTTGTACCTCGGCGGTGATGTTGATCCACTGGTTTTGCCGCCGGGAGCTAAGGGTAAATTCGCTTAAACTATCCATGGAGTCCGGTTCCCCCTTACGCTTTGAATTCTTGTCCCAGTTTGTTGCGTCGCTTCGTTCATACCGGGACCATACACAGACCCCAAGGAGGCGAAGATTGGCGCCCCCATCTGCATCAGCCTTCCAGGTGGGCCAGGGATGCGGAGATGCTGTAACAGTAGTCCCCCAATTGCTCCAGGCGGCGGACAAAATCTATAAAAAGCAGCTCGGTCTTGACGTTTTCCCCCGCTTCGATGCGTTTTCTTCCGTACTTACGGAGCTTGTTCCGGGTCTTATTGATCCGCTCCTCCGTAAGCGCCGCCTGTTTCGCCTCCTCCGTACTGAGGGATCTTCCAAGCCGGGCCTGGACAAAATTGAGGAATTCCCCCACCAGGGCCGTATAGGGCGCCAGGGCTTTTAGGGACTTGCCGGCAAAGATCTGGTTCTTTCTGATACATCGTTCAAGAAGAAGACTTACTCCGTAACAATCATCGGTCATGTTTTCCAGATCGGCGATGATCCGCAGCAGCCGGGAAATCCGCTGTTCCGAGTGGGGGTTAAGCTGCTGCCGGGTACATTCCATTAAGAACCGGGTTAGTTCCTCCCGCATCTGGTCGGCATAGTCTTCCTTGGTCCGGAATTCTTCGGTTAATTTCTGCAGGGTCCTCTCTTTATCCGGTTCTTCCTTTAGGGTATTTAAGATCCCACTGATCTGTTCATACATAGAAGAAACGATCCCCGCCATGTCCCGAATTTCCTTTTCTGCCCGTACTATGTTAAGTTCCGGGGTGTTTCGGAAGGTTCCCGACGTATAGGTCAGATGGTAATGTTCCCCGGGAGCGCCGGGTTTTTCTTTAATAAGCCGGCTGACCAAAAGCGCCAGGGGATTTACAAAGGGAAAAAAGACTAGGGTATTTATCATATTGAACATCGTGTGGAACATGGCCAAGTGGCTGGTGATCCCCGGTCCCGCGGGCATTCCCGGGCTTACCATGTCCACCAGGGAAAGCAGGGGATACATACAGATCACCGCCCAGATAGTACCGATGACATTAAACAGCACATGGACCAGCGCCGCCTGCTGGGCCGCAGGCCGTGCCCCGATGGCAGCCAGGGCCGCATCAATGGTGGTACCGATATTGGCCCCCAGGATCATCGCCGCGGAAAATTCATAGCCGATAAACCCCTGGTATGCCATGGTAAGAACAATCGCCGTGGACGCCGAGGATGAATGGATAATCAGGGTGATGACCATCCCTATCAGGGTTCCCAGGAGTACCGGGCCCAGGCCTTGACCGGAGAAGGAATTGATAAATTCCAGGGTTTCGGGCCGGATCTCCGGCATGGACTTTGTCAACAGATCCAGGCCCATAAAAAGGATGCCAAAACCCAGTATGGCGGTTCCCATGTCCCGGTGTTTCCACTTGATCATAGAAAGGGCAAAGCCTATGCCCACCGCGGGCAGGGCCAGGGCCTCTATCTTAAGGGAAAAGCCCACCAGAGAAACAATCCAGGCGGTAACGGTGGTCCCTATGTTGGCCCCCATAATTACCCCAATGGCCTGTTTTAGGGTAAGCAGCCCGGCATTTACGAAGGATACCACCATAACGGTGGTGGCCGACGAAGACTGGATAAGGGCCGTAACCCCGCAGCCGGTAAGTACCGCCGTAAAACGGTTTCCCGTCATAAAGGACAGTACCCTTTGCATGCGCTGGCCCGCCGCCTGTTGGATACCGTCGCTCATTACCTTCATACCATAAAGGAAGAGCCCTAAACTTCCGGCGATACTAAAAAAAACGCCAAGGTATTCCATACTTTTATATTAAATTATTTTTGATTTTTTATTAAGATGCTGTTAATGTCCGGCAGTCTTTCGATTTTAGTTGTATCCGATTCCCACGGCCATTTGCCGCCCCTGCGAGCGGTCCTTCGCTGGGCCGCCGCTGCCGTCCCGCCCATTGACGCCGCGGTTTTTTTGGGGGATGGCGCCGAAGACCCGGCCGCCGCTTCCGCCGATACGGGATTTGCCGCCCCCTGGTACAAGGTCCGGGGAAACGGCGACCTGGATTTTTCTGTCCCCGGCACCATGGTCCTGGAGGTCCCCGGCGGAACCGCCCCGCCCCGCAGATTTTTTCTGGCCCACGGTAACCGCCATGGCGTGGACCGGGGTTTCCAGGACATAGCCGCCGCCGCCGGAACCGCCGGGGCAGAAGCGGCCCTTTTTGGGCATACCCATGTACCCTTTTGCGGTATCCACCGGGGAATTTTCCTTCTAAACCCCGGCAGCATTGCCCGGCCCCGGAGCAGCGCCGGGCCCAGTTTCGCCCTCTTAAACTGCCCCGCCAGGGGCCCCCTTTCGGCATCCTTCCGGGGGTTGATTTCCCGAAACAGGGTTTTGACGGTGACGGATCTGGAACTATGAGTATCCCGCGGATACAGAAGGATGATCCTTGAACACCCAGGGCGCCGTACCATAACCGGGTTTGAAAGCCTCTAATTAGGGTCTGTCCGCAATGTTTCCCGGTGTATCCGCTTTTTGCTGCGGCCCTTTTCCGCTACACTGTCGCCATGGAACAGCTTAATGTCCCGCTGGAAATTTTTCGCACCATCGCGGTGTTCGGCGCTTTTTGGGGGGGCTTTTACCGGCT
>JAISLT010000063.1 GCA_031277165.1 Spirochaetaceae bacterium
TGGCCTCTTCCCAGTTCATGGTTCCCGCGGCCATACCGGCCCTGAAAATGGCGTTGGTAATTTTTTCGATGTTAAACGGCGCTTCCCGTCCGTCCCGTTTCAGAATCCTCGTCGGCATATCAATCCCCCCCTTTTTTAACCAGGTACATACATTTGGTTATATGAATATCGGCACAAAACCCACTTCATGTAGCGGTAGTTCCGAAAATATCACACCACCTGTAGCGTGTCAAGGGAAGTTTGAAAAAAAGAGCCAATTTCAAAATTTGACATGTAGAAATCGCTTTAATGTAGAGCCTGTCCCAAAACTAATTGACTGTGCGCTAACGCGCACGGTTTTGGAACAGGCCTTGCAGTTTTTCAGGCTTTCAGCCTTACAAAACTGCGAATTTCAAAGTTGCTTTCCCAAAAACTGAAGTTTTGGGAAAGCCTCTGTGGTTAAAATTCTTCGTTTTTCCGATTAATCAGCGGTTTCTACCCTGTTTCGACCGGCGGTTTTGGCTTTGCGGAGGGCGCTGTCGGCGGCGAAAAAGAGGCTTTCAGTGTTGTTTCCCTGGGCGGGGGCCTCGGCAATACCTATGCTGGTCCGGATGCGGATGGATTCCGTGGCGGCAGTGCCGGGACTTTGGGGGACCTGAACTTCGCAGTTCTGGATAGAGTCCCGAATCCGGACGGCCATCATACGGGCCTCGTCCAGTTCGGTGTCGGGGAGGAGGACGGCAAATTCGTCTCCCGACAGACGGGCAGCAATGTCCCCGGAGCGCATGAGGGAACGGAGGGTCTCGGCGGCGGCGATGATCGCCAGATCTCCCCCCTGGGGGCCGTAGCGTTCATTGATGAGGTGGATCCGGTCCAGGTCCAGCATCATGAGGGACATTTTTCGCAGCCCCACCGATCCCTGGCTGAACCGGTCCTTGATGGAATCTTCCAGAAAACGGCGGTTGTAAAGGCCCGTGAGTTCGTCGGTGATGGCCCGGCGGCGGGCGGTCTCGCCCCAGCGCATGAGGTCCCCCAGGTGTTTGGAAGACTGGGAAAACCACTGGTTCTGTACCATGCTGATGGCCTTGAGCATTTTAACCCCTATCATGGGGTGATCATAGATGAGGCGGTAAAAATCTATGCCCTGGAGGACCATGACATCGCTTTCTACTTTGGCGGTAATGGTGGCGGACCGGGGTTCGTTGGCGATAATCGACATTTCACCGAAAAAATCCCCCGGTTTTATGTCGAAAAGCCAGCGCGAAGTGCCGTCGGACTGGGACACAAAGGCGCTGAGGGCCCCGGCAAGGAGGATGAACATATCTTCCCCCGGATCCCCTTCCCTGAAAACCACGCCGCCCTTCTTTATCCGCAGCCGTTCCAGAAAGGCGGTGACGGCGTTGGATTCCAGTTCGCTCATACCGGCAAAGAGGGAAGATTTAATCAGCACCGGATCGGCGGCGGGGGATGCATGACGGCCGGATTGGATGGTTTCGCCCATGATGGCCCTAAAATCCCAGGCGGAAGCCCACATGGGCCCCGGCCCCCTGGATGCGAAAGCTTCCCGCAAAATCCTGGGATTGGAGGGAAACCCCCAGGTCCAGTTCGAGGACCCGCAAATTCAACATGAGGTTCAGGCCGTGGCGCCATAGTTTTTCCCGGTAACCCGTACCCAGGGAGACGGAGAACACCCGCTTGAGGTTCAATTGGGCTTCCAGGCCGGCGTTAAAGCACGCCTTGTCGTAGCCGTAGACCGTGAGGGCGGAAAACCCGATATTGGGCCTGAGGACGATGAGTTGTGTGTCCAGGGGCCGGTAATTGGCGTAAAAATCGAAACGCAGGGGCCGGAAAGCCCGGAAGGCCAGATCGTTACGGGCCGTTGGGGGATCGATCTCGAAAAAATCCTCGTCCTCCCCGGAACTTTTCCCCGGGGCGGCGCTCTTGTCCCCTGACAAATTACCAAGGGGCCCATTTTTCCCAAAGAAGTCCATGTCAATGTCCATGTGGTACTCTATGCCGTACCGGAGGGTGGAAGGACGCAGGGGGATACTGACGATGGAGCCGCCCAGGTCCCAACCCGAATTGAGGGCGTATTCGGCCTCCACGGAGAGGTCAAGGCCCCAGGCGTTAAAGGCTTTCATGATGTCGCCGGTGTCAGGGAAATTTCGGCCCTTCGACTTGTTTGATCCCGTTGAGTTGTTTTTGGAATAGGAACCGGAATTTTTCGAGCCGGAAGAGCCGGAATCGGAGGATTCAAACTGATCGGTAAACCAGTCCAGGGGAAAGGGCGTATAGGCGGACGCGTCTAAGGAAATGTTCGCTTTGAGCCCCCGCCGGGTGTCAACGTGGTACCGCATATCCGGGGGCGGCATATACAGGAGGGGCACATAGATTGCGGGGGTGAAGCCAAGTTTGAGTTTGCCAAACCGGAAAGCGGTTTTTAGGCCCGCGTCCGCAAAAACGCTGGCCCCGCCGGACATGGAGACGGTAAATTCCCGCATATCCTTGTTTCCTTCGGCCAGGAACCGGAAAAATTCCCCGGAAACATCACCGTGCATGGCGGCGTCAACGCCGAAGAAGAGGCCCAGGCCGAATTTTTCACCAAAATTGATGTTCAAAAAGGCCTCGGAATCCGCGGCGCTGTAAAGCCGGAGGCCGCTTTTGGAGAGCCGGGCGGGATCGAAGATGATGGTCCGGTCCCGGTTAAAAATATCCGAGATTCCAAAAAAGTTGTTGACCATACTGACATCGGCATCAACGCCGATTTCTACCTGCCGTTTGGGTTTTTCGGCCCAGAGAACGG
>JAISLT010000102.1 GCA_031277165.1 Spirochaetaceae bacterium
GGATTATAATGCCATTTATTTAAATGGTGAAATTATATATGAAGAAAATGGAATAAAATTTCATTATTCTTGTAATAGCATGACTGGTAAATCAGCAATTTATAAATTAAAACCTCATCGGGGAGCACGGTTTTATATTAATATTGAAACCAATAAAACTATATCAGATATAAACATTGGTAAATGTAAATTTGAAAACAAAAAATTGCATTATTCTGGTGAACGAAATTATCTAAATGAAAAACTCGAATATGAAATAATTACTAAAAATGAAATTAGTTTAATAACTTATGAAATATTGTTTGATGATTTTGTTCCTGAAAAATTATTTGATAGTTTATTTGGTTTTTACAAATTAAAAGGAACCGAATATGATACTGAATTTGCTATAAATTATGAAATCGATAACGTAAAATATGTAACTATATTGAGAGGCATATTTTGGTGTTATTATGTAAGTGGACCTATATGGCTATGGACTTAATAAAATGATATAAATACATATAAAACGGTGGTGTATGGACAAACGTCGCATAACAGGACTGTTTACGCTTCGCCGCCAGTAGGCGGCTCGGGCTACGTTTTGGCTAGGTCATTCCGCTACGCTCCATTCCCACGGCTCACTCCACCCACAGTTTGTCGGCCCTGCAAACACTACGTGTTTGCTTATTCGGGCCGCCAAACCGTCGTAAACAGCCGAAACGATAAGCGAAAAAAGACGAGAATATGGATATTATGCGTGTCCATACCCCCAAGAGACAAATCGCTGCCGGGTCCAAATCGCCCCAGAGGCTCCCCCGCCGAAAGGCGGGCTCTTGGGTATGGACCCGCTTGCGAATCAAGCTGCTAGGAGCCTGTGGCACTTGTACCACAGGCTCCTACCGCAGGGGAAACAGGGCGGCCATAAAGAATTCCTTTGCAGGGGAAGAAGAAACAAGGTACAGGTCCTGTTCGTCAAACAGCCCCAATATCTTATCTATCGTCTGCAGAATTCTTTCATAATCATACTCCTGCGATCCCGATCCAAACATATTCTTTGCAAAATCGGCGTCGGAAAGAAAGGATTCCCTTATAACCCAGAATGTTCCGCCCATCAATATGGTCCAGAATTTTTTATTACCGTTGTTATTCCAGCCCATGGTTTGGAATGCCTGTTCAAGTTCCACCGGAGGGGTACAGTTCAATAAGTCCATATACCGATTTTGGAAGTCGCTAAACTTGGCGCCGGTATAAAACAAATGCGTTAAAGAATCTTTAAGGACCAGCGTTGTTTTTCTGTACCGGCTCCATGCGGCATTTTCGTCGAATCCATGGAAGGAAAGGACATCATCCAGGGTGTCAAAATGGGCGATAAATATTTCTATATCCCAGGGCTGTAAATTCTGCGAATGGGCCAGCGCCGGAAGAAGGATGCAGAGTGCAAAAAATATACGGCTCCGGCGCTTCATTGTGGTCCGCCTCCTTTTTTATAGGAGCTTTCCCAAAACTTCAGTTTTTGGGAAAGCAGCTTTAGACGCAGGTTGTTCCTCCAAAGCCCCCGATTGTCCGGGCCGTGGCGGATCTTCCCCTACTTCAGGTACAAATCCCGGGGGATATATTTAGTATGCAGCAGTTCGTGGGCCCTGTGTCCCGCGGGTTCTTCCAGAAATTCCGCATAGACCTGCTGTATAAACGGATTTTGGTGGGAACAGCGGTAGGCGGACTGTTCGTCATCCTGGTAGATCCCCGCGGTCCGCTGGGAACGGATTTCGTCGGTGCAGCCATAGGGCTGGCCGCCGCCGCCGATGCATCCGCCCCGGCAGGCCATTACTTCCACAAAGTGGTAGGGCACTTCCTTTCCGGCATTCTTGGCTTCCCGGATCGTATCCAGCACCGCGGCTATGTTTCCCATTTGATGGGCCACGGCAATCTTTATCTTGGTCCCGTTGTTAAAGTCCACCTCCGCTTCTTTAACGCCCTCAAGACCCCGGACCGGTTTAAAGTTTACATCCCCCAGTTCTTTTTTAGTTACCAAAAAATAAGCGGAACGGACCGCCGCCTCCATAACACCTCCGGTTACGCCAAAGATCGTCCCCGCGCCGGTGTAGGGTCCCAGGGGATTATCCGCCTCTTCTTCCGGCAGGGCCAGAATATCAATCCCCGCCTGTTTTACCATCCGGGCCAATTCCCGGGTGGTAATGGAAATATCCACGTCATACCCGGCTTCTGTCCCAAGGAATCTGCCGGCGCTCTTCATATCGTCGTTGCGTTTAGTTTCCCACTTCTTGGCGGTACAGGGCATAACCGAAACCGAGAAGACCCGGGCGGGATCAACCCCGGCTTTATTCGCCCAGTATGCCTTGATCATGGCCCCCATCATCTGCTGGGGACTTTTGGCGGTGGAAAAGTTGGGGATCATATCGGAGTAGTATTTTTCCATGTAGTCAACCCAGGCGGGGCAGCAGCTTGTAATAAGGGGAATGTCCCTGGAACTGGCAAGCCGCTTTACAAGCTCCGTGCCCTCTTCCATGATCGTCAGATCCGCGGAAAAGTTTGTATCGAACACGGTGTTAAACCCCAGCCTTCGCAGGGCGGCGTAGATCTTTTTGGTGGCAATAACCCCCGGGGCAAGGCCAAATTCTTCCGCCATGGCAACCCGCACCGCCGGAGCAATCTGCACCACGGTATGCAGGCCGGGATTCTGCAGGGCGGCCCAGACCTTGACCGTATCATCCCGTTCATAGATGGCCCCCACGGGGCAATGGGCGGCGCATTGACCGCATTTAATGCAGGGACTTTCCCCCAGGGGTGCATCGGCGGCGCTGGCGATCTTTCCCTTAATGCCCCGGCCCAGAAATTCCAGGGCCCACACATTTTGCACCTCTTGACAGACCTTTACGCAGCGGCCGCAGCGGATGCACTTTTCGGGGTTTAAGATAATGGCCGGATTAGAATCGTCCACGGGAAGGCCGTTTAGCACCTTCCGGTAGGGGCTTTCCCTAATGCCAAATTCGGCGGCCAGGGCCTGGAGTTCGCAGTTTTTATTCCGGGGACACTGGAGGCAGTCGTTGGGGTGGTTGGAAAGGATCAGTTCCAGCACCGTCCGGCGGGTGGCGATGATCTCCGCATCGTGGGTAATAATGTCCATGCCCTCCGCAACCTGGGTAATGCAGGCCCGGACCATCCTGGGGGACCCCGCCATTCGGACAATGCAGATTCCGCAGGAGGCCCAGGGGGGAAGGTCGGGATTATAACACAGGCTGGGAATTTTTACGTTGACCTTCTTGGCCGCATTTAAAATACTTGTTCCCTCTTCTACCTGAAGGGAAATGCCGTTTATCTTAAGGTTTACCATCTTGTTTCTCCTAATATGGGACGGCGAAACCGCCGCCGTGTTCAACCGGCAGGGACCCGGAACGAAACATTCCTAACCCCGTCTAGCTTTTGTTTATGGCGGCAAATTTACAGGTAATAAAACATTCACCGCATTTTAAACAGGCCTCTTGATCGATCACATAGGGGGGGCGTTTTTTATCCGGATATTTAGCGGGATCCTCCGCCTTAATACAGGCCCCTGGACACTTCCTGGCGCAGGCCCCGCAGCCAATGCACTTTTCGGCGTCTATAATAAACCGCACAAGGCTCTTACATTTTCCGGCCCGGCATTTTTTGTCCCGGATGTGCTCAAGGTATTCTTCCCGGAAATTGTTCAACGTGGAAATTGTCGGATTCGGCGCCGTCTGACCCAGGGCGCAGAGGCTTGCCTTGGACATGGCCCTGCCGATGGATTCAAGCTTTTCCAGGTCGCTTTCCTCGCCGTTGCCCTTGGCGATTTTTTCCAGAATGTGCAGAAGCTGGGTGGTGCCTATCCGGCAGGGGGAACACTTGCCGCAGCTTTCGTCCACACAGAAGTCCATGTAGAACCGGGCCACGTCCACCACACAGTCGTCCTCGTCCATGACGATCATCCCCCCGGAACCCATCATGGAACCGTTGGCCGTAAGGCTTTCGTAATCGATGGGGGTATCCAGGACCTTGCCGGTAAGTATGCCCCCGGAGGGTCCGCCGGTCTGCACACCCTTAAATTTTTTGCCGTCCTTGATGCCGCCGCCTATCTCGAAAATAATCTCCCGCAGGGTGGTTCCCATGGGTACTTCCACCAGGCCGGAATTTTTTACCTTGCCGGTAAGGGCAAAAACCTTGGTCCCCTTGGATTTTTCGGTGCCCAGCTTGGCCAGCCAGTTTCCCCCCTTGGCGGTGATCACGGGGATATTGGCCAGGGTTTCCACGTTGTTAATGATTGTGGGACACTGCCAAAGTCCCTTATTTGCCGGGAACGGGGGCTTGGGAACGGGCATGCCCCGGCTTCCCTCCACCGATTTAATCAGCGCCGTTTCCTCGCCGCAGACAAAGGCCCCGGCGCCCAGGCGGATCTCGATGTCAAAGTCAAAGCCCGATCCCAGAATATTCTTACCCACCAGGCCGTATTTTTGGGCCTGCCCCAGGGCTATCTTAAGCCGCTCAATGGCCAGGGGATATTCCGCCCGGATATATACAAAACCATGGTTTGATCCGATGGCCCTGCCGGCGGTGATCATCCCCTCGATAACCGAATGGGGATCCCCCTCGATGGTGGATCTGTCCATGTATGCGCCGGGGTCTCCCTCGTCGGCATTACAGATAACATATTTAACATTACCCTGGGCTTTGCGGGCCAAATCCCACTTAAGCCAGGTAGGAAAGCCCGCGCCGCCCCGGCCCCGGAGTCCCGAAATCTTCACTTCCTCTACAATCTGCTCCGGGGTCCACTCAAAAAGGACCTTCTCAAGGCCGCTGTAACCTTCCCGGGCAATATACTCATCAATATTTTCCGGATCAATGACGCCGCAGTTCCGCAAAACTACCCGGAACTGTTTCTGGTAGAACTGAATGTCCTCGATAGCAGTTTTGTCCCGGTTTGATGCATCGTCCCTGTACAGAAGACGCTTAACCTCGCGGCCCTTAACGATCTGCTCGGCGATAATCTCCCTGGCATCTTCGACCTTAACGTCCACATAGAAGGATTCTTCGGGCAGCACCTTGATAATGGGCCCCCGTTCGCAAAAGCCAAAACAGCCCGTTTGTACTATCTGGACCTCGTTTGCCACATTCTGGGTCGCCGCTTCCCTGACCAGCTCTTCGTATATTTCCCGGCCCTTATTGGATTCGCAGGCGGTACCGCCGCAGCACAGGATAAAATGGTTATATGCCATGTTCCGCTCCTATTTCATAATGTCCACTGCGGGCTTATTAAGAATATGATTATCCAGTAATTCATGACTTAGAATATGCTTGATTACAATATCCTTGGCCACCGATGGGTCTACCTTGCCGTAGATAACGCCGGGCATGCCCGGAGCAATAACCTCCACGGTTGGTTCCGAATGACACAGGCCCATGCAGCCGGTCTGACGAACCACCACCTTATCCACCAGCTTGTTTTCATCCAGGGCGGTGATAAACGCATCCAGGGTTACCTTGGCGCCCGCGGCTATTCCGCAGGTTCCCATGCCCACAATAACCTGAATATCCTTTCCTTCCGCTTCACGCCGCTGAATATCCGTCTTTTTTTCCTCTCTAAGCTTACGAAGCTCATCCAATGTCATTGCCATGTACCGCTCCTCCTCTGAAAATAATTGGGCCGGCTTCAAAACCGGGTTCTATTCCCCCTCCAGGGATCGAAGGTACTTCCCCAGCAATACCAGGGAAGAAACGTCCTCCAGCCCCCCCAGGACTTCGGAAAGCTCCGTTTTTTTTACCGCATAATCAAGGTCTTCCCCGCCCCCCTGCCGTTTTCGTTTAAGAACAACCTCCCGGGGACCGGCAAACAACAGCACGGTCCGGAAAAGGCCGGGAATATCCCCCACCGGGGGGGTATCCACATTGGCAAGGTCAAACCACGCTTCTACCACGGTCCCGCTGGGTTTGCCCGCAGATTCTTCCGTTCCTTTTTTTACCGAAGAAATTTTCCATCCTCCGCCGGATTGGGCGGCGGTTTGAATAAGGAAGGGAATGCCCAGCCCAACCCTTCTCCCGGGATGTTTTATTCCATCGGTAACAAAGGGATCCATGGCCTGTTTTAGCTCGGCCCTGTCCATTCCCCTGCCATTGTCCCGGGCAATAAAGCGAAATTCTCCCCCCGTCAACGAGGATTCGCCGGTTAAACCCGGAGTCTGCCCCTGGGGGGAAAACTGCCGTTCATGGATCTCCAATTCCACCAGATCCGCCCCCGACTCGGCGCTGTTTTGGGTTATATCCGCCGCCAGATCGGTTAAGGAAAAGTGCACCGCAGATCCCTTCTGCGCCGCGGCGCCGGTGAACGCAGGCCCGTGGCGATCCCTGCTCCGGTATGAGCATCCACCACCGGAGTTCCCCCTAATTCCTGTACTTGGCAATTATCCCCGGCAGCATATCCTTGGTAAGCTTGCCGTAGGTATCGGGCCCTATGACAATTACCGGGGCCAAACCACAGCAGCCCACACAGCGAACCGGGTCTATGGAAAAGAGCCCATCCTCCGTCACCCCCCCGTCTTCCAGACCCAAGAGGCTTCGGGCTTCTTCAATTAGATCCTGACCGCCCTTAAGGTAACAGGCGGTGCCCAGACACACGGAAATTTTATTTTTTCCCGGTTGTACGGTTTTAAAAAAATGGTAAAAGGTAATAACCCCGTATATTCTTGCCAGGGGTATGCCGGTTAACAACGAAAGCTTTTCCGCCGCAGGCCGGGAAATAAAACCAAAGGTTTCCTGGGTTTTATGCAGGATCATGATAAGACTGCCCGGTTTTACTTTCCATTCATCGATAAACGAGAGTAACTCCGCCGGAAAGCTTATTTCTTCCTTTTGCGCTGTTTGAACCATGACACCCCCAATGAACGGTTCATTTCAAAAGTTGCTGTTTTGAAACCGTCTTTAGTATGTTTTTTAAGTATACACCTACTCCGGCAATTTTACAATAGCGGGATGAGATTTTTACAATAGAAATGTCCGGTCCCTTATGCAGAACGGACCCTGCGGCCAAAGGAGGCTGCCCTACCGGCCCCACACCACTTCGTAGTTCAAGGGGGTTTCCAGCACGAGAATGTCCGGCAGGGGGATGTCAAACCGGGCCTCCCGTCCGGAAAAGGTCCCCCCCGTGACGGCCCGGATTTGGCCGGGAAAGCTTATGACCGCCCTGATCCGGGAAGCGGCAATTTCATCCGCGATGGCTTTACCATAGATCGATTCCACCAATTCCAGATATTCTTTTTTAGTAAGGGCCTCCCCGGTGGCCGCCGGAGCAGATAGGGCGGAAAGGTAATCCACCGCTTCGGAAGAAAAGACCGAGAGGATCCGGGGACCCGTGGTCCGATCCAGCCGTATGCTTATCCGTCCGGGGGCGGTTCCCGAGGGAGCCTCGTACCGGATAAAGCCGCCCCCCGCCGAGAAAAGTTCCCCCACATGGCTCACCGCCACGGTCCCTTCAAGCCGTTCCTGACCGCTGTTCCGCAGGACCGCGGACTTTACCCCCGGCGCGGTCTGGAGGGATCCGGCGATGGCGGCGGCGTTTAAAATAGGCCCTGTCTGGGCCCCGTTGGAATTAAAGCTGCGAAAGGTACTGATCAGGCTGACCATGTTCGGCGCAAGCCCCGCCTGGATCTGCAGGGCGCCGGAGGCATCCTGGGCAACCTGCCCCGTAATCTGGCCGGAGCAGGCCCCCAGTACTAAAAGACAAAGACCCCCCAGGGGGGCAAAAAATGATTTCATCGTATCTCCCTGCTCTGGGCAAAGCGCCGCAGGCTGCTAGCCGTTAAGCCGTTTTTCGATGGCGTCAAGCTCGGCGTAGAGTTCCTTGGGAAGCTTGTCGCCGAATTTGGGATAGTGATTCTGCCGTACGTCGGCGATTTCCTTTTTCCAGCCCTCGATGTCCACCGAACAAAGCTCCTTCATCGCCCCTTCGCTTACCCCGCCGGGGGCAGCGATGGAACCGGGCTTGGGAAGATTACCGATGGGGGTTTCCACACAGTTGTCCCTGCCGTCGCAGCGATCGAAGATCCAGGCCAGCACCCGGCTGTTCTCGCCGTAACCGGGCCACATGAATTTGCCGTCCTGGTCCTTGCGGAACCAGTTGACGAAGAATATCTTGGGCAGCTTATCGGCCTTGCCTTCGGCTTCGGCCTTTTGGCCCAGCTTGATCCAGTGTTTGAAGTAGTCCCCCATGTGGTAGCCGCAGAAGGGCAGCATGGCAAAGGGATCCCGGCGGACCTGGCCTACCTGATCGGAAATGACCGCGGCGGTAACCTCGGATCCGGTGATGGAGCCCATGAACACCCCGTGGATCCAGCTTTTGCTCTGGTTCACCAGGGGGATCGTACCGGGCCGCCGGCCGCCAAAGAGGAAGGCGCTAATCGGCACCCCTTTGGGATCTTCCCATTCCGGGGCGATAACCGGGCACTGCCGGGCGGGGGCGGTGAACCGGGCGTTGGGATGGGCGATTTCCTCGCCCTTGGGACTTTTGTCGGTCCGGGGGGCGGGCCGTTTCTGGCCCTTCCAGTCGATAATTTCCTTCCCCGGAGCGCCGTGGCCTATCATCTCCCACCAGATGTCGCCGTCTTCGGTAAGGCCGCAGTTGGTAAAGATCGTGTTTTGTTTGATCGATTCCATGGCGTTGAGGTTCGATTCGTTGTTGGTACCAGGGGCCACGCCAAAAAAGCCCGCCTCGGGGTTAATCGCGTAAAGCCGGCCGTCGGCGCCGAATTTCATCCAGGCAATGTCGTCCCCCACGGTCTGGACCGTCCAGTCCGGCAGGGTGGGGATAAGCATCGCAAGGTTCGTCTTGCCGCAGGCCGAGGGAAAAGCGCCGGTGATGTACTTTACCTCTCCCTGGGGGTTGGTGATTTTAAGGATCAGCATGTGTTCGGCGAGCCAGCCTTCGTCTCGGGCCAAAACACTGGCGATCCGGAGCGCCAGGCACTTTTTGCCGAGCAGGGCGTTGCCGCCGTAGCCGGAACCGTAGGACCAGATTTCCCTGGTTTCGGGGAAGTGGGAAATATACTTTTTTTCTATGGGAGCGCAGGGCCATTGGCCCTTATCCGCCTCGCCGGGCCCCAGGGGTTTTCCCACGGAATGATAACAGGGGACAAAGAAGCCGTCGCTTCCCAAAACATCCAGCACTTTGGCGCCGACCCTGGTCATGATGTGCATATTGGCCACCACATAGGGACTGTCGCTTATCTGTACGCCGATTTTGGCAATGTCGGAGCCAACCGGCCCCATGGAAAAGGGGATTACGTACATGGTCCGGCCCTTCATGCTGCCCCTGTAAAGGTCCGACATGGTCTTTTTTAGTTCCCCGGGGTTTATCCAGTTGTTGGTGGGGCCGGCGTCTTCTTCTTTTTCACTGGCGATATAGGTACGTCCCTCAACCCGGGCCACATCGCTGGGGTCCGACCGGAAAAGAAAGCTGTTGGGGCGTTTTTCTAAGGGCGTGGCAAGACCGGCGTCAACGGTGATCTTGATCATCCTGTCGTATTCCGCCTGGGAACCGTCGCAAATTTCGACCGAATCGGGGGTCATCAAGGCGACGGCCTCTTCAATCCATTTTTTTAATCCGCCGTGTTTTACATCCTGTACCTTCATGAAAACTCCTGTGTGCGCCGCACGAGCGGCGTCGTTAATCGAACATGAACGCAGCGCGTTCATGAAAACTCCTGTTTACGCCGCACGGGCGGCGTCTATAGTGATCAGTATAGTACAAACCGGGGGATTGTTACAAGGTAGCGGCGTTTACTTTTTAAGGGGACAATGGCGGAGGCAATATCGCCGAAGTTGCCTTTGATCCCTTCCCGCTCGATCTCCCAGCGGCCGGCAAAGGAACGCAAGGCCGGGGGGATCGGGCGTTCCTGGCCCCAAGGAGCCGCCCGTACTTTTGTGCGCCACAATTCCCTCAACATCAACAACCCTGCTGCAAGCAGCAAGGTTGTTGTCCTCCTAAGGGGGTTGCACTCAGGGCTTTAATACTTTTGGCATAAAAAGATCCTTGACATTTCCTTTCCCCGTATGGTATATTTTTTCATGTGGCAAGACCCGCAAAAAAACAGTAAAATTTCTGTAAATTTTGCTCGAAATTCGCCCCACTTGGCACGGTTCTTGCGCTCACACACACACTAATCTCCATCTTTTTTTGGGCTATACCGGCTGTTTTGCTGGGTTTGGTCTTTGGTTCCTGTAATAACGGAACAACTGATCCCGGAGGAGGCGGTGATAATGGCGGCCAGGCGTGGCGTAGTGAACTTATCCCAAGAAATCATTATACTGAGGCAGGGCATAAGTATGGCGAATGGGAATCTGACGACGGACTAACTCGACTTTGGATAGGTAACAACAAGGGTAATTCCTTTATTACCGTAAATAAAAGCGGGACAAAGTTTAGTTACGATCTTCAGGCTGTGGATAACAAATCTGCCGGACAAACAAGTTCATTTTCCATACAAAGGCAGTTCCTCGAACCCGGATAAGACCATCTACACCATTACTTACACGCTCGCTGTTGATAATCAAAGTATCCTCATCCAAAGCATTGACGCTTGTCCCAGTATCCCGACGGGAATTTACACCTTCAACAGTGCTGCGGGCGGTTTATTTGACAAGTGGCTGGGCCATTATTACACAGAGACAGATGAGTCTTACCTAAAATTAACCGGAGCTTCCGTTTATTCGAAAGTCTGGTTTAATACCCCGGAGCTCTGCTCTAAACTTGACCCATAAAATCGAATAATTCACGGTAGTCCAAGAGCGTATACAGTTTTTGGAGTCCAGTCCAAATGGTTTTTACTCCCGGCGGGCCATCGC
>JAISLT010000117.1 GCA_031277165.1 Spirochaetaceae bacterium
CCGTTGCACTGCCGTAATTCTTATTTGTGCCTGTGCTTCACGGTTTAATTTTCTTCCATCGTTTATTCTCATCATCCTTTTACTGTATCATGAGTTAATACTTTTGTAAATATTAGTAATTCATACAAATCTTTTGTTCCAACTATTTTTTTGAATGCGGTAAGGTTAAAACAGGGCCAAATTGGGTAAGCATTTGAATAGTACGATACGATTTTGCCCGCAATTTTGGTTCCAAATTATCGAAAATTCTTTTTCTGGCTCTAAAATATTGACTTCGTATGCCATGTTACAACTATATACCAATATTGATATATTTGTCAAGTAGGTTTTTCAAAATTTCAAAAATATTTTTATCCATTATTTTTCCATAAATTTCTAAAATGTTGTATTATCCGGAAGTACAAGATATATCCTAAAATCCCCGTTTAGTTATGACACCCCAGGTGGTTTTATGGAGAACGCATTATAAATACGCCGCTGTTCCGGGGTAACGGAAAAGAGAATATTTTCACCCTTGTAGGTTTTTATGCAATTTATGGACGAAGCGCAAAAAACCGCTCAATTTTTTGTCTTATAAACGCCGGAAAATAAGGGATGTGTTAATTCCCCCAAAGGCAAAATTATTAGACATTACATAGCCGGTATCAATGTACCTGCCCTCGCCGGTAATATAATCCAGCGCTGCGCACTGGGGATCCAATTCCCGTAGGTTAATATTTGGCGCAAACCAGCCGTCGTTCATCATATTAATCGTAAACCAGGCTTCCATGGATCCGCAGGCCCCCAGGGTATGGCCCAGGTAGTTTTTTATGGTACTTGCCGGAACCGGCCGTTTAAAAATATCCCAGGTGGCCCGGCTTTCGGTAATGTCCCCCGGGCCGGTGGCGGTTCCGTGGGTATTAACATAACCGATAGCATCGGGGGAAATTTTTCCGTCCTCCAGGGCAAGCGTTAAGGCGCCCCCCATGGTTGTTTGATTGGGCTGGGTAATGTGGGTGCCGTCCGTGTTGGTACCGAATCCGGCGACCTCCGCATAGATCCGGGCGCCCCGGTTTAGGGCATGCTCGTATTCTTCCAGGATCAATGTGGCGGCCCCTTCGCCAATAACCAGGCCGTCCCTGTTTTTATCGTAGGCCGCGGGGGTCAATTCGGGGGTGTCGTTTTTTGTGCTGGCCGCAAACAGGGTGTCGAACACCGCGGAATCCGCAGGGCTTAGCTCCTCCGCTCCACCGGCGATCATAATATCCTGCAGTCCCCGCTGTATGGTTTCGTAGGCGTATCCTATGGCCATGCTTCCGGATGTGCAGGCGGTGTTGGTGGTGATAAGCCTGCCGGTAAGGCCGTAAAATACCTCAATATTGGCGGCGCAGGTCTGCGGCATGGCCTTTACATAGGTGGTGGCGCCCATGTTTTTTAAATCCCCGTAGACAAGCATGCCAAAAAAATCCAGCAGGGGATTAACGCTGCCCATGGAAGAACCATAGGCTACTCCGCAGCGGCCCCGTACAAGCTCTTCCGATTCGGCCAGCCCCGCGTCCTGCAGGGCCCTGTCGGTGGCGGCCAGGGCAAGGTGGGCAACCCTTCCCATGCTGCGGATTTTCTTACGGGGATATTCGGGAAGTTCAAATGTTATTGGGGCCGCCAGGCGGGTATTAAGCTTTTCGTATTTATCCCATTCGTCCATGCGGCAAACGCAGTTCTTGCAGGCCCTAAGTCCCTTAAGTATTTCCGGCCACTGACACCCCAGGGCGCTTACCGCTCCTCCGCCGGTGATCACCACCCTTTTCATATTAAGCCGCCGTTTACCGAAATAACCTGCCGGGTAATATACGATGCCCCCTCGGAAAGCAAAAAAACCGCCAGGGCCGCCACTTCTTCACTTGTTCCCGGCCGGCCCATGGGAATAGAGGGAAGGATCATGTCCATGGGGGCGTCCTTTATCATGCCGGTTTCGATAAGTCCGGGGGCAATACAGTTTACCGTGATGGAGCGGCTGGCCAGTTCCACCGCCAGAGCTTTGGTGGCGCCGATAATTCCTGCCTTGGATGCGCTGTAGTTTACCTGTCCCCGGTTGCCGATAATGCCCGCTACGGATGCGATGGTGATTATCCGGCCCTGTTTTTTCCGGCAGATCGGCATGATCAGGGGATGAATGACATTAAAAAAGCCGTCCAGGTTTGTACGAAGCACCCGGTCCCAGTTTTCCCCGCTTAGGGCGGGGAATGCATTATCTTCGCAGATCCCCGCATTGCAGATAATCCCCCAAAGGGCGCCCCTTCTTTCGGTGTAGTCCTCCAAAACACGGCGGGATTCTTCCCGGTCAGAAATATCAAAATTAAGAAGTTCTATCTCTGACCCCCGGGCCTTTATTTCTTCCGCCAGGGACAGGGCCGCTTCTTTGCTCCGGTGATAATGGGCAGTAACTTTATAACCGGCGGCAGAAACCGCCAGGGCTATGGCCCTGCCTATACCCCGGCCCGCGCCGGTGACAAGCACCTGTTTTGCCTTCATAGTAGATCCCTTCTCCATTAGATCCGCCGCTCCATCGGGCCCGTTCTTCCCATTAGATCCATCCCTCCGTTAGTTCCGTCCCGCCACGGTCAGCGGTCCTTTACGGTAGAAATATCGTCGGTTTCCATAACGGTTAATGTTGCCGCCGCCGCTTTTTCTGTCCCCGGGGGATTAAAAATTGTGCCGCAAAAAGAATAAATAGCATCCACCGTTGTTTCTGCTTTTACCTCAATGCGGAGGGTGGTTTTTTCTTTAAACACCGGTACATATAGTTCAAAGGCCGAAACGCTTAGGATAAAACCAAACCGGGGAGGGCTGTTCCGGGCTGTGTTTTCTATCCCCGAAAGGGCGGAAATACTTTGAGCCATAAACTCAAACCCCGCCCAGGAAGGAACACCCCCCAGTTCTTCCCGGTAAAAAAGGCAATCCCTGGTAATATCGTATTCCGCCGTCAAAGTTTGGTTTTTCAAATCGAACCCGGTAATTCTGCTTAAAAGAAGCATTTTTCCCCTGTGGGGCACCAGGGCCTTGAGGTTTTCCCCGGTAATGGCGGTTTCACCCATGGGACGTTTTCTCCCGGCCCAGGATAAGGCTTACATTGCAGCCCCCAAAGGCAAAAGAATTACTCATACAGTAGCGAATTTTGTCCCCCGGCACTAGGGGCCTTGGCGGCGGGTCCGTTGATTCCTTCGCTGTTTTTGCGGGGGCCGTTCCGGCGGGGATAAGACGCAGTACCGGCAGTTCAGGGTCCTGCATGCCGTCCCAGCAATGGGGGGGCAGGTCCGAACCCTTGGCCGCTTCTGTTAGCGCATTCCAGCACAGGGTCAATTCCAGGGCCCCCGCCGCACCCAGGGTATGGCCCGTTATGGGTTTGGAGGAACTGGCCGGGGGCTGGCGATCCCCAAAGATCTCCCCCATGGCCAGGGCTTCGGCCCGGTCGTTTAGAGCCGTACCGGTTCCATGGAGGTTTACGTAGGAAATATCCTCCGGGTTAAGGGCCCCGTTGCGCAGGGCCCTTTCCATCGCATGGGCCGCCCCAATTCCCTCCGGATGGGGGGCCGTTATGTGATGTCCGTCGGCGCTTTCACCGTACCCCGCGAGCATGATCCCCGGTTCTTCAAGCTTTTCCCGGGTCAGTACAAAAAAGGCCGCTCCTTCCCCCAGGTTGATTCCCCGCCGGTTTTTACTAAAGGGATTTCCCGGTTCCGGCGAAACCGCTTCCAGGGCCGTAAACCCCAGCAAAACCATGTCGGAGGCTATGTCCGCACCGCCGGCCACGACGGCATCGCAGATCCCGGAAAGGATCAGCTCCGCCCCCCGGATAATTGCCGTGGCGCCCGATGCACAGGCGGTGGCTAAGGCTAGAACGGGCCCCCGAAGGCCAAAAAACTCCGCGGTGTATTCGGCGGGGGCGGCGGCTCCCTGGAGGGGCAGTTTGTAATCCCCAGGGAAAGCGCCGGTTTTAAAAAAGCGCCGGTGGGCTGAAAGGGACCACTCGGTTCCGTTATCGCAGGAACCGGCGCAGACCCCTATCCGGTCCGGCCCCCAGCGCTTAAGGGCCTTTTCTACCACGGGCCGGATCTGCTCCAGGGCCCCTGCACAAAGCCCCAACAGCCGGGATGTACCGGTACGTGCCGGAGATGCGGCTAAGCCAGCGGAAGCGGCTGATCCGGAGGATGCGGGTGATCCGGGAGAATCCGGGACCGCCCGGCCCACAAGAAAATTCCGGGTTGTTCCCGCGGCGTTTACGGTCAGGGGGACAAGGCCCCTCCGGTCCCCCCGCAGGGCGGCGGCAAAAAATTCTTCCCGGTTTTTCCCGGCGCAGCAGATCAACCCCGGTTTTGAAAGGTAGACAGGAGGATCATTCATAAAAAGTTTCCCAAGATAGTATATGAATAACCCCGTAAATAATTAGTATACCGCACCGAGGCCGGATCCTTTTCAATTTTGATAATCAGCTCTTCCCCGTCATAAACAAGACGCCGTTCCACGGAAGCGCCGGTCTCTGTTTCCAGCCGCAGTTTTCCCATGGCGGAACGCAGTGCGGGGATCCGGTAAAAGCACAGTTGAAAGTCCGCCACGGCGTATTGGGCCGGAAGATTTTGGGGAAAATAGGCAGAGCCAAACCGCAGTTCCCCGCCGGTAAAGACCAGTTCCCCCAGGGAACTTCCCAGGTCGTTAAGGATTTCCATCACAATCCCCGTTTTATCCGCCCGGACCCATGCGTTCAGATCAAAATACCGGTCCCCGTAGGAGCCGTTGATCCGCTGGAACATGTCGATGTTTTTTTCGATATGCTCCGGCGACAGCAGGGAGAATTCGCCTTCGGTCCCCAGATACACCGGTCCATGGTTTTGGCAGCCCAAAACCAAAAGCGTCCCGGGAATTACAAGGAAAAACCGGAGGAAACCGGAATATGACGGCATGGCGCCAGTTTACCATATTACCGGCGAAAATGCTAGCAGCCGGCGGCTGTACCCTGCGGATTTTTATGCATCCATGGGCGAAGCGCAGCGAACCGCCGGGTTTCCGCCTGGATTTAGGTCAGCTGCGGAGACCGCGGCGGCACCCGGTGAAGCGGCGGCTTTTTCACCGGCACCGAACGCGCCGTCGTAATTTCGGAGATTAGTTTTCCGGGGAAGGTGATGTGGGTGGCGGTTTTTTTGGGATCTTCTATGCGGTCCAGCATAAGAGACAGGGCCGTTTGGGCTATGGCTTCCATCGGCTGCTCGATGCTGGTGATTGGCCGGACGAAGGGTATCGCCTTGCTTAGATAATCGAAACCGGCGACCGCCAGATCGCCGGGGACCTGCAGGCCCAGCTTTTCCAGGGAATTGATCACGCCGATGGCGGTAATGTCGTTTGAACAGATAAGGGCGTCCGGTTTTTTTGACCGGATAAAATGGGAAAGCAAGGCGGCATCGCCATCGCTGCTTTCGACCAGCCCTTCCGGCGGCAAATCGTGGGCTATTAAGGCGGCGTGATAACCGATAAGACGCAGCTTTATTGTGTGGCGGGAATCCGGCGGAGCAAGAAAAAAAATACGGCGGAACCCCTGTGCGATAATATGTTCCGTTAAAATATACGAAGCATGGATATGATCCATCGAGACAAGGTCAAATTCGTTGGCGGCGGGGTAGGCCTGGATATTCGAATCGATCAGTACGATTGGAATGCCCGCGCCGGAAATGATCGCGGCAATTTCCCTGTTAATCAGGCCGGCCTTTTCATGATATTCAAACGGCGAAAAGAACAGTCCGGCGATTTTCTGCGAAATGTACCGCTCACATATACGCCGTGTGTCCGTTTTTAGCATGGCCGACTTGGGCGAAATATAGCCCCCCCAGACCAGCGAATCGCCGTGCGCCGATGTGTACTGGGCAAGCAGGCTGCATATGGGTCCGGAAAAGTGGCCGGGACCAAGGTCCGGAAAAATAATGGCAAAAAGATTGCCGCCATCCGCCGGACCGTTTAAGCCGGCAGGGACGGTGATGTATACGCCCGAGCCTCTTACCGTATTGACAATTCCGGCCTGTTTTAATTCGTTAAGGGCTTTTCGCAGGGTGGGCCGGGAACAATCGTACTGTTTTGTCAACACCTCTTCTGTGGGCAGGCTTGTTTTGCCCGCCAGATCGCCCCGGGTAATACGGCTTAAAAGGTCATGGTAGATAGACTGCGACTTTGAATCCATATGGTATACTATTCTTTTCCCGCTTTTTTGTAAAGGATTTGTCTATTTTTTGTAAAGAATTTAAGCAAAATTTGTAAAAAAAATATTGACAACTATTTTTGTTCATGATAAAATAAGGCAAGATGAGAGGGAAAATTGAGGGGCCCCTGTTCCACATAGGTTTGCAAAGGCGGTTAGGCTTATATGGCGGAACCTGAGGTAATTTTTGAGTGTAAGGGTATCTGCAAAACCTTTGGCGGTACCAAGGCGCTGATTGATGTCCAACTATCCGTAAAAAAAGGCGAGGTCCATGCGTTGCTGGGAGAAAACGGCGCGGGAAAATCGACGCTGATGAAATGTGTCATTGGGCTGCACAGGCCTGACGAAGGCCGGATGTTTTTTGAGGGCAGACCCTATGCCGTCCGCGGGCCCGCCGAGGCGATACAGGCCGGTATATCAATGATACACCAGGAACTTAATGCCGAACCCCATTTAAGCATTGCCGAAACGATCTTTCTGAACAGGGAAGACACCTACGGCAAAATACCCCTGTTGAATAAAAAAGAAACAAACCGCAGGGCCCAGGAGATTCTTGACAGTTTTAACTTTAATGTTAAAGCCTCCACGCTGATGGAAGAACTTAACCTTGCCCAGATGCAGATGATCGAGATTATCCGCGCCGTGTCCTGCAACGCGCGCCTTATAATCATGGACGAACCCACTTCCTCGCTTGACAGCGAGGAGGCAAAGCGGCTTTTTGACACGATACGCAGCCTAAAATCGCAGGGTGTGTCCGTCATTTATATATCCCACCGTATGGAAGAAATTTTTGAAATCTGCGACCGCGTTTCGGTATTCCGGGACGGCAGGTATATTGATACCGGCGAAATAAAGGATGTGTCGAAGGACGGGCTTATTGCAAAAATGGTAGGCCGTACCGTCACACAGGCGTTTCCGAAGGTTGACTGTCCCATAGGCGATACGGTGCTTAAAGTGGAGGGCCTTACCGGGAAGGGTTTTACAAACATAAATTTCCAGGTCCACGCGGGGGAGATCCTGGGGTTTTCGGGGCTGGTTGGGTCCGGCAGAAGCGAAACGATGCGGGCAATTTTCGGCATAGAACCGCCCATAAGCGGAACCATATATTTGGACGGGGAAGTGATTACGGTTAAAGATTCAAGGGATGCCATAGAAAAAGGCATCTGTATGGTAAACGAGGATCGCAAGAACTTCGGCCTTTGCCTGGGACGTTCATTGCGCGAGAACATATCGCTGCCAAACCTGCCGAAAAACCAAAAAAAAATTATCATCAACAAAAGAAAAGAGGTGCGGGAGACCGGCGAGGTGGCCAAAACACTGGCGGTTAAGACGGCGAGCCTCGAATCGGAAGCCTATTCCCTTTCCGGCGGGAACCAGCAAAAGGCGGTTCTTGCCAAATGGGTAATGGCCAGGCCAAAGGTGCTAATCCTGGACGAGCCGACCCGGGGGGTGGATGTCGGCGCTAAATCAGAAATACACAGCCTTATGTGCAAATTTGCCGCGGAGGGGCTTGCCATAATCATGGTTTCCTCGGAATTGCCCGAGGTCATGGGGATGAGTGACCGCATCGTCATATACCACGAAGGAAAAATTAACGGCATTGTGCGGCGGGAAGACATATTGAGCGGAAAGGAGACCGAGGAGACTATTCTGGCAAAGGAATTTGGCCAGTAGTCCTGGAGGAAAAATATGGCGGAACTGCAAAAAAAATTTTTTGGGATGGATTCTACCGAGTTTGGCATTTTTACGCGGCGTTACGGAATAGGTCTTGTGATGATTCTGATGATGGCCGTTCTTTCCATAGCAAGTCCCGCGTTCAGAACAACGGACAATGTGCTGAATGTCCTGCTGCAGGTTTCTATCAACGGCATCCTGTCTGTCGGCATGGCGTTTGTGATGATCGCCGGAGGAATTGATATTTCGATTGGTTCCATGCTGGCGCTTACCAGTTCCGTCGCCGGCATGGTACTGTTAAAGACCGAAAATATTCCGCTGGCTATTGTTGTGTCAATCGCCGCAACCACCATCGCGGGGTTTATGAATGGTATTTTGGTGGCAAAATTCAAGATGTTTCCCTTTGTGGTTACGCTGGCCACCCAGCTTGTGTTTCGCGGCTTTGGATATTTTGTCTCAGGGGGCTACGCCCATTCAATTGAAGTGCCGGAATTCAAGATAATCGGCACGGGGCGGATGTTTAACGTTATTCCCTATCCCATAATCATATTTTTTCTGGTGGTTGTTATCGCATATATCCTGCTGCACTGGACAAAGACCGGCCGCTATGTGTACGCGGTGGGCGGCAATGTGAACGCAGCGACCGCCTCCGGCGTAAATGTTTCCAAAACCCAGATAATTACCTATGTCATCTCCGGAGTATGCTGCGGAATCGCCGGGATTATTATGACAAGCAGGATAAACGCCTCCCAGCCGAACATCGGCGTGGGCTACGAGACCGATGCAATAGCGGCCTGCGTAATAGGGGGAGCTTCGTTTGCGGGCGGACTTGGCACGATACCGGGAACGGTTATCGGGATCATCATCATCGGCCTTATCTACAACGGCATGAACCTGCTCGGCATAAGCTCGTATTGGCAGACCATCATGAAGGGACTTTTAATAGTCGCCGCGGTCCTGCTTGACCTGTTACTGCACACGAAAAAATGACCATTGTTTTGGCTTATACCGCCGCTCCCAGGGGCTGGTGGATAGTATAGCAATTTTTTATCAACGGAGGAATTATGATGAAAAAATTCTTAGTTTTGACGGTAGTTTTTGCGGCGCTGATTTTGGCCGTAAGCTGCCAGAAAAAAGAAACGGGGCCTGTCATCGGGTATATTTGCAAAAATACCACCGATACGTTTGCCATCGGCTATAACAATGCCGCCCGGGAGAAACTTGACGGCCTTAAAGCAAGCGGCGTTATCGCCAACTGGTATTTTTATGACGGTCAGAGCGATCCGGTTACCCAGATTTCGCTGATGGATACCGCCATAAGCCAGGGCTGTAATTACATTATCTTTCTGCCCGCCGAAGCCGCCGGCAGCGCGCCCGTCCTCGACAAGGCCAAGGAAAAGAACATCCCCATCATCGTGGTCAACTCAAGGACGACCAACACGGACAGTATTGCCACCGCTTATGTCGGGTCAAACGATGTTCAGGCCGGCGAAATGATGGCCAACTTTGTCCTGGAGCAGCTTCCGCAGGGCGGCGGCTGGGGTCATATCCAGGGTCCGATTGGAAATTCAGCCCAGATTGAGCGGGGCGAGGGGATCCACAACATCATGGACACACAGGCCAACTGGACCATGCTTGACGAGCAGCCCGGCAACTGGCTTGGGGAGATAGCAACCCGCTTTGCCGAAGACTGGCGTACCAAATATGGCGCCGGCCTTAATGCGATTATCTGTGACAACGATGATATGTCCTCCGCCGCCCAGAACGTAATGAACGCCGCGGGCAGGACGGACATTATCTGTATCGGCGTGGACGGCAACCCCGGCCCGCTGTCCATGATCAAATCCGGCGATTTAAAAGCGACCATTTATCAGGACGGCATCGGGCAGGTTTCCACCGGCATCGATCTGGTTGTCGATCTGATCAATGGCAAGGACGTGCCGAAAGAATCATGGATTGATTTTGTGCTTATCACACAGGACAATGTTGACCAGTATTTGAAATAAACCGGCAGCGATGGGGGCCGTCATGCGGCGGCCCCCCTTTTTATGCTGCGGGATCGTAAAACAGGATGGTTATATATTGGGTTATCTTGACGAACTTTTTGGACTTCAAGGCAAAACCGCCCTTGTAACGGGCGGCGGACGCGGAATCGGACAGGTTGTGGCGCTTGGGCTTGCGAAGGCCGGTGCGGCAGTGGCGATTATTTCCCGGAGCGGTGCGGAACAAACGGTAAAGCTGATTGAAAAAACAGGCGGCCAAGCCTACAGCCTTACAGCGGACGTAACAAAAGAAGCCGATGTAGATGCGGCGCTGGCGGAGATTGTCAAACGTTCCGGTTCGCTTGACGTTGTGTTCAACAATGCCGGCATCTGCATCCACAAGGATACGCTTGATGCAAGCATCGCGGAATGGCGGGAGGTTATTGACATCAACCTTACGGGCGAATATATCGTAGCACGGGCTTCCGGCAGAATTATGATAGAAAAAAAGAACAGGGGAAGCATCATCAACATGGCCTCAATGTCGGGGAGCATCGTGAACATACCGCAGTGGCAGGCTTCGTACAACGCATCAAAGGCCGCCGTTATTCACATGACCCGGTCCCTCGCCATTGAATGGGCGCCCCACGGTATACGGGTGAACAGCCTTTCCCCCGGGTACATCGCCACACCGATGAGTGTCGATACCCCGAAGGAGCTAAAGGACGCATGGACGCCGCTTATGCCGATGCACCGCATGGGCAAGCCGGAAGAGCTTGTTCCCGCCGTGCTGTACCTCGCTTCTCCGGCCTCGGGTTACACCAGCGGCAGCGATGCGATAGTTGACGGGGCCTACACCTGTTTTTAAGAAACTCTGCCGCCGGAAAACTAAAATGAGCGCCTACGCGGCGGGAATAGATTTAGGCACGACCAATCTAGAGCTTATCCTGCTGGATTTGGAACGCTTCCGTGTGGTGGAACGTTTTTCCGCGCCGGTACGCCGGATGGCAAGCGCCAATGTTTACGCCTTTGAGCAGGACGCGGCGGGTATAGTTGCGTCGGTGAAGGAGCTTTTAGGCAGGGTAAAACCGCCGCTCGCTTCTGTGGGGATCACGGGCCAGGTTCACGGCATTGTTTACACGGACGAAGCGCTGCGCCCGCTGTCGCCGCTGTACAGTTGGCTTGACCGCCGCGGCGTTGAACCGTGGAACGGCGGCACGGCGCAGGCAATTCTGGAAGAAAAAACCGGCATTCGGCTGGCCGCCGGGTTTGGCCTTTTGACCCATTATGCGAACAGGCTTTTTGGCAGGGTTCCGTCCGGGGCGCGGCGGCTTATGGGAATAACCGAACTTGTCGCGGGCAGCCTTACCGGTTCCCCGCTGTCTATGACCGATAGCAGCATACTGGCAAGTTTTGGCGCTTGTACAGCCGGCGGTTCGCCCCAAAGGGAACTGCTTGAGGAGGCGCTGCCCGCCGGGTGTATTGAATTTCTGGAGGCCGCCCCGCCTTTTTCCGTGGCGGGGACCCTTTCCGGCGAAATTTGTCCGGGCGGGGAAGCCCCCATTGCCTGTCCGGTGGGGGATAATCAGGCGGGTTTTTTCGGCGCGATACCCAAGCCGGAGGATGCCTGTCTTGTCAGCATCGGCACGAGCGGCCAGGTATCGTTTTTTTCAAAAGAACCGCTGTGTCCGGCCGGCATGGAATTGCGTCCCTATCTGGGAAAAGGCTACCTGCAAGTAGGGGCCACGCTGGCCGCCGGAAAAAGTTACGAGGCGCTGGCCGCCCTTGTAAAAGAAATTATCCGCACTTCCGGCGGGCAGCTTGAGGACGAAGAGGTGTTCATGTTGATGAACCGGGCCGCGGGGGAAGCCGGGGAAACATCCCTTGTCTTCGAGACCACGCTGACCGGTACGCGGCAGGATCCGAGAAAACGGGGCTCTATCACAGGCATAAGCCTGGACAACCTTACCGTAGGGAACCTGGCGCTGGCCGCGATAGAGGGCATTGTCCGCGAGCTTGCCGGCTTTGTAAACCAGGACGGGTCCTTCGGCGGGCTTTCGTATGCGGCGCTTACCGGCAGCGCTCCGCGAAAGAACGGGCTTTTTGCAGAAGCGCTTGGGCGGCAGTTCAAACTGGATGTCCGTGTGCCGCGCCTTGACGGGGCCGGTTTTGGGGCGGCGATTATCGGAGCGGTTTCCGCCGGTCTTATTAGAAAGACCGGGACCGCCGAAGTAATAGAACGTTTTCAAGCTGCGGTGTAAAAAGCGGCACGGAAGCGCCGCATGGAGGAATTGATGAGTATGATGAAAACCGCTGTAATGACCGGCTTAGGCCGGGTAATCATAGAACAGCGTCCCATTCCCGAACCCGGGGAGGGCGAGGTTCAGGTTAAACTTGAATATGTCGGTATTTGCGGAAGCGATCTGCATTATTTTGAACATGGCCGTATAGGAGAAGGTACTCCGGTAAAACCGCCCTTTGTGCTTGGGCATGAACCGGGCGGCGTTGTTACAAAAACCGGGGGCGCTGTAAAAAACCTAAAGGCGGGGGACAGGGTGGCACTGGAGCCGGGCAAGACCTGCGGTCACTGCGAATTTTGCAAGACGGGGCGCTACAACCTTTGCCCGGAAGTTGTTTTTTTTGCGACCCCGCCGGTGGACGGCGTATTCAGCGAATATACAACCCATCCGGCGGACCTCTGCTTTAAACTGCCGGACAATGTAAGTACGCTGGAGGGGGCGCTGATCGAACCCCTTGCCGTGGGCTTCCATGCGGCGAACCAGGGCGGCGCCCACGCGGGGCAAAGGGCCCTTGTATTCGGTTCGGGCTGCATAGGGCTTGTTTCGATAATGGCGCTAAAAGCGGAAGGTGTTTCCGCGGTGTACGCCGCCGACATAATTCCAAAACGGCTCGACAAGGCGCTTGAACTGGGAGCGGCGGGCGTTATCAACTCAAAGACCGAGGACATTGTAAAAAAGGCCGCTGAAATTACCGGCGGGGCGGGCTTCGACCTGATTATCGAGACCGCCGGAACCGAGGTAAGCACGCGGCAGGCCATTGCGCTTGCAAAAAAAGGCGCCGTCATAGTGCTTGTCGGATATTCCGCTTCCGGCGAGCTTACACTGCCGGTAAGCCTGGCGCTTGACAAGGAGCTTACTTTTAAAACGGTTTTCCGCTACCGGCATATATATCCCATGGCGATAGAAGCCGTAGCTTCGGGTAAAGTGAACCTAAAAGGTATAGTTACCGAAATTTTTCCACTGGACGATATTCAGAACGCCCTTGATAAAAGCATTAACGACAAGACGAACATGGTAAAAGCGGTGGTAAGAATACCTTGATACCCCGCTGCGAAAACCGCCCAATGCCAAAATAGCCCTTCCCGAATAGTAAAAAAAGACGGCAGGGGACTTTCTTAAAAATTTCCTTAGCGTTGATCCTTTAGAACCATGGCACAGATAAAGGCGGCGCTAAGTCCGGGAAAAACCGCCAGGGAAAGCAGCCGTACCGGAATAAAGGAGCTAAAAAGGAGGGCTCCGAAAGAAACCGCGGTGGTTACGTATGAAAGGACCACCCCCTGTTTGGAGGTGGACTGGCCGGATATGTCCTTGTTTTCCGTCAGGTAAAACATATAATCCAGCCCCAGGCCCAGGACAAGAATAAAACCGGCCACAGAAAAAAACGAAAGGTGGACCTTAAAAAGCCCGTGGATCCCCAGACTTACCAGGGCAAGCAGGATAGGAACCGGAACGATCCGAAGGATCTTGCCCCCCCGGCGGTAGTATATGCAAATTCCCAGGACAATAAGGGCATAGGCCGCCCCTAGAAGCTTAAGCATGGTCACGGTCAACATATCCAGGTCCGCAGAAATATCCGCGGTTTTGCGGACAAAGGCCGCCCAGGGATACTCCCCCGCCAGCGCAGAGGCCGCCGCCGGATCTACCTCCCCCAGGGGCATAATTACCGAGTACCAGTTTTCCCCGGCCTGGCCGATAAAAAGATTTGAGATCCCCCGGGCTAGATATGCCGGAACGGTCCAGGGCAGCGCATAGTGTCCGGCCAGGGCCCGGTACTGTTCTTCCAGGGCCTCGGCATTTTCCTCCGGTAAACCCAGGGCCCGGTACTGTTCCCTTCCCAGTTTAAGCAGTTCCGCCGACGCCCGGTAATTTTCTTCCTGGGTTTTTATCGAAGGAACAAAGCGGCTGGTCCCCAGAAATGTTTTTCCCGTCAGCTCCCGTAAGCGGGCAAGAAACACCTCTTCGTGTTCCAGGGTTTCCTGAGGATCCGTTCCCCCGATAAGAAAATAGGCCCCCCCCGCAGGATAGTTCAGCACCGATCCGGCGATCCGTTCCGATTCTAATAACTGCGCCGGAACGGAATATAAATTCCGGATATCATTTTCCACGGTTAGGGCCTGTCCCCTGCGGAGGATAATCCCCAATGAGGCCAGGGCCAAGGCCATGGGCAGGGCCGTCTTAAAAAGCGGCGATGAAAAAAATGCCAAAACCGGTTTTTTTGTCCCCTCCTTTTTTAGAGGGCGGGGAATAGCAGGGATGAAGGAAATTACCCGGGGAAGACCGGGAAAAAGGCAAAGGACCGTTACAAAGGAACTTAAAAGACCCGCCGCGGAAAAGAGGGCAAACTGCCTAAGGATACCAAAGGGGGCAAAAAGAAATATCAAAAAACAAACCAGGGAAGATCCAAAACTAAGGGATATTCCCGGCAGAAGGATCCGGCGGATTTCCCCTCCGTCCAGGCCCCGGCGGCGGTGAATAAAATAATGGATTGAATAATCAACCGACAGCCCAATAAGGGAAACGCCAAAAACAAAGGTAAGGATATGGATGGTTCGAAAAACCAGAAAGACCGCGGCCAGCCCCAGCACAATCGATACAAGGGCCGCACCGATAATTACCAGCGCCGGCAGGGGGGAGCGAAAAATCCGCAGAAACAGCAGAAGCAGGATCCCCACCGTAAGGAAACTTATCAGGGTTATTTCCCTTTGGGCGCCGGAGGAACTTTCATAGCTGTGAAAGGGGAATCCGGAAAAAATAAAAGATACCCCCCCGGGGGCGGCTTCGCCGGCCGCGGAATTTTCCCCGGTTAGTTCCCCGCAGATCCGGTAGATTTCCCTAACCCCGCTTTGGGCATTGTTAATAGAAGCCCCCGCATCGCTTAACATTCCCCGGAGCAGCACATAGTGCTTTCCGTTAAATTCCCCGCTGAGCACCCCCTCCCGCAGGGAAACGCCGCCGCCGGATAAAAGGGCGGATTCCAAAAAATACCGCCGTTCTCTTTCGGCCAGCAGGAAGGGATCGCTGTCCAGGGTATCCAGGCCCCCAAAGGTAAAGGCCCCGTATGCCTGGGCCAGGGCTTCCGCCGCCAGTTCCCCGGCTCCGCCGTTTTTAAGCAGGGCGGCGCCGGACGGATCCAGCAAGACATAACGGTATTGATGAAGATAGGCGGCAAAACTGTCCAGGACGGTTTCGTCAACAAAAAACGTCAGCTCCGTAAAGGGGTCCCCCGGTCCGGGGCCTGTTTTTTGTTCCAGCGCCCTGTAAAGCCGTTCCGCCCCTTCCTTGGCCCGGTAAAAATCGGCGCTTTCCGTAAGGACCAGAAAATTCCGGGAAGTCCTCTGCCCCAAAAGCTTATCCGCCGCCGCATAGGTTGCGGCGGATTGGGGAAGCAGCCCCAGCAGATCCGTATCCAGCGCCGGCGGGGAAAGGCCCAGGACTGTGGATAAAACCAGGGCAAGAATTATTCCCCCATGAAGGAACAGCCACACCGCCGGGGGCCCCGCCTTAGGGAACGGAAAAATAGGCCCTTTCATCGGTGTTTAAAGAGGGAGGATAGGAATGATCCGACAGTTCGTATAATACGGTATCGCCGTTTTGTTCATAGAGGGTTACCCTTTTAACGGCGGAATCCCCGGACATGACAATGGCCTTTGCAAAGGAACGGATGGCGTTGTCCTTGGGAACAAGCCCCAGTTTCCACCCCCCACCCTGTTCGGTAAAGAACACCTCGAAATTACCGGTTAATTTTTTTGCATCCCCGGTAAAAACAGCCCCCATGGTTTCGGAAATTCGTACAAAGGCCGCATTATCCCCGGTCTCCAGCCGGGTGGTCCGGCCGCCGCTGCTTTGTACCAGAAAATCCCTGCCCACCGCCATCACCGAAGGATAGGGGCTGCGGGTATCCCAGAGGATCCCCCGGTCCACATCCACCGCAAAACTGCCATGGGAAACCAGAGAACGGCCCAGGCGGTTTAAGGTCTTGGTTTGGACAAAACGTCCCCGCATTATCCGGTGCGCCGCCATGGCGGTGCAGATCCTGTTAAAGCGGGGCAGGGTCTCTTCGTTTAGGGGATGGGTAAACACATCATCCGCAGGCTGGGTCCACAGAAGGGCCGGAATGACAAAAAAAATACCCCGGCAAAAAAACCGCTTAAGAGGACCGGGAAAGATCATATCACCCCTTCTTCCGGATGGTTTACTTCAGGGTTGGATGGACCCTGCTCTGCGGGCCCGGATGCTAAAAGTCCCCGGACTTTTTCGATCAGGACCCGGGGACAGGCAAAACAGGAAGCGTTTTTTGCAATATCAAAGGCCATTTGGGTGCTTGTTCCCTTGGTGGTCAGCTCGCCGGTGCCGGCATTAAAAAGTTTATATTTTATCCGCAGCCTGTTTTCGTATTCGTCCAGCACCGCCATAGCCCGGACCCGGTCTCCAAAACGGAGGGGTCTGATAAATTTTAACGATACGTCTATGACGGGAAAGGCAAAACCCGATTCTTTCATGGACCGGTATCCGTACCCGATGCGGCTAAGCAGGGCCCGGCGGGCCCGTTCCAGATAATTTACATAGTTCCCGTGCCAAACCACTTCCATGGAATCCACTTCGTAAAACTCTACGGAAAATTCTACCTCGGCACTAATGCTGTCCATCTTCGTCCTCCAGCTCCTTGGAAGCCCAAAAATCGTAAAAATTATACCATTGATACGGATGTTGTAAACAGTGGCCCTCAAGAAGGGCTGCAAATTGCCGGGCCCAATTTTCCATCCGCCGCGCCCGTTCTTTTCGGGAAGGGCCGGATTCCGCCGGTGATTTTTCCCGGGGGGCCGGATCGGGGGCAAGCCGGTGTACATGCATGTCATAGTCCGGCGCCGGGGAAAGATCCCGGCGGCGCAGGGCAAAAACCGCATAGACCGGAGCTTCCAGCAGCGCCGCCAGAAGCCAGGGTCCCTGGGGAAAGGGGGCTTCCACCCCTAAGAAGGGGATAGAAAAAATTCGGCGCCGGTTATGGGTGGAGGTTCTATCCCCGGCAATCACCGCCAGGCCCCCCTGTTCTATTTCCTCTTTAAGGATCACAATCGAATCGGGCCCTATGGAATTGGCGCTGATTATCTTAAGTAAAGACCGGGGGTTGACTTTGGCCACCATGCGGTTAAAAAAGGGGGTTACTTCAAAGTCCGCTATGGAAGTGACGGGAATGTCCCGGGATACCCCGGTATGGCGGTAATCCGCCAGGGCCCGGAGCAGTTCCGTATTGCCCAGGTGCGAACAAAGCAGGACCGCCCCCTTTCCCTGTTCCAGCCCCCCAATAAGGGCGGTAATGTCATCGTCTTGGAAGTGGATGCGTTTAAAGGGAATCCTCCCCGCCCAGGCTTGGGCTTTTTCCACCACCGCCAGGGCAAAGGCGGTAATATGCCCCAGGGCGGAAAGCCCCTTTCCCGCCGGGGCTTCGGAGTTTGCGGGGGAAAAGAACGCCCGATCGGAGGTTTTTGAAGGTCCCCCGTGCGGCCCCGGGGCGCGGCAAATTTCCAGGCGGCCCAAAAAACGCCGGGATTCTCTGCGGCTGTTTCTGGAAAAGAGAAAGTAACAGAACCCCACCGGATACGCCAGGATGCTTAAAAGCTTTGGCGGCAAAAGGCGGAACAAAAAAAAGAACAGGCCCATCTGCCAGGGTCCGGCCTTTTCTTTCTGCCCCGACCAGTGTTCACCGGAACCGCCCCCGGCGAGCTTCATTCGACGCGGTTCCTTATGTGCCTAAACAGCAGGGGAAAAAACCGCAGGACCATACCAAAAAAAAGCCGGGTAAACGACCAGGAAATTCTAACATTATCCTGAACCAGGCGGAAGTGGGAAATTCCGTCCTGGGGATAGTGGATTTTAACGGGGTAAAAGACCAGGGGAACGGCGGCCCAGTAAAGACGGACCAGTATTTCGGGGTCAAATCCCATGCGCCGGTCGTAAAAACAAGGGTCCATCACCGCCAGGGTTTTTTCCACCGGATATACCCGGAAGCCGCATAGCACATCCACAAGTTCTGCGGAGAGGGTGACGATCCGCGCCCAGGCGTTGGATACGGCCCTGCCCCCGGTACGAAGCGCCGGGGCGGATCCATCGTACTGGGGATACCCGCAGATTACCGCTTCCGGCCGTTGGGCCGACGCGGCTAAAAAAAAATCCACCCGGCCGGCGTCGTGCTGACCGTCGGCATCGATCTGCAGCACATGGGAAAGTCCCTGTTCCCGGGCCCTTCTTAGGCCCGCCATAACCGCGGCGCCCTTGCCCCGGTTTTCTTTTAAGGTCACCGCCGTTGCTAAAGAAAAGGCCCCCAGGGTTTTTTCCAGGGCCTGTTTTGTGGCATCGTCGCTGCCGTCGTCGACGATTATTATTGGAAGCCCATGGGATGCAACCGTGGAGACCACCGGATAGATCGTACTGCCGTGGTTGTACAGGGGAATAAGAAAGCCCTGCTTCACCGTTCCATCCTAAAGCGTATGGTCCCCGAAGAACAGGGTTTGCGGTCTTCCGCAGACCGGAGGATAAACCGGAACAATTTTTCCTGCCTGTCCAGCTTAAGCTCCAGCCGCAGCCTCATGCCGGGGCTAATAATGCCGGTAAATTTGATCCGCCTGGAACCGGCGGGGAGCAATTTTGTGCCGTCAAGGTTCTCCCGCAGGCGGAAGGAAGCTTTTGCCAGATGCACCGCACAGGCCCAGGTTAGATCAAACTGAGCCACCGCGGGCAGGATCTTCTGTGCGGGAAAATGCCCGTCAAAGTAGGGGCAGGATTCGGGGACGGTAAATTCGTATATCCCCGAATCTTCCCCCTCTTTGATCAGATCCGCCCTAAGCCCCAAGGGAAGCTCCGGCGGGCCGGGGGCGTGCCCCCCGGATCCTTCGGACGCCGGATGAAGAAAGAGCGTTTCTAATTCCTGTTTTTTAATTTTTCCCTGGGCATCCCGGGGCAGCGCATCCGGGTAACGCCACTGTTTAGGGATCACGGTAATTTCAAAAAAATTCGCCAGATGTTCCCGAAAGTGCCGGTTAATAAGAAATTTCTCTGCCCCGGCAAACCGGGTTTTTCCTTCTTCGTTAAACACCACGGCGGCGGCCAGGTACTGCCGTTTTTTCTGCAGTGCAATTACCGCCGTATCCGACACCAGGCCGGACTGCATAATGCGGTTTTCAAGTTCCGGCAGCGAGATCCGTTTTTCTTCGATTTTAACGATTGAATCGGCCCGGCCCTTAAGCAAAAACCGGCCGCCGGGGAGCAGTTCCGCCAGGTCCCCGGTGGTAAAGCCCCCCTGGTCCCGCAGATAGGGAGACTTGATTACCAGGCAGCCCTGACTGTTTTTCCGGATCTCCGCATTATCGAAGGGGGTCCATTCCGGGCCGTTCTTAGACTGCCGCCAGGCAATACCGCTGGTCTCTGTACTGCCATATACTTCCAGGGGCCAGAACCCGAAGATCTGTTCTGTCTTTGCCGCTACATCCGGGGGAAGGACCCCTCCGGATGTAAAGATCCACGGGGACCGAAGACCCAGGGACTTGGCGCCGGCAATTTCTACGGCCCGCTTTAACAGGGCGGGAACGGTAACAATCAGGTATGAATCGTCCCGAAGCTGTTCAAAGGTTTCGGGGTACTCTATCCGTTCCCGGCGAAAGGGAACTCCCGCGGTAAAGGGGAGCATCACCGAAAAAAGAAGGCCGTAAATGTGGTGGGGATTCACGGTAGAACAGACCCGGCGGGTAAGAAATTCGTCCCCCCATTTTGAGAGGATAAAGGCATTGTCGTTTTCAAATTCCGTAAGCCGCTGCCGTATGGCCTTGGGCATACCGGTGGTACCGGAGGTATACATGACAATCGCCGTTTCGCCGGGATCGATCACGGGGGCCGTGTCCGGCCCGGCGGCGTTTGTTCCGTCAACGAGGGCGGGTACATAGAAATTCTTCTCTGTTAATTCCAGGGCGTCTTTTTTATCGGTGATCAAGGCGGCCCCTTCTTCGCCGCCGCCGATAATTTCGGCAATATAGGCGGGGGAAACATTGGCGGTTAAAAGCACCTCCTTTTTGCATTGAAGCAGGGCCGTATAGGCCAAAAGAAAGTACCAATAATCATTGCAATGGAGTATCCACCGGCCCTGGGGGGTCCCGTGGATCACCCTCCTTAAGGCTGCGGTTTCCGCAAGAAAATCGTCCCAGGTTTTGTAGATTCCCCTGCCGTAACGGTCCGAATAACATACCACCGCACTGCCCTTCCGGGAACCGGGGGTAAAGGCGGAAAGGGGAACGGCCCGGGGAATACCCTTGTTTACCATTCTGCGTATCAGCAATTCACCCCCAAAAAGAATTCCTATAAGTATATAAGAAATTCCTCCGTTGTAAACCGTCCACAGGACCCGGGACCCCCCCAGGGCCGTAAGGGCCGCCGCCCCCCCGTTAAGGGCAAAAAACACGCACCACACCACCGTAACCTTTTTACAGTAAGCGGCGATGTGTTTTTCCCCCAGGGAACCGCGGATTTTATTCCGGCGATCTAAAACCAGGGCAAACCGGAAGATCATCGAAGGGGGAGCGGCCAGGGTTGATCCAAAGGCCCCTAAAAGGAGGACGCTTATTAAAACCGGGTAAAGCTTTAAGACCAGAAATTCGTTGGTAAGGGCCCCCAGCAATCCCAGGATAGGAAAAAGCAGGGCCTGCAGGGGGATTTTTTTTTTAGCCTCGGCGGAGGCGGCAAAAAAGAAAAGGCCAAAGGCTGCCAGGGCCAGGGAAAAAACCCGCAGGGGCAGTTTAAAAACAACCAGGGCGCAGAATACCAGCGGCGGGTACAGCGCCGCCACGGCATAAAAGAGGGGTCGTACCTTCACCGGTCCTGTACAAGGGGATAAAGGACCTCTACCACATCCTGAACGGTTTTAACCTGCTTAAACTGTTCCGGTTCAAGTTTGCCGGACAAAAGGGGTTTCATTTTAACGATCAGATCCACCGCGTCAATTGAATCCAGATCCAGATCCGCTGCCAGATTAGCGCCGGGCGTAACAGTCCCCTCTTCCAGCTCAAACTCCTGAATTAAAATTTCCTTAAGCTTAACAAAAACATCTTCCTTTGTCATTCTATGCCCCGCCTGTTTGAGCGCTGATATATGCTGCCAGGGCGTTTACCGAAGCAAAATGAATTTTATTGTCCGCGCTTTCGGCAGAAAACGTTACCCCGAATTTTTTCTTTAAGGCTATTCCCAGCTCCAGGGCGTCGATGGAATCGAGCCCCAGGCCCGCCCCGAAGATCGGCTGGGAGTCTTCAATGTTTTCCGGCTCCAGATCTTCCAGTTCCAGGGCGCTGATAATAAGCCGTTTTATTTCCAGGTGCAGATTGTCCATTAAGGGGCAGTGTACCGTAAACCACGGCAAAGCGTCAAGGTCAAAGGGGCCGTTACAAAGACCCGGTCCGGGGAATTTTGTCCGGTAAGGAACCGGCCGATTCCGTACCTGACAAAGTCAGATCTATGATGTATATTGCAGATAATGTCAGGTTCCCGTATTTCTTCCATAGGCATTCCCCGGGCCTTTTATTATTACCAATATCCGCTTTTGTGGGAAACATATTTTTCTGCCCTGGGGATTGAGCCGGTCCTTTCTCCTCCGGCATCGGCCTCTACCGTTGCCGCCGCCGCTCCCTTTACCGAAGCGGAACACTGCCTGGCCCATAAAATTTTCGACGGTCAGCTGGTGGACCTGGCATCCCGGGCCCAGGCCTTGTTTATTCCCCGGATTCTTTCCATGACCCGCCGCCATATCTGCTGCGCAAAATTCGGCGCCCTTCCCGATGCAAGCCGGGCCCTGCTAAAGGGTCCCGGCTTGGGATGCCCCGCCGGTCCTTTGGTGCTGAGCCCCGAGATAAACGAAAACAAAAGGCCCCTGTTTAAAACCCTTAGGGACTTTGCCCTGGAACTGGGGGCGGACAAAAAGACCGCCCGGAATGCCGCGGGGACCGCCCTGGAAACCATGAAGCGGGCCCGGCGGACCCGGCTGGAAAATGCCCGGGCCCTTCCTTTGCAGGGGCGCTTTCTGCTTCTGGGGCATCCCTATACGGTGGAGGATCCCTTTATTGCCCGGGGAATACGGAACAAACTTGCCGAATTCCCCCTGGAAATTATGACCTTTGAGGGGGAGGATCCGCCCGCTTCTTTTATCCGCTGGTGTACCTTTAACAGGATTTACCACAAGCTGCTGGCAATGAATACCGCCTCGTACAGGGCGGTGATACAGGTCAGCACCTTTAACTGCGGGCCCGATTCGGTATGCGCAGACATATTCCGCCGGCTCTGTTTAGACCGGGGGCTTCCCTACCTGGAATTAAAAGTGGACGAGCATACGGGGTTTGTCGGCATTGAAACAAGGCTGGAAGCATTCGCCGACTCTTTAGAATGGCTGCCCCAGGGGGAACCCCAATGACCCGGCGGGAAACAAGGCTGGCCCGGCGGAACGAACGGCTGGCGATCCCCAATCTGGGGAATTATACCATTGCCCTGGATTCGGCGGTGCGGGCCATGGGTATCGAACCCTGGAGTTCCACCCGCACGACCCGGGAGGAACTGGAACTGGGAATTGCCGCGGCTCCGGAATCGCTGTGCCTTCCCTTTAAGGCCCACCTGGGCCACTTTATCGCCGCCGCCAGGGCCGGGTGTGAACACGCCCTTATGGTGAACAGCATGGGAACCTGCCGCCTGAGTTATTACCGGAAACTTATCGAAAATATTTTGTGCGACCTGGGGCTTGGGATTCGGATTTGGGGCCTGGGCTTTGACGGCCTTAAGCCCCCGGTGATCCGGTACTTTGATCCGGCCCCCATCCCCTTTGTGAGGGCGGTGCTGCTTGCATTGGAAAAGATCAAGGTTATTGATATTTTGGAAATTGAAGGCTGGAAAACCCGTCCCAGGGAACGGGAGCGGGGAAGCACCACGGGGCTGTTCCGAAGGGGCCTGGAGGAGCTTGCGGCGGCGGGGACGCGAAAAGAGGTCCGCCGCTTGGGGCCGGTATTTACTGAACAGTTTAGGGCCCTGCGGAATTCCTCCGGCACGGGGAAAATTCTGCGGATTGGACTTATCGGGGAAATATCACTTTTGCGGGACAGGACATTGAACCACGGCATAGAAGAAACCCTGGGGGAACTGGGGGTGGAACTGCGGAACTTTTTTCTTTTGGGGGCGGAACTGGCAAATATCTTCGGCACCCCCGGCGGAAGGAACCGGGCTCATACCCGGAAGGAGCTTGCCAAGATAGCCCGGCCCTGGCTTAACAACCCCGTGGGCGGGCATGCCCTGGATTCGGTGGCCCATACGATCCACTGTGCGGAAGAGGGCTGGGATGGAATGATCCACCTGTGTCCGGCGGGCTGTATGCCCGAAGTTTCAGTGAGGCCCATCATTGCGGAAATTTCCCGGAAAAAAGACTTCCCCGTGTTGGAGCTGTCCTTTGATGAGCATACCGCCGAAACGGGGCTTATCACGCGGCTGGAAGCGTTTGTGGATGTCCTGCGGGAGCGACGGCATTCCGGCGGAGCCGCTAAATCCGGGGCAGCATGAAAAACGCCTTCTTAGGACTGGATGCGGGATCCATCAGCATCAACTTTGTTTTGATCGACGGGCAAAAAAAAGTGGTGTACACATCCTATCTGCGGGGTTCCGGGGACCCGGTAAAAACCATCCAGGGGGGACTGGCGGATCTGCGAAGGGACAGGGCCCTGGAGGAGTACCGGATTGCCGGGGTTTGTACCACCGGATCCGGCCGGGCTTTGGCGGGGGCCCTTATTGGGGCGGATCTGGTAAAGAACGAAATTTCCGCCCATGCCCGGGCGGGCATTTGGCTGCACCCGGATACCCGGACAATTATTGAAATCGGCGGCCAGGACAGCAAGGTTACCATTGTAAGGAACGGCCATGTGGTGGATTTTGCCATGAACCTGGTCTGCGCCGCGGGGACCGGAAGTTTTCTGGATTCCCAGGCCCGGCGGCTGGGCCTGGGAATCGAAGAATTTGGGGCACTGGCCATGCAATCGGAGGCTCCGGCGGCTATTGCGGGGCGCTGCACTGTTTTTGCCGAATCGGACATGATACATAAACAGCAAATCGGCTATAGCCAAAAAGACATAGTTATGGGACTATGTATGGCCCTGGCGAGGAATTTTACCGGCAATGTCTGCCGGGGAAAGGAACTGCGGCCCCCCTTCCTTTTTCAAGGGGGAGTCAGCGCTAATCCGGGGATCCGGCGGGCCTTTGAAACTCTTTTGGGGCATCCCGTGATCATCCCCGAATATAACATGGTCATGGGCGCCTTAGGAGCGGCCCTGTATGCGGCGGAGGCTCCGGTACAAGAAACCCGCTTTAGAGGTTTTGCCGTTTCGGACTACGATATAAAGAGCGCCGGATTTTTTTGTTCCGGCTGTTCCAATAACTGCGAAATCGTCGAAATTAAACAGGGGGAGACTGTGTTGGCCTATAATGGCGGCAGGTGCGAAAAGTGGCGTTAGATGCATACCAAAAAGACATCCCGGCGGTGGATGCCAAATTTGAAGCCCAGAAAATAGCCTTTGGTCCCCTGGTATTTCAGGCGGTGCGGGCCCTGCGGGATCTGGGCATACTCCGGGCTGTGCTGGATTCGGGGGACCGGGGCTTAACCAGGGAAGAGGCGGCGGAGCAGACCGGAGTTTCCCCCTACGGCGCCGGGGTTCTGCTGGAAATAGCCCTGGGTCTGGGGGTGGTAAAATCCGCCGGCGGGGAAGAACGGTTTGTGCTGGGAAAAACCGGGTGGTTCCTGCTGGAAGATAAAATGACAGCCGTTAATTTTGATTTTGTTAACGACATCTGCTACCAGGGGGCCTTTGCCTTAACCGAATCGGTAAAAACCGGAAAACCCCTGGGGCTTAAATCCTTTGGCAGCCAATGGCAGACAATTTACCAGGCCCTCTCTTCCCTGCCCGGGGGGGCAAAAAAAAGCTGGTTCGCCTTTGATCATTTTTATTCCGACATGGCCTTTCCCGATGCCCTTCCTATTGTATTTAGACCCCCCGGTCCCCACCGGCTTCTGGACATAGGGGGCAATACCGCTAAATGGGCGGTGGAATGCTGCAGGAGGGATCCCCAGGTGCAGGTAACGGTGGCGGATCTTCCCGGCCAGACCGCGGCGGCGGAACAAAATGCCGCCGCCGCGGGTTTTGGGGATCGCATCTCCGTATATCCCTGCGATGTACTGGACCCCGGAACGGTGCTGCCCGGGGCAGACACGGTATGGATGAGCCAGTTTCTGGATTGCTTTGCCCTGGAGGATATTACGGTAATTTTAAAAAAGGTTGCCGCGGCGATAGAGCCGGGTACTCCGGTTTATGTGCTGGAGCCCCTGTGGGACAAACAGCGTTTTGAGGCGGCGGCTTTTTCGCTTCAAGCCACAAGTCTTTACTTTACCTGCATGGCAAACGGAAAAAGCAAGATGTACCGCAGCGGGGAACTGTGCCGGGCGGTGGAAGCGGCGGGTTTTATCCTTAAGGATCAATGGCACAAATTGGGTTCCCACTGGTATTCCCTGCTGTGCTTTGTATTACGAACATGAACCTCCAAGACTGCCGGGTTTTAAAGTACAGTTCATGGACCCCCTCGCTGCCGGAAAAAGAACCGGATATTACCTTTACCGATCCCCGGTTCCGGCGCAGGCTGTCCATGGTTTCCCGCATGACCATCCGGGTCCTCCACGATCTAATGCCCCTGCCTGCGGAAACCAAGATTTATTTTATTTCATTCCGGGGCGAGCTAAGCCGGCAGTTTAAAATCAATAAAACACTGGTGACCGAAGGGGACATAAAGCCCGCGGATTTTTCCCTGTCGGTGTTTAATGCCCCCCCGGCCCTGGCTTCCATGGCCCTGGGTTTAACCGCCGGGTACAGCGCGGTGTACCCCGGAAAAAATAACTTCCGGGCGGCCCTGCTGGGGGCCGCCGCCTGTGCGGGCTGTTCCGCGCCGCCGCAGGAGCCCGGCCGTTTGGGGGGCGATCCGGCGGCCCCTGCACATACGGGGCAGGACCGCACGCCGGCCCTTGCCCTGGTTTATGCGGACGAGGAACTCCCCGGCGAATACCTGCCCTTGATGGAGCAGCCGCCCCCGGTTTTGGCATTTGCGGCGCTGCTCCATGCGGGACCCTCCCAATCCGGCGTTCCCCTGCCCCTGGACTGCGGCAGTCCCGAAACATTTTTATATTCCCTTATGATCCGCGGGGACGGCGGAATAAACAAAACCGCCGGAGCCCGTGGTGAAAAATAGTACGGCCCTGGGGTATGCCTGGCGGGTCTTTGCCAAGTGGTTTTCTTTTTTTATCTTTGGATTGGGCACCCTTATCCTGGTTACCCTGATCTTCCCTCCCCTGCGGCTGGTCCTTCATTCCCGCCGGCGGTTCCGCAGAAGGGCCCGGGCCCTTGTTTCGCTGAGCTTCCGTTTTTTTATACAGATCATGACCCTCCTGGGCATTGTAAGACTGGATGCCGGCGACAGGGCCCGGTACCGGAAACTTTCGGGGAAAATTGTGGCGGCTAATCATCCTTCCCTGCTTGATGTGGTAATGCTCTTTGCCCTTATTCCCAACGGTGACTGTATAGTCCGCGGCGGACTTAGCAAGACCATTGTAAGCGGAGTGGTCCGCCAGCTTTATATACCCAACACCCTGGACTTTGAAAAACTATTGGAAGACTGCCGGGAATCGCTTGAAGAGGGGAACTGCATAATCATCTTTCCTGAAGGATCCAGAACTCCCCGGCATGGAGAGAGCCGGTACAAAAAGGGGGCCGCCCGGATATCCCTCTATTCCCACTGTCCCGTCGTACCGGTTAAGATTGGGGGGAACGACAAATACGGCCTTGGCAAGGGAGACCCCTGGACAGGGGTAAATCCCGCCGAAGGGTATATTTACAAATTCAGCATGCAGGAAGAACTCTTCCCCGGTGCGTACAGTAATACCCCCGGGGGAATAAAAAGATTTACCGGCGCCATACGCCAAAGTATTTTAGGTCCCTCCGTCAGCCTTAAAACCGGCGGGACAAGCAGGATAGAACAATGAAAAAGAACTTTCCGGGTTTTTTTGATCTTCAAAGCCTTCGGCCCAGGTTTTTTGAAATTTTCCACCGGCCGGAACAGGGGAAGGCCTACGGCCCCCGGGATTTTACCAAGGATCTGCTGGCGGGGTTTGTGGTGGGGATCGTGGCGCTTCCCCTGTCCATGGCCTTTAGCATTTCCGCCGGGGGAAGTCCCGTCCAGGGAATTTATACCGCCATAGCCGCGGGCTTCTTTGTCAGCCTGCTGGGGGGCAGCAAATTCCAGATCGCCGGACCTACCGGGGCCTTTGTGGTAATTATCTTTAATGTGGCGGCTAAACATGGCATAGAGGGCCTTATAGCGGCGGGGCTGATCGCGGGGCTGATCCTGGTGGGCATGGGCCTAAGCGGGCTGGGAAAATTTATCACCTATATTCCCTACCCGGTAACCACCGGGTTTACCGCCGGAATTGGGGTGTTGATTTTTTCCCAGCAGATAAAGGATTTTTTAGGCCTGTCCATTGACAGTGTATCTCCGGGGTTTGTTGCAAAATGGGCGGATCACTTCCGTTATATCGAAACGTTTAACCCGGCGGCCATGGGGGTGGGAATTGGCACCATTGTGATTATTATCCTGCTGCGGCGGCTGGCCCCCCGGGTTCCTGCCGCAGCCCTGGCGGTTACCGCCGCTACCCTGGTCTGCCATTTTTTTAAGCTCGAGACCCTTCCCCGGTGGCCGGTGGAAACCATCGGCGCCCGGTTCGGCCTTATCCCCTCATCTCTGCCGATCCCCGCCTTTCCCCGCTTAAGCTGGGGCCTTGTCCAGGCCGTTTTTCCCGATGCCTTTACCATTGCCATGCTGGCGGCCATCGAGTCCCTGCTGTCCGCGGTGGTCGCGGACAGCATGACCGGAGACCGGCACAACGCCAACATGGAACTGGCCGCCCAGGGTATAGGTAATATTGCCTCGGCGTTTTTTGGGGGCATCCCCGCCACCGGGGCCATTGCCCGGACCGCCGCCAACATAAAAAACGGCGCCGTAAGCCCCGTGGCGGGAATTATCCACTCCCTAACCCTTTTGGGGTTCATTCTTTTTCTTGCCCCCGCGGCATCCACCATTCCCCTGGCAAGCCTTGCGGGGGTACTTATTGTTGTGGCCTGGGACATGAGCGGCGCCGGCAGGTTTATCCGGCTTGTAAAAACATCCCTAAAGAGCGACGCCGCGGTGCTGCTGGTTACCTTTGTCCTTACGGTGGCCTTCGACCTAACCTTTGCCGTGGAAGTAGGGGTGATCATGGCGGTGTTTCTTTTTCTGCGCCGGATGGTGGCGGTCTCGGCGATTAAACTCGAAAATACCGATCTTATGACAGACCTTGCCTATGGCGAAATTAAAGAAGATACCCGGGATAAACTTATTGCCCTTTCCCGGCAGCGAATAGAAGTATACGAAATTACCGGACCCTTTTTCTTTGGAATCGCCGATATGCTTCAAAATACCATCCGGAATTTTTCTAAAACCCCCAAGGTCCTTATTATCCGGATGCGGAACGTGCCGGTCATCGATGCCACGGGTATTACCGCCCTGGAATCCCTGATGCGTCAATGCCGGACAAGAAAGATCACCCTGCTGATTACGGAAATACAGGACCAGCCCCAAAGGGCCCTGGAAAAGACCGGGTTTATTTCCGCTTTAGGCAGGGAAAATACCATAGATTTTTTTGACGATGCGGTGGCCGCCGCCCTAAGGGAATCCGCCGAGGGGCATAAATCCGAATCCCTGTGATGGACGGGGGTTTTACGGTATATTTGTCCATGGAAATTTCCCCGGATAAACAGGCTGCCCAGGCCGCCAAAGATGTTCAAGCCGCCCAAGTTCCCCAGGCCGCCCGGCTAAGCTGGAAAGAGCGGCTTGCCCTTATCGCCGATGAGGGTAGTTTTACCGAACTGGACGGGGCCATGGAATCCCGTAATCCCATAGGATACCCCGGATACGAGGAAAAGCTCCGGGCCCTTCAAAGCGAAAACGGCATCCGGGAAGCGGTACTTACCGGATGCTGTACCATCCAGGGGGAAAAAACCCTGCTGGGTATTATGGACAGCCATTTTTTGATGGCCAGCATGGGCAGCGTGGTGGGAGAAAAGATCACCCGCCTTTTTGAGCGGGGGGCGGCGCAGAAACTGCCGGTAATTATCTTTACCGCCTCCGGGGGCGCCCGGATGCAGGAAGGAACCCTGGCCTTAATGCAGATGGCAAAAACCGCCGGGGCCGCGGCGCTGCACAGCGGGGCCGGTCAGTTATACATAAGCGTTATCTGCGACCCCACCACCGGGGGAGTGCAGGCGTCCTTTGCATCCCTGGGGGACATTATCATCGCCGAACCGGGCGTTACCGTGGGTTTTGCCGGCAAACGGGTGATCCACGATACCATCGGCCATTCCCTGCCGGATCACTTCCAGACGGCGGAATTTATTCTGGAACACGGCTTCGCAGACATGATAAGCCCCCGGAAGGACCTGCGGCCCCTCCTGGCCCGGCTGCTCCGGCTGCACCGGCCCCTCCCGGCCCAGGGTGCCGGTATTCCGGCCCGCAGCTTCAACACCCCGGTTTTGGGTACCGGTATTCCGGCCCGTAGTTTCGATACTCCGGTCCGCAGCTCCGGCGTCCCTGTTTCCGTAAAACTTTCGGCGGTACAAAAGCTGGAACGGCTTCGCAGCCTAAGCCGTCCGGGGCCCCAGCATTTTATTTCCCTCCTCTTTGATGAATTTACCGAATTCCACGGGGACCGGTTTTTTGGGGACGATCCGGCGGTCCTGGGAGGGATGGCATTGTTTAGGGGACTTCCCGTGACGGTGATCGCCCAGCCCCGGGGGACCGGTATTGAAGAACTTAAGCGGACCAATTTTTCCATGCCCCACCCGGAGGGCTACCGCAAGGCCCTTCGTTTGGCCCGGCAGGGGGAAAAATTTCACCGTCCGGTAATCTGCCTTATTGACACCCCCGGAGCTTTTTGCGGCGTCGAGGCGGAGGAACGGGGTCAAGGGAACGCCATTGCCCGGAACCTGGCGGAATTTATGACCCTGACGATTCCGGTGCTTTCGGTGGTGATAGGCGAAGGGGGCTCCGGCGGCGCCCTGGCCCTGGGGGTCTGCGATGAACTTGCCATGCTGGAGAATGCCCTTTATTCGGTGATCAACCCCCGGGGATTTGCTTCGATACTTTGGAAAGATCCGGGCCGGGAAAAGGAAGCGGCGGAACTGATGAAGATTGGGGCGGAGGATCTGCGGGATAGGGGTATTTGCGATGCCATAATAGGCGAAGATGAAACCCCCGAAGGAACCGCAGAAAACCTGGGGATATATTTATCCGGGGCCCTTACCCGGCTTTGTACCGTTCCCCCGGAGGAGCTTCCGGAAAGACGGTATGCCCGGTTTAGACGCATGGGGGAATTTACCGGAAAGACCTAGCGTGCTATGATAGGCCATGTTTTTACGAAAAAAAGAAGAAACCGATGCGGCCTCATTCTGGCATGACTATGAGGAGCGGATCCATGAAAAGGTTTTGGCCCGAACCCTGGGCCGTTATCTAAGCGGCTGGGCTGAATACCCCTATCCCCTCTGGGGCCTGGTGATGGCCACCACCGGAGGGTTCCGGTTTCACCATTTTCCCCATGAGGGCTGGATCATGGCCCTTTCCAGAATAAGTACCGGGGGGGAGCCTCCCCGGGAAAAAACCCTTTTTATTCCCCGGGAAAGCATTACCGGTGCAAAGCTAAGTATAGAAAACCGGTGGTGGAAAAAAATCTTTACCCCCGCAGTCCCGGTATTGACGGTCCATTACAGCCTTGGCGGGACAGAGGGAAAACTGCTTATAGAAACCGACCGCCAGGCTGAATCGCTTGTAGAAAATCTTACCCCGTTACCATAGGGCTTCCCGCAGGCGTTCCACATTGCCCTGTTGAAGCTGAAGGTAGCTTACGCCATTTTCAAAATCTTCCCGGGATACGTTGTGGCACGCATGCAGAAGCAGCTTTTTAGCCCCCGTGGCTTCGCTGATGGCATCGGCCATTTTTTCGTTGGAAAGCTCTATGTGAAAAATAACGGGGATATTTTCGGCCTTTATTTTATTGATAAGAAAGGCCACCGTGGCCGCACTGGGTTCCGTTTCGGTGGAGCATCCCGGAAAGGCGGCAAAATACGAAAGCCCGTAAGCGTCGGTAAGATACCGGAAGGGAAACCGGTCCCCCAGGACAATTGTTTTTCTCGGGGCGCCGTCTACGACCGCTTTAAAGGCGGCGTCCAATTCGTCAAGCCGGACAAGGTATTCCGCGGCATTCTGCCGGTACACCCCGGCGTTGGCCCCGTCTTTTTTAGCAAGTTCCTCCGTTATGACCGAGACGATACGCTTGGCATTTCCCGGAGCTGTCCAAACATGCTCATCGTAGGCGGGGCCCTCTTCTTCTTCCTCCTCCTCTTCCATACCCTCAACCACCTCTTCTTCTACGGTTTCAACGCAGCCCATAAGGGTGATAATATCCATGGAAGCCGTATCCATGGATTCCAGAATTTGTTCCACCCACTCATCGCTTTCACCGCCGGTATAGATAAAAATATCGCTGTTCTGGACAGTGAGGATGTCGCTGGGGGTAGGTTCATAGGAATGGCTTTCGGAAGCCGGGGGCAGCAGCATCACCAGGTTTACCCTATCCCCGGCAACTGCCTTGACAAAGTCATAGGCCGGAAAGTTAACCGCCGTGACGTTAAGTTTCCCTTCGGTGTCTTGAACAGTTCCCTGTTTTGTACAAGCAGCCGTGCAAAGCAAAACCGCCAGGCCGATCATTAAAACCGGATGTTTTATCATAAAGTACCTCCTGTACACGGGAAATAATCCCCGCAGGATGACTATACCAGGGTTTATCCTTGTATGTCAATACGAAAATGAAACTCATTTTCGTATTATGCATTTTAGAAACAGCGGCGGTTTAAAAAATGTCCGGGGAAACCCTGGGTTTGTTGGCGCTCCGCGGTGAATCGGAGGCGAACATCAAGAGTGGCAAAGGGATTCTGCTGCGGGTCAACCGCTCGATACAGGTTGAGGGGGGGCGTTTGGTGTTACCAAAAAGGACCGCCCTTCAGAGGGTTTTCACCCGCGGAAAGGCGGGGATAAACTGCGAACTGTTTCTGGTATGCTTTGGCTGCAATGTGAATGAGCCTCCGCGGAGCTGTCCTGCGGTATCTTAAGCTTCGATTTTATTCGAAAGTCTGGTTTAATACCCCGGAGCTCTGCTCCGGGGAGGCTCATTTTTAACGGAGGCTCGTTCGATGGGGAGTTTACAATACCCTCCCCTGCGCAAGGGCGGGTTCTTGGGTATGGACCCGCTTGCGAATCAACAATCCCTGCGAAGGGCAGACTCCCGCTCTTTTTCCGCATTTTGGCGGCTACACCCCATCCGGCAGCTTTTCCCGCATGATCCTCCGGTGGCTGAATTTTTCGCCATCGGCAGTAAAGCGGCCGTCTCCTGTGGCGTGAAAGAGGCGTTTCTCCCTGCGTTTTTCGTCTATCCATGCCGCTTCGGCGTCCAAAACAAAGATCCCGTGCGGTTTGATGTGGTCCGCCACCCGGCATTCGATGTTGGCGTAACATTCCTTAATCAGGGGCGCTCCCACGAATTTCGCTTCCTGCGGCGTTAGGTGAAACTTTTCAAATTTGTTCAGTGCTGCACCGGAACAGGCGCCGATGGACACAACGGTTTTGGACATATCAACCGTGGGTATGGCGACAACACATTCTTTTGTCTTAACCAGAGCCCTGTACGAATAATTCCAGGGCCCCGTCATAAAGGCAAAGCGGGGAGTAAAGTCAAGCACCATCGTCCAGGAGAGGGTCATGATGTTGCGCTTTTCCCCCCAGGCGGTAGTTACCAGAATCACCGGGCCGGGTTCAAGAAACGTAAAAGCCCTGTTCAACGGGAAGCTTTTCACGGGGTACCTCCGGAAACAATTGTACCCAACAGCACCGCAGAAATCCACCCACCCGCCAATGGCGGTAAGCCTGTTTTCGCCAGCATTTCCTTAACACCCTCAAATTCAATGCGCTGCGCCTTCGGTATGGATGAGCCTCCCCGGAACAGACTCCGGGGTATAAACCAGACTTCCGAATGAGCCTCCGTAGAGCAGAGCTCTGCGGTATCTTAAGCTTTGCCTTTGTTCGAACGGAGGCTCGTTCGATAGGAAGTTTATTATACCGTCTGGTTTAATACCAGATTTTTGTAAGCATTGCGTTATTTCAGC
>JAISLT010000122.1 GCA_031277165.1 Spirochaetaceae bacterium
CAGCCGCAGGCTGTTAATTAACAAATGCGGCACGGCCTAGCGCCAGTAATGCCCCCATGTTGAACTGATGCGGTCCGGCTTTAGCCGGACCAGTGCGCGCTCCATACCCGCCATTTTTCTGTGCGGAGTTTGCGTTTACGCAAACTCCGAAAATAACCGCGCAAGCGGTTATTCCGTTACCCCCCCTCTCTTGGGGCACGGCCGGCCCCTCTCGCCGCCCCAAACCCCGCTTTGGTCCGTGAAAACTGAAATTTCCGGACAACCCTATTCGTTTGGCAAAGATCTGATTCGCACTTTTACGGTTTCAAGGGCCTTGGAAACCTCTTTTTCGATAATTCTATCAACATTGTTCAAAAAACTGTCATCCAAAGATTTTTCATCCACAGAATAGAACAAGGCCGAAACGGAAACCTCAAGATTTTGAGCGAGCTTTTCCAATAACTCCGCGGAAACAAAGGCCGCCCCGGTTTCAATGGCGCTGAGATGTTTGGGGGTAATGCCCACCTTTTCAGATAACTGTTCCTGGGACAGGCGCCTTTTTTTGCGGTAATACTTTAGGTTCGATCCAAAAACGGCTTTGATCCCATATACGATAATGCCCATATATCCGGAGTTTATCAAATATTCAAGGGTCCAAACAACCGGATGGAAGATCGGGGTGGTAAATTTTTTAACTTAAAAGGTTGTTTTTTCATTGACAGAACAACATATCAGGTTCATAGTTAATCAAAATATTAACCCCAAAGGTTGACTATTCGGCGGTTTTCCTCATACAGAGGGGGTAGGCGCAGACCTTGGCTGCGCCGCAGGGGGGCGGGACACGGGCAGTCCCCCTTCTAGATAGTTACCCAAAAGATTTGACAGGAGGTTTGCGGGTAACGCTGCCGGCGGGATTGACGTTATACGTATTTTTCACCGGGAGGATAACCGGCGTTACGCCGGTATCATGACGAATAAGTTTTTTCAAAACCCTAGTAAGGAGTTTGCTATGGAGAATGAAAAGAAAGACAAAAACGTTTTTTCGGGAACGGTCAACGGCAGGGAAATAACCGGCCACGCTGTGGCGGGGATAGGCCAAAATCTTATCTTTGGCCTGTGGAGCAGCTATATGCTGGTGTTTTTTACCGATGTTTTCGGCATTGCCGGCGGGGCTGCTGGTCTGATCATGATGTTCACCCGGATCTGGGACGCGATTAACGATCCCATGATGGGGGTAATCGCCGACCGTACCCGTACCCGTTGGGGGCGTTACCGTCCCTGGCTCCTTTTTATGGCGGTTCCCATTATCGTCTTTCTGGTTTTGAATTTCAGCGCCCCCGATTTTTCTCCAACCGGAAAGATTGTTTATGCGTCAATAACCTACGTGCTTATGAGCATGGCCTTTACGGCGGTGGACATCCCCTACTGGACCCTTCCGGCCGCGATGACTCAGGATGCGGGAAAACGGACGGCAATTTACACCATCTCCCGTACCAGCACAACCTTAAGTTCTCTTGTCGTGGGGATTATAGCAATTCCCCTCATCACCGCCCTGGGGGGCGGCGATATGGCCCGGGGTTATTTTATCACCGCGCTGGTGATAGGCGTCCTTGGAGCGGCGCTTTACCTCTGCGGGTTTAAGCTTATCCGGGAGCACGTCACCCCGCCCCCGGCGGAAAAATTCAGTTTTTCAGAGGCCGCCAAGGTTATCGCCCAGAACAAGCCGCTTTTGTTGACCCTGATTGCCATGCTCATCGCCTTTGGTTTAACTATGCTCCGATCCAACCTGCTTGTTTACTGGGTACAGTACAACATCGGATCCCTGGGAATGGTGGCGGTGTTTAATCTGATCTCCCTGCCGGCCATGATGCTGGGGTTTGTTTTTACCCCCCTGCTTACCAAAAAATTGGGGCAGAAAGGCCTGTTCATCTTTGCCTGTTGTTGGGGAGCCGTCAGCAACTTTATTTTCTTTTTTGTGGGTTACGGCAACGCAAGCGCCGCCATGGTCATGTTCTTTTTTACCTCGGTCCCCACCGGTTTTGTCATGGTGCTGGTATCCACCATGATCGCCAATACCATCGAATACGCGGAATGGAAAACCGGGCAGCGGCGGGAAGGGCTTATTAGTTCCAGCCAAACTTTTCTGGCAAAGATAAGTATAGCCATCGGCGGCGGTTTGAGCGGCCTGATGCTTACCATCATCAACTACCAGCCCAACACCGTTCAGCCTCCGGCCGCTTTGTCGGCTTTCCATATTTCCATGACCCTGATTGCCGGCCTTGGCTTTCTTCTCGGCATTATTCCGATGCTGTTTAATGATTTTGACGATAAAAAGTACGTTGAAATTACGCAAGAGCTTCAGCGGCGCCGTAAAGCCGCGGAGAACGGCGAAGGCGGATGATTATGAGGGAAAAAATACTGTTCAACGACGATTGGCTGTTTTACTACGGCGAAGCGGGGCCGGTCCATAAGACCGTGAAAAAATCGGGGGGGCTTGGCGGCCTTACCAGCACGCTTCCCGGCGAGCGGGGAGAGGCGGTAAAGCTGGGACCGGCGGGGAAATTCTTTTGCAGCCTTCTCCCCCCTTCTCAGGATGGCGAAGAAAGCACCCTGCTGCAGGTGCTGCTGGGCAGCGTCAAAGCCTCCACAGCGGACTGGCGGCCGATAAATCTGCCCCACGACTGGAAAACCGAGTTGGAATACACCCCCGATAAAAGCGTTTTCATGGCCGGGGCCAAAGAAAACGGGACGGCCTATTACCGCAAGGTCTTTTCCCTTGGCCCGGAGGACGAGGGAAAACATATTGCTGTGGAGTTTAACGGCGTCTGCCGTTCCGCTTCGGTTTGGTTCAACGGATGTTTCCTGGGGGACCATTACAGCGGTTATACCAGTTTCGGTTTCGATCTTACGGACCTGGCGAATTACGGGGACGAGGGAGACAACGTCCTGTTAGTGCGGGTGGATACCACCACCGGGGATGAGGGCTGGTGGTATGAGGGAGCGGGAATCTACCGGGACGTGTATCTGGTAAAAACCGACACCCTCCATGTAGATACCTGGGGTACGTATGTCCATCTTGATAAGCTGGAGGACCACTCCGCCCAGATGATCGTGGAAACCACCGTAGTAAACCGGGGCTATGGGCCGCGCGGCGCCCGGCTGGACACGGTCTTTTTTGATAATCAGGGGCGTGAGGCGGGAAGCGCCGGGACCTCCTTCACCCTTGATCCCCTGGGTACCCTGACTCTTGCCCAAAGGATCTCCGTACCGGAGCCCCAGCTTTGGTCCGTGGAAACGCCGGCGCTTTACAGGGCATTGTCTACTATCACCGAAAACGATGTTACTGTTGACGAATATTCTACTTCCTTTGGAATCCGTACCGTGGCCTATACCGCCGGCGGCCTGCTGCTCAACGGCAGCCTGGTTCCCCTGAAGGGAACCTGCGTACATCAGGATTTTGCCGGCGTGGGGACCGCTCTGCCCGGAGACATTCACGAGTACAAGATACGGAAATTGCTTGAGATGGGAAGCAACGCCTACCGCAGCGCCCACCACCCGGCGGACCCGGCGCTGCTGGATGCCTGCGACCGCCTGGGTATGCTCGTGATGGATGAAAACCGCCTGCTTGAAAGCAGCGAACTCCGGCTTGCGGATCTGCGGGATTTGATTAAGCGGGACCGCAACCATCCCAGCGTGGTTCTCTGGTCCCTTTGTAACGAGGAACTTATCGGCGGCAGTCCCCCGGCGGTAAGAATGCTGCGCCATTTGGCGAATGAGGCCCGCCGGCTGGATACGACCCGCCCGCTGGTTTCGGCGGAAATACTTCCGCCGGAGGGGGCGCTGAACCCCGAGTATTTCACTATCTTTGACGTCCTGGGGCTCAATTATCCGGAATCGCCTTTGATGGGGGATAACTTTTCCAAGATTAAGGCGGCGTATCCCAAGGGCCGTTATTTGAATTCAGAAACCGCCTCGTATTTCTCTACCAGGGGCGCGTATACCGACGATTGGGAACGTTGCCAAAACAACAACTTCGGCTCCCGGTTTTCCATGCTGGTCAAGGGCAAGGATGTTCCAAACACCCTCGGCGCGGGGGGAACCGCCCGGCCCGAGCAGGCCCTGGGTTTTTACGCCTCCCATCCCTATACCGGCGGGGTGTTTATATGGACCGGTTTCGATTACCGGGGCGAACCTTCGCCCTTCCCCTGGCCGGCCGTTAGTTCCCAATTCGGCATTATGGATACATGCGGATTCCCCAAGGATTATTACTATTACTACAAAGCCCATTGGACCACCGCGCCGTTGATCCACGTCATGCCCCATTGGACTTGGCCCGGCAGGGAGGGAGAGAACATGCAACTGCGGGTTTTCTCCAACTGCGAGGAAGCGGAGATACTGGTAAACGGTCTTTCCGCCGGACGAAAGGCCTGCGGCACCGACTGGACCGAATGGGAACTGCCGTATGCTCCGGGGGTCCTGGAAGCGGTGGCCTACCGGGGCGGAAAAGAAGCGGCCCGGGAGATTCATAAAACAGCGGGGGCTCCAGCGGCTCTGGTTCTTCAGATCGAAGGCCGGGCCGAACCTTTGCTGCGGGCCGGCGGAGCGGCGGTAGTTTCGGTTTCCGCGCTGGACAGGGAAGGGAATCCCGTACCCACTGCGGACAACAGCATTAGTTTTGAGACGGCCGGAAACGGAAAACTCCTGGGGCTTGGTAACGGAGACCCCGCAGATCACAGCTGCGACGTGTACCCGGTCCGCAGGCTTTTTGCCGGAAAGGCTGCGGCGATCATTAAGGCCGGCCCGGGGAAAGACAGCCTTGTCCTCAAAGCCGCCTCCCCCGGTCTTACCGGAGCGGCGCTGGAAATTAACATACAACAGTAGAGCTGTCCGGAAACGCTTCAGTTCCCGCAAAGGCATGGGTTTCGTCAGAAATCCATGCCTTTTAAGAGGTCCTGTACAAAGAACCCGGAGAGGGGCCTACTTGCCTGTCGTGCCCGGTTAGCGGCCCTGCCGTAAGGCCCGGGCGATGTTGTAGCAGTAGTCCCCCACTTTTTCTATGCGGCGCACCACGTCGATAAAGAGGAGCTCCGCCTTTACGTCGGCGCCGGATTCGATTCGC
>JAISLT010000037.1 GCA_031277165.1 Spirochaetaceae bacterium
GCGAATTCTCCGGTTAGGGTCGAAAGTTCCGTACCCACCGTAAACAGGGACATGGCGGTATCTTTTATCGTCATGATGAGGCTGCCCATGCTTTCCCTGGTCCGGTCGAGGAGCCGCATCATCTCCCCTATCTCGCCGCTGCTCCGTACCTCTATGGTTCCGGTCATATCGCCTTCCCCGATTTTTTGCAAAACCGAATAAACCCCTTTTATGGGAACGCTGATACGCCGGGACACAACATAAATAATCAACAGGGCAATAAGACCGGTAAAGAGGCCGATGGATAGGATGGCCAGCATCACCGTGTTCCGGGCGGACATTACCACGGAACTTTCCTTTACCGATATGACATACCAGGGATCGGAGGCCCCGTCCATGGGTACCGGGCGGTAACTGATGTACAGGGTGTCATTGTTTTCCCTGAACTTTGCCGATCCGGTGTTTCCCGCCATCATATCGGCAATGGCGGCTTTATATTGGCCCGAAATGGCAAAGGGTTGTTCCTCGGTTTGTACGTTTCCCTTTGAATCCAGCAGGGCATTTCCTCCGGCATCCGTCAGTATGACCGTTTTTGTCATTTTCCGGTAACTGTACAGTTCTTCAAGATAACTGGCTTCGGGATGGGCGACCACAACGCCTTGTCCATCCAGAATGAAAGCCCAGGAACCTTTTTCGGAGGATCCGGTAATAAAATCCTGCAGGGCGGACAATTTAATATCCCCTGCCATAATCCCTGTCATTTCCTGATTTTCGGTGATGGGATAAAAAACCGACGCGCAGGGGGCATTCGTACTTACTGAAAAATAGGATTCGGAAACAAAGGGCTTGCGCAGTTCTTCCATTTGTATGAACCACCAGCGGTTCTTCCGGTTCCCCAGATTACCGCTGGATCGTCCCGTCTGCATTCCGTCCATACCCTGGGCATAGAGCAGTTCAAAATAGGGATTACGTTCAATACAGGAAGCAAAAACAGCGTTTTGCGGGGCCGTTGCCATGGAAATGACCTGGTCATTAAAAGACAGCTCTTCAACGACGTGGTAGGCCCGGTTGATAAACGAATAAAGCTCCCCGGCGATCATGGCGGAAAAACGGTCGTTTTCCGCAAAAAGCTGCTCCTCATAACTCTTGGTATAAATAAGGCTAAAGCCGGTTAATATTACCCCCAGGATAAGCACAATAATAAACGCGAAAGAAAACAGCATCTGCGCAAAGAGAGTTTTTTTCATTGGCCTGTCCTGTGATGCCCCTTAAACAGTTATGTGATTCTATTTATTCTCTTTAAAATTGTCAATGCCCCGCATTATGGTTCGTTTTTTACATGGCGCAACATATGCCCCTGGGATACGGTGAATGGAGAAAAAGGGGCCGGTGCCAAACGCCCCATGATGCTCCGGATTCGGACTTCCTGTATACGGCCCTGTTTTCGGCATAAACGCCGAGGCCTGAAAAATCCCCGGGATCTTCCCCTGTCCGGCAAAACCTGCTAGTATTACAGACTTGTTCGATAACCCGGCTGTTTTATACACCGTAGCTTTGTCTATAGGACAGGACCGCCATGAAAACCGTTTTCCGCCAAAGCCTTTTAATACTAACCCTAAGCGCCCTGGGGCTTTCCCTGTCCTTTATGGTTTCCGTCCTGCTTTTTATGGATTCCCTGTACTACGAGATTAACACCCAAAATCTTCGTAATACCGCCCGGCTTATTTTGCCGGTTCTGACCGAAAAAAACCTGGGGGCGCTGTTTGAAAACCAGGGGGCGGATTCCGCCGGATCCTGGAGGGCCCCCGGTCCCTTCCGGCTTACCCTTATCGGCGCCGGCGGAGAGGTTCTGGCCGACTCCCGCTTTCCCCGGGAAACCCTTCCCAACCATGGGGAGCGGCCCGAGGTACAGGAAGCCCTTGGGGGAAAAGAGGGCATTGCCCGAAGGAGTTCCGCAAGCCTTGGGGTGGAGCTTCTCTACGCCGCCCTGCCGGTATATCCCCCGGGCGGAACCGCGGGGGATCCGCCCGCAGGGGTCCTGCGGCTTTCCATGGAGGTGCCGAATTTCTGGCGGCGCATATCCGGGGCGGCCCTGCCCTTTCTTTTTGTGGGGGGCCTTTTTTTCCTTGCCGCCCTGGCGGTGGTGTACCTTTTTTCCCGGTCCCTTTCCGGTTCCTTTGTCCGGCTTGTAAAGATAGCCCAATCGGTCCATGCTCCCTCGGATGATGCCTTCCATAGGACCATCAATTCCCCGCGGATTATTTCCGGCGCCGGGGAGTTTATCACCCTGGAACGGGCCCTTAAGTCCATGGCGGCGGAATTAAGCTCCCGGATAGAGGCGGCCCGGGCCGAGGGCCGGCGCCTTGAGGCGGTCCTTAACGGCATGTCGGAAGCGGTCTTTGCCATGGACGAAAAACTTTCCCTCCACATGGTGAACCGCCGGGCCCGGCTTCTTTTTGGCATAGATGAAGACACCGGCGCCGGCTCCCTTTCCCTGCTGGAGGCGACCCATTCCACGGAGTTGGAGGATGCGGCAAAGAGCGTCCTTGCCGGGCAGGGGCCCAAAGAACTGGAGGTGCTCTGCCACACCGCCGCCGTCCAGCGCCGCTTTCGGGTCTTTGCCTCTTCTTTAAACCGGTCCGGCAGGATACGGGCTGCCCCCGGGACCTCTGCCGGGGAGGGCTCCGGCGATCCGGCGGAGGGGCCGGAAGAAACCCCCGGCGGCGTTCTTATGGTGCTGGGGGATATTACCCGGCTTCACAGGCTGGAACAGGTCCGCAAGGAGTTTGCCGCCAATGTGTCCCACGAACTGCGGACCCCCATTCAGGTTATCAAGGGATTCGCCGAAACCCTCCTGGACTCTTCCCTGGAAGATAAAAAACAGCTTCGCCATGTGATCGGGATAATCGAAAAAAATGCCCTAACCATGGAAAACCTTACCAACGACCTTTTAACTTTGGTAAGCCTGGAGGACGAAGGGAACGCCCGTCCCGGAATGGAAGAAACCCCCCTGGAGGAACTGCTGGAGGAAGCGGCGGGTTCCGCCGGATTCCGGGCCGGGGAAAAGAAAATACGGATCGACATCCGCTGTTCCCCGGATCTTTCGGCCCGGATCAACGCGGCCCTTATTATCCAGGCCCTGATTAACCTCCTGGACAATGCGGTAAAGTATTCCCCCCCGTCTTCAAAGGTACTCCTTACGGCGGAACGGCGGGGGGACGATCTGCTTATGGCGGTAAAGGATCAGGGGATAGGGATCTCCGGGGAACATTTGGACCGGATCTTTGAACGCTTTTACCGGGTTGATCGCAGCCGCACCCAGGATCCCGGCGGGACCGGCCTGGGGCTTGCCATAGTCCGCCATATAGCCCTGCTCCACCGGGGCATGGTGGAGGTGGAAAGCCACGCCGGGGAGGGTTCCACCTTTACCCTGCGGCTTCCGGTCTTTGGTACAGCCACTGATCTTCCCCGCCCCGAAGCCTAGCAGCCTGCTGCACTTCGTGGACAATCATCCAAAGAGTCTTCTGCATTCAAGGTAGAACCGTTTTTCCACGGCCTCGCCCATGGAAAAACTTTTGCGGGGCAAAGGCCCCTGGGCCGCCACGGTACGGAAAAGCCCCTGTTTGTTAAAGGGCGGAAGGAGTATGCCCACCCCGGCGGACCTGCGGGCAAGGCGGAACAGCTCTTCTTCGCCGTGGATGTAGTCAACGGAAAGCTCCGGCCTATTCTGCACTAGCCGGTCAAGCAGGGGCTGGAGGCGCTCTATAGCCAAGGGGAGGGGCTCGGCCTCGGCAAGGAAAAGCCCCCCCTCCTCCGGATCCCCCCGGGAAGCGCCGGGGATTATCCCAAAGCGGGTTTGGGGAACCCCCTCTTTTACCAGCGAAAGAAGTTTTGTCCGGGCCCCGGTTCCGCAGAGTTTTGTGGTGGAAAAGCCCTCCAGGGCAGAGAAGAGGTCCCGTATTTCCTCTGTCCCGGCGCCAAAGATAAACCGGTGGATGGGCTCGAAAACCAGCGCCGGATCGTAGAGGTTTTCCAGTTCCACCATTACCCACCGGGGACCCTCCGCCGGATTCGCCGTCTTTTTATATTCCTCCCAAATGCCCTTTGCCGCAGCCAAAGAATGGTTCCCATCCCCCACCGCATAGAGGAAGGTCCCGGTTAAGGCGGCGGACCGGAGTTTTTCAAGACCCCCGGCAAGGCAGGCCCAGTCCGCTTCTTTATCCAGCAGCCAGCCCCTAAGCCAGCCCGAATCAAGCATCAGGGGGGTGTCGTAGACTTTCTTCCCCGCCCTGGCCCGTTCCCCCAGGGTCTTTAACAGCTCATCCTTTTTATCATCAATAAGAATAAGTATATGGGGCAACTCCAGCGCCGCACCGCGGCGGACCTCCATCCGGGGGGGCAGCCGGGCGGGAACGGTTCCCTCGGTGGGGCGGATAAGCGGCGCGCTGCCGGGGGTCCAGTCGTAGTGTTCAAGGTCAAGGCATACCACCAGACCCCGCCTTCCACTGTGGAAGGGCGTATCCCGTTCCACATAGACAATTCCCCGGTGGGAATTAAAAACCGATCCCCCCAGGTACTTTTTCATTGTCCGGTGGATCCGTTCTATGCGTCCGGTTTTTCCCGGATCGTCCAGGAAGACTTCCGGAAAAATACAATGGAGGGCCGAAGGGCCGTCCCCGGCGGCGGCGGCGGCCCGGTCCCAGTAATCGCGGTCCTGGGTAAATTGATCGCAGGCAATAACCGCCCATGCGGCCAGGTCTATCCCCTCCCGGGGCAGGAGCAGTTCGGGGATTGCCATTCCCAGGGCGGCAAGCCGTTTATGAATATCCATGATGCGTTGAAAACATGGTAGTAAAAAAAGGCGGCTTCGGGAAGTGCGCCCAAGCCGTGTCCCCGGAGATCCTGCGAAGGTCCTGATGCCACGGGTTTCCCAAAGCCGGAAGGTTTGCGAAACCCCGCAGGACGTAATGTATCATCATAAAATCTAACCGCAGCGCCAGGATTATTGATGTTTTTTCCGCCTTTTGCTAGGATTACCCCATGGCGGTAAAACGAACCCCCGGCGAACGAATTATCGAACTCCGCAGGACCTATTCAATAAGCGGAGAAACCCTGGCCGAACGGAGCGGTCTTGATCCGGAACTGATACGGCGTATCGAGGAAGAGGGACATATTCCCGATCTGGCTCCCCTCCTTAAAATATCCAGGGCCCTGGGGGTGCGGCTGGGTACCCTGCTGGACGATCACGAAGAGCTTGGTCCGGTCATCACCCGTAATGGGGAAGCTTCCGGCACGGTCCGGTTTATCACGGGGAGCGGCGGCGGACCGGCAAATGGGCCCGGCGTTCCGGCGGCCTCCGGCGGCGGAACCCAGGGACATTCTTTTCACGCGCTGGCGGCGGACAAGGGCAGCCGGCACATGGAGCCGTTTATTGTGGACCTGGAGCACGACGAGGATCAGCCCAAGTCTTCCCACGAAGGGGAAGAGTTTATCTATGTCCTTGAGGGGACGATCATCGTGGAGTACGGCAAGGACAAGCATAGGATAAACCAGGGGGATTCGATTTACTACGATTCTATCGTGCCCCATAGGGTTTTTTCCTCCGGCGGCGGGGCCAGGATACTGGCGGTGATCTATACCCCGGTCTAGGAGCTGGAGGCCCCTGTGACATACCTTGAGACAACCCTTGGTTCCCTTCTCCGGCAAAAGGCCCGGCAGCAGCCGGACAGGGATTTTATCGTATATTCCGACAGGGATCTCCGCTGGACCTACGGCGAATTCGACCGGCGGGTGGACGATCTGGCCCGGGGTCTGCTTGCCATCGGATTAAAAAAGGGCGATCACGTGGGCTGCTGGGCGACCAATGTGCCGGACTGGAACGTTCTGTTGTTTGCCGCGGCACGGGCGGGGATGATCTTTGTTACGATAAACACCGGCTATAAACTTCACGAACTGGAGTATCTGGTCAAGCAGTCGGACCTTAAATGCCTTTTCCTTATAGACGGCTGGCGGGATTCGGATTACATTTCCATGGTATACGAGCTTATCCCCGAGCTAAGAACCTGCGAACGGGGACATTTGCAATCGAAAAAGTTTCCGTTCCTCGAAAGTGTCGTGTACATAGGCCAGCAAAAACACCGGGGCATGTACAGCATGAACGAGGTGCTGCTCCTGGGCCGGCACACACCGGAAATAGACATCCTTAAAATAGAAGCGGCATGTGATACCAACGACGTGGTAAACATGCAGTATACCTCCGGGACCACGGGCTTTCCCAAGGGGGTAATGCTTACCCACCGGAACATCCTTAACAACGGCCTGGGCATCGGGGACAACCAGCGTCTTACCGAAGCGGACATCGTATGCCTGCCGGTGCCCCTGTTCCACTGTTTTGGCCTGGTGCTGGGGATGATGGCGGTTATTACCCACGGGGCGGCGGCGGCGCTGGTGGAGTGGTTCGATCCGCTCCTCGTGCTTGCCACGATCCAGAAAGAAAAATGTACCGCGGTCTACGGGGTTCCCACGATGTTCATCGCCGAGCTTAACCATCCGATGTTCAAAATGTTCGATCTTTCAAGCCTGCGCACGGGGATCATGGCCGGTTCTCCCTGCCCCATAGAAACGATGCGTCAGGTTATCGGCCTTATGTACATGAAGGAAGTTACGATCTGCTACGGCCTTACCGAATCGTCCCCGGTGATGACCCAGACCCGCTACGACGACACCATAGAAGTAAAGGTGGAAACCGTGGGCCGGGCCCTGCCGGGGGTGGAGGTTACCATCCGGAACCCCGACACCGGCGAAGAATGTCCCGTGGGCGTTCACGGTGAATTTTGCTGCCGGGGCTACAACACAATGAAGGGCTATTACAAGATGCCCGAAGAAACCGCCCGGTGTATCGACAAGGACGGCTGGCTCCATTCCGGCGATTTGGGGGTAAAGGACGGGAACGGCAATTTCCGGGTTACCGGCCGCATCAAGGACATGATCATCCGGGGGGGCGAAAATGTTTATCCCAAAGAAATAGAAGACTTCCTTTATACGATGCCGGGAATCAAGGACGTGCAGATCGTCGGAATCCCCAGCGAAAAATACGGCGAGGAGGCCGGGGCATTTGTCATCCTTCACCCCGGAATTTCCATGACCGAAGAAGACCTGCGGGATTATTGCCGGGGCAAGATAAGCCGCTTTAAAATTCCCCGGTACGTGTTTTTTGTCGACAGCTTTCCCCTAACCTCCTCGGGGAAAATACAGAAGTACCTGCTTCGGGAAGAAGGAGCCCGGCGTGCGGCGGAAAATTCACCGGCGAAATGAGTGCCCAGCCCGGGCCGCTTGACAGGACCTCCGGTTTTTGGTATACATGGACAGAGATGGGGCTGCCTTTCGGCATGGTCCGGAACCTTCTTCCGGCGCCCCTTGAAAACCAAAGGGGGTTCTTATGGAATGGTATCTTGGGGTATTAAAAAAATATGCGGTCTTTACCGGCCGGGCCCGCCGGCAAGAATACTGGATGTTTACTCTATTTCATAGCATTATTTGTTTGATTTTAAGTCTTTTGGGCAGATTCATCCCGGTGGCCGGCACCGTTCTTGCCCTGGTGTACGGTCTGGCGGTCTTTATTCCCGGCCTTGCCGTCTCCATCCGCCGGCTTCACGACACGGGCCGGACCGGGTTCTTTGTACTTTTAGCGCTTATTCCCCTGGTGGGGGTCATAATCCTTCTAATCTACGCTGTCCAGGATAGTTCCCCCGGCGAAAACCAGTACGGAGCGAATCCTAAAGAAACGGCCCCCGCGGGGGCTTAAACGGAAGCCGGGGCTGTACCCAGGGACCCGCTTATGCGGGGGCTTTGGATCCGGTGCAGCCCTGTTTGCTTTGGTAGTAGGACCCCACAGTAAAATAATTTCCTTCTGCCAAAGAAGCCCGATAATCGGGGTTTTTTGCATAAATATGCAAAAAATCCACAAAGTGTGACAGGCTCCTAGCAGGCTGATTACACTAAATGACCTGATAAGCGAAAAAAGACGAGAATAGGAATATAAACCACCAACGAACCTTCGGTTCGACTTCGCCTTTGTGGTTAATTTCTCTTTCTCTTTTATAATTGCTCATATCAGTATTTTTAGTCCAATCAAGGTACTAGGGCAAACGAAATGCCTCATTTTAAAATGTAACTTTAGGCAAATTGACAATGAAAGAAAACTAGGCTACACTAACGCCAATCCCAAAACTCTATGGAGTGTAGTATGAAGAAATTTGTTTTTTTGATGGTTCTATCTTTTCCGGTCCTTTCCCTTTTCGCACAAAACGCCGCCAGTTACGAAAAACTTTTAAAGGGTGATTTATCTGATTTCGCCGGATATTGGGTAAACGGCGAGGGCGATAGAATGTACCTGCGGCCGGACGGAACCACGCATTTCCAGGGCCTGCAAGCGGGCGGTTTTAAAAAATCCTCGAATGGTACTTATTGGTGGAATGTCTACGGCGATGACGTGGGCGCTTGGGCTGTAACGATATTACCCGTTGGAGTAGAGGGCTTTTATGATGTACAAACAGACACCACAAAAGTCCGTTTGATCGCCGGACACGATGCTCCTGGTTCGGCCGCGGGCTACTATTACCGGGAAACCGCATTTCCGGCAACGCATACTACAACAGAGAATTTAAAATTAAGGACCGATCAAGGCTTAAGCGCATCGACCATAACAGTTTTGTCAAAAGGCACCAGGGTCTTGCTCCAAAGATGGGGCGACGAAATAACCGTGGATGGTGTTTCTGCAATGTGGGTGTATGTATTTACCCCTGATGGTTTAGAGGGATGGTGCTTCTCGGCTTATTTAAGGGATACCCGCGTTCAATAGGGTGTTCAAAAACCTCAGTTTTTGAACAATAATCATAATTATTTTGGAAGGATGGACTTGAAGAATGAAAAGGAAACTCTCTGTTTTGTTAACGGGCCTTGCGGTACTGGGTTTGTTTTTAGCTTCCTGCGGCGGCGGAAAATCCGCATTGGCCGGCAGATGGTTATTGATAGAAGGAAACGGTTTCTCCGACGTTGAACTTTTAAAAGACGGAACCGGAATTGCCGATGGAATGGACGTAACGTGGAAGGTGGAAAAGAACCGTATATATGTCAGCACTTCCCAGCAGGCAATGTCATTTGATTACCAACTGGAGGGGTCAAAACTTACTTTAACCGGTGACGATGGGGATACATTCGTTTTTTTAAGACCGGGCGGTTCATCAGCCCTGGTTGGCAAATGGGTTTCTACAAACGAATTTCTTTTTGAGAGGGTGGAGTTCCTCAAAGACGGCAGCGGCAAAGCGGATGGCGGGAATTTCAAATGGGCGGCGGATAAAAATAAACTGTTTATTATTGACTTCGAGGATGACTATTTTGAATACGAAGTATCCGGCTCAACCTTAACGATCACATTCGACGGGGAAGTCGTTGAACAATTAAAAAAGGAATAGGCAGGGGCTTTCCCAAAACTGAAGTTTTGGGAAAGCGGTATACTCCGCCGCTTCGCATTGCCGGCTGTGTACGCTTTGGGCTAAAGCCCCTCAGCCTGAAATCGCCTTAAAACTCAGGGCCAACCCGAACTAACCCAAGCAGGCGGCGGGGGACCCCTTCCGGCTTGTTCTGCCCTTTTCCCAGATTTCTACCGTTGGCAACAAGTTAAGAATTTATATCCACAGATACTGATTTCCACGGATTCAAGAGGGATTTGGTACAAAAATCCGTGTAATTTGTGTAAACAGTGGACCATTTTGTGTCATATTTGCTTACCTTGTTGACAGTGGATAAACACCTCTAATGGCAGCTTCCTCTGGGCTGAAAGAGGATTTTTGATGAATTTATTTTGACCCGAAAAAAAGAAAAAAGTTGCAGGCTCCCTCGACAAAACCGGAAATTTTGTTTAAAATGCCCCTATGTTACAAACCAGTGAATATATAGCCGATTGGCCGGATTATCCCTGCCCCAATTTTATTGCCCTATTAGAGGACATAGAGCAAAAATGGGGCGAAAAAACCGCCATCCATTTTAGATCGGGAAAACAAAAGGATTTTGCCCGTTTGTCCTTTACCGCCTTTGCCGCCGAATGCCGCCGAATTGCCCGGGGGCTTATTGCCGGGGGCTTAAAAAAGGGGGACCGGGTGGCTCTGTGGGCGGAAAACCGCCCGGAATGGATGATTGTCTGGATGGGCGCCGTTATTGCCGGCTGTGTCATTGTGCCGGTGGACTACCTGGTAAGCGACGCCGAATGCCGGAATATAATTTCCATCACCGGGGCGGGGGCTTTCTTTTATTCAAAACGGAAGGAAGATTTTGCCCGGACCCTGGAAATTAGGCCGGAACTGCAAATTTGCATTGACGAAGGGGAAAAGTACGGCAATTTTGGCCTTTCCCCGGCGGGGATAAACCTGCCGCCGGTGGACGCCATTGCCGGGCAGGATCCGGTGTCCATTGTTTTTACATCGGGAACCACCGGTTTTGCCAAGGGAGTTACCCTTTCCCACCGGGGGCTTATTGCCAATGTCAATGCGGCGATCCTCTCTATCCAGCCCCGGAAAACCGATACCTTCATCAATGTCCTGCCCCTGCATCATACCTATCCCACCACCTGCTCGTTCATTGCCCCCCTGGTGGCCGGTACGGGGCTTATTATTGTAGAAAAACTTGTGGGAAAGGTGGTAATCGACGATATCCGGGACGCCGGGGGGGTACTGCTTATTGCCGTACCCCTGCTGTACGATAAGGTTATGGACGGCTTGGCCGCGGGGATACAAAAACTTGCCCCCCCGGTACGGGGGCTTATCAACCTGCTGCGGAGGATCGCCCTTGCCAAGGCAAAGAAAAACAATGTCCGGTTTGGCCAGGTTATGCTTAGGTTTGTGCGGAAGAAAGCGGGACTGGGTTCCATCCGGCTGATGGTGGCCGGCGGGGGTCCCCTAAGCCCCAAGACGGCGGATTTTTTTGAATCCCTGGGGTTTAACATCTTCCATGGGTACGGCATGAGCGAAAACAGTCCCCTTATCAGCGTAGGCACCCCGGGGTTTAAAAACAACGTTTCCGTGGGGCTCCCCGTTAAATATACCGAGGTGCGGATAGAGGACCCGGATGAATACGGGGTAGGGGAGATCGTAATAAAATCACCCTCGATTATGCTGGGGTACTACAAAAATCCCGAAGCCACCAAAGAGGTTATTACCGAAGACGGGTGGCTGCGTACCGGGGACCTGGGTTACCGGGACGACCGGGGATACATCTACATCAGCGGCCGCAAGAAGAACCTTATTGTTAGTTCCGGGGGCAAAAACATTTACCCCGAAGAAATAGAACAGTGCTTTAATAACTCCCCGATCATAGGAGAGATCCTGGTGGTGGGCCGGAAGGATTCTTCCGGGGGTGAGCATATCTTTGCCGTGGTGGTACCAAACCGGGAAACCCTTTCCAAAGAGTATCCGGACAAAATAAGCGGTGAAGGCAGGGTTACCGATGAGGGGGACAGTCTTATCCGGTCCCTGGTAAAACGGGAGATCGAAGGGGTCAACCGGACCCTGCCGGGGTATAAAAAGATTGTCAATTTTACGATCCGCTACGAAGAGTTTGAAAAGAACGCCCAGAAAAAAATACGCCGGTTCCTGTACAAAACGTATGAGACGGCGGCGGATCCGCCCAGGGGCTGACCTTGACAAGAAACCGCCAAGGGCTGATCCTGGCGGGATCCCCCCAGGGTAATCCGGGCAAGCCCGGCGGGGGGCTAAGCCCGCCCGACGAGGGCTAAGCCCGGCGGGGAAAGCCGGCCCGGCGCAGCCTGTCGTTCACCGCCGCCCCAAGCCCTTCCTCAGGAAGAAGCTCCGCCCGGATACGGCGCAGATTAAGCCGGTCCAGCCGGTGAAGGTACTGGAAGAGGTTTGCCGCCGCCTCCCGGACGCTGCCGGATTCGGAAAGGGCCAGGATGCGGGGGTCCGCCGGGTCCTGGCCTGCCCCGGGGTTTTTTCTAAGCCATGCATCCCGGGCAGCCCCGGAAAAAAAGAGCAGACCCTCTTGGGCCCCGCGGGGAAGGGCGGCCATTTCTTCCGGACTGTGGAAGACCAGGGGAATTTCCGGCGCATAGTGGCTTTTTAACAGCCCCGGGGATTCCGGGGCTGTTTCTGTGGTTTCCGTTCCGGCGGCGACCGGTCCCGTCAGGGCCTCTAAAGATTCCCGGCTTATACCGCCGGGCCTAAGGAGCCGGGGGGGATCTTCCGTAAGGCTTAGGACCGTGGATTCCACCCCCACGGAACAGGGGCCGCCGTCGATAAGACAGTCGATTTTATCCCCCAGCCCTTCCGCCACATGGGCGGCTCTGGTGGGGGAAAGCCGTCCAAAGGGATTTGCGCTGGGGGCCGCCACGGCGCCGGTGGAAAGGGCTATTAGTTTTTGCGCCGCCGGATGGTTTGGAAAACGGACCGCCGCGGTGGAAAGTCCAGCGGTGGCCAGGCCGGGAAGTTCCGGTCGTTTGGGAAGCACCAGGGTAAGGGGGCCGGGCCAGAAGGTACGGGTTAGGGCTTCCACCATGATGCGCAGGGATTGGGGAAGGGTTTCAACCAGGGTCACCCGTTCCAGCCCGTCCATGCCGGCGATGTGGATAATCAGGGGATCAAACCGGGGCCGGCCCTTGACTTCAAATACCCGGGCCAGGGCCGGGGAATTAAAGGCCCCGGCCCCAAGGCCGTAGACCGTCTCGGTTGGAAAGGCCACCAATCCGCCCTCCCTAAGGATCCCCGCGGCCCGGGACAGATCCGCGGCAGAAACCCCCAGGTTTATCATGGCTGCTGTGGCGTCCCTATATCCACCGGCGCCGCTTAAAAAAGATCAGCATGCCGGTGGCTGTCAGGATCATAACCGCCCAGGTTGCCGGATATCCATAAGCAGAAGAAAGTTCCGGCATGTTGGTAAAATTCATCCCATAGACTCCCACAATGAAGGTCAGGGGAATAAAAATCGTAGAGATAATCGTTAGAACCTTCATGATCCTGTTTGTACGGTTCGAGATGGCCGAAAGGTTCATCTCCATAAGCCCCGTTAAAAGTTCCCGGTGGGTGTCCACCGTCTCCGCCGCCTGGATCACATTTTCGTGGAGATCGTGGAGGAACGGGGACAGATCCCCGTGGATCAGGGGCGAATCGGAATGGAGCATTTTGGTTAGGCTTTCCCGGAGGGGCCAGATATACCTGCGCAGGTGCAGCAGGGTTAGTTTGATTGTTTGAAGATCCGCCATAAAGGTTTCGCCCGTGTCCTCCGAGGCCCGGTCTTCCATGGCTTCGATTTGGTCGCTTACCGAATCAAGGGCTGTAAAATAATCGTCCACCACCGCATCCATTAGAACATAGGCCAGGTAATCCGTGGAGACCCTTCGCAGTTTTCCCGCATTGTTCAGGATCCGCTTTCTAATTCCCCCAAAGATATCCCCCGGTTTTTGCTGGAAGGTTATAACCGTGTCTTCCATTAGAACAATGCTTATTTGTTCGTAGTCAAATTTTTCGTTTTCCCGGTGTATGGCCTTAAGGACAATAAAAAAATACTCGTCAAATTCTTCCGTCTTGGGCCGCTGGTTGGTGTCAAGAATATCCTCCACCGTCAAGGGATGGATGCGGTACATGGATGCCAGGAGGTTCACCGTGCCGGGGTCTATGGCATCGATGTTGATCCAGTTAAGCCCCGCGGAATTACGGTAACCCAGCAGATCCTCCACCGTGTCCGAAAAATGTTCCCAGGCCCCTGCGGGGTCGTAGCCGATAAGGGAATTCATGCGGTGATCTCTGCCCCCAGGGGGCCTGTCCCTTCCCGGATCCGGGGCCGGTTAACCGGGGTTTTGGGGATGCGGCCCTCCAGCACTTCCCGGGCGTTTAGGGCGGTGCGGGTTTTAAGTTCCGACACCGATTCGGCGCTGTAGTAGGCGCTGTGGTCGGTTAGTACCACGTTGGGAAGGGACAACAGGGGATTGTCCCGGGACAGGGGCTCCCGCTCAAACACATCCAGGGCCGCCGCCGACAGCTTGCCGGTTTTTAGGGCCCCGATCAGGGCGGCCTCGTCTACGATCGCCCCCCGGGAAATATTGACAATAATGGCCCCGTCCTTTATTCCGGCGAGGGTTTCTTTGTTAATGCAGTGCCGGGTGCTTTCGTTAAGGGGCACATGGAAGGAAATAAAATCGGAACAGCCCATCAGGTACTCAAAGGAAACGGCCTGGGCCTTATAGGAACGGTATTCCTGCTTTTTTTGGAGTGTTTCGATCTTGGAAGCCCCCCGGGGATCCGCAATAAGGATCCGGCTAAAGCCAAAACCCTGGACTTTTTCCCAAAAGGCCCGGCCGGTGGCGCCAAAGCCCACAATCCCCAGGACCCGGCCGGACATGCGCCGGATGGGCCGGTTTATGTTCCATTCACCGCCGCGGATCCGCCGGTCCTTTTCCGGAATGGCCCTGACACAGGAAAGGAGCATCCCCAGGGCATGTTCCGCGGCCTCTTCGGTACAGTAGCCGGGGACATTGGTTACCCAGATGCCCGCTTCTTCCGCCGCGTTAAGGTCCACATTGTCGTAGCCCACGCCGTACCGGGAAATAACCCTGCACCGGTCCAGGGTTTGAATAACCCGCCCTGTCATGGGAGCCTGGTTCAGCAGGATTCCATCCGCGCCGGCGCAGGCGGCGGCCAGGTCCTGTTCGCTGCGGCAGTCCGCCACAATAAGTTCTGCGTCCTTAAAAATCCGCCGTTCTTCTTCGACCTGTCCAAAGCGATCATCGGTGATGACTATTCTCATTAAGGCCCCTTTTGGTAGTATATCAAAGGACGGTGCATCCATTGATAGAATACATCCTTTTTGATTTAGATGGTACCCTTTATTCCGCCCGGTGGGGTTTAGAAAAAGCGGTAAACCACCGGGTCAACGAATACCTTTCCCAGCGGCTGGGCCTTTCCATGGAAGAAGCAGGGGCCCTGCGCAGGGAGCGGATCCGGGCCTGCAATTACGGGACCACCCTGGAGTGGCTCCGGGCAGAAAAAGGCATGGACCGGGTGGAACTGGAAAAGTACTTTGCCCATATCCACCCTGAACACGAAGCCGAAGAACTTTCCCCGGATCCCCGTCTCCGTTCCCTGCTTCTTTCGTTAAACCTTCCCATGGGAATTCTTACCAATTCTCCCCGGGAACATGCCCTGCGGATCCTTAAAAAACTGGAAATCGAGGATCTCTTTCCTTCTATTTTCGACATCCGCCGGAACGGACTCAAGGGTAAACCACAGGGGGATGTGTACCGCCGGGTCCTGGCGGAACTGGGGGTAGGGGCCCAATCCTGCCTTTTTGTGGACGATGTCCCCCGCTATGTCGAAGGTTTCCGGGCCATAGGGGGCAGGGGGATTTGCTTTGACGAGGACGACAGCCACGGGGACTTTCCTCCTCCCCGGATACGCACCCTGGAGGAGCTAAGGGCTTTTCTGGATTGCCCACCGGAAAAGCGGGGCCTTTGTGGTTAACAATTCTTCTTTGCTGTTTTTCATATCAGGCGGAGTTTGCAGGGTAAAAAATCACCGATCAGGCGATTTTTAAGACTTTTATGCGCAAAGCGCCACAAACTCCTAGCCGGTGGAACCCTTTCGGATAAATTCCCTGTATTTTTCGGGATCGCTCTTAAAGGCAATAATGGGGGTTCCCAGGTCAATCTTTGCCTTTTCCAGGGCCTTGGAAGCTTCTAGCAGCAGCCGTTCCGCTTCGATAAGCCTGCCGGACCGGGAACTGATGCCGATAAGGAAGTCGTTTTTTGAATGGATCGCACCGGCGCAGTTTTTTAAAATCCGGGAATGGAATTCCTCGGCCTTGATAATCCCCTGTTCCAGGTCCGCATTGGGGATGATCACCGTAATTCCCCGCTCGCCCTTTTCAAAGCTTAGATCCTGCAGGTTAAAAAAATGCACCGCCTCGCCGGCGAGTTTTTTGTACAGGGCCCCGTCGCAGTTTACCCCCTCGCCGCATTCCATAAGCAGCACCACCAGGTCCTGTTCAGAGGCGGCGCAGCGGTGAATCTCGGAAGTAAGCCGGTCCTGGACATAGGCCTCCCAGCCTATGCTGCTCCGGGGGGAATACAGTCCCTGGGGACGTGCATGGCCGGCGCTGCCGGGGGAACCGGAAATTTCCGGCTCATCCAAATCAAAATCAGGCAAAGCCCCGTCTTCCGGTTCCGGGGGGATTTCATATGAAAATCCCTGATCCTGCGGATCCTCCCCGGGAAGATCCCCCAGGGGCTCATCGGAAAATTCCGCTTGATCTTCGTCAAACATGTCCATAGTAGGAAGATCCGCCCCGGATATATCCTCCCCGGGAAGATCCAATTCTTCTTCGTCCAGAAAATCGTTCAGGTTAAAATCATCATCCATGTCCGCGCCGGAATTCCGGGGAGAAAGGTCCCCGGCTATTTCACCGCCGGCGGCGTCAAAACCGGGAAGATCAAAATTCTCCCCCCCCTCGAAGGATTCCGGGGAACCGCCGGGGGTCTTTTCGGAAAAATCCCCGGGGTTTTCGGCCTCCTCTTCGGCGGAATAGTCCGGGGATCTGCCGGAACTTTCATCGCCCTGTGAAGGCTCTTCTTGTACCCGTGTCCGGGAAAGGGAGGTAACGATCATAGTAAAAAAAGACAGGAGCAAGGCCCCTAGGATGGCAACCAAGGTCTGCCTAAGCACCCGGACCATGTACTCGTAGTTGATCGTGTTAATCACCGAGTAGATATTTACGTTCCGCAGCCCCGGTATGTCCACCTGCCGGGCCCTAAGGCCGGAATAGCCGAACCGGGTGATAAACCGGGGGCTGGATCCCTCCCAGCGGATAACCGATCCCCGCTCCCGCTCAAAGGTTAATTCCCCCCCCCCGGAGCTGGTCACAATGATCCCCTGGAGTACTTGGCAGTCCGTTATTTTCTTCCGGACCGCCTCCCGGAATGATTCGGTAAAAAAATCCTCCCCGGCCTGGGAGAGAAGGCTCTGCAGTCCGTCCAGTTCTTTCGCCGCCTGCTGCCGCTGCCCGTTAATGCTGCGATAGACCCGGTATGCGGCGGAAACCACCGCCGCCAAATAAACGAGGATACAAACCAATGCAATAAAAGCGGGGACCTTAGACCTCAAATTCCTTCCTCTGGCCCCATTATATACGGTTTTGTGTTTTTCTGCTAGGATAAAATAAGGAAAAACGATGAAATTGCGGAAACCATGCCTTCCGCCGGGGTGGTATCCCCGGGATCCGGGGAAAATAAGCGGGTTTTTAAGGGATTGTGCCGCCGGAACCAAGGGGGACGGAGGGCCGAAAAGCCCGGTCCGTGCGGCGGCGGGCCCCCATGCGGGGTGGTACTATTCCGGGGCCATTGCCGCCCGGGCGGTGGCGGCCCTGGCAGATTTTCCCGGCGCCGGGGACTGGGAGGGGACCGTGGCGCTTATCGGCGGCCACCTTCCTTCGGGCATGGGCCCCCTCTTTGCCATGGAAGAGGCCGTGGAGACCCCCCTGGGAAATATCACGATCGACGGAGAATTACGGGATCTGCTGCGGGGCGAAACCGGCGGAGAGCCGGACCGGTGGCAGGATAATACCGTGGAAGTGTTCCTTCCCATGATAAAGTACTTTTTTCCCCGGGCAGGGCTTCTGTGGCTTAGGCTTCCCGCGGAAATCTCTTCCTTTGAGGCGGGAAAAATCCTGGTTCGGGCGGCCCGGTCCTTAAACCGGGACCTAAGGGTGATGGGTTCCACCGATTTAACCCACTATGGTTCCAACTATGGGTTCTATCCCCAGGGATTTGGCCCAGGGGCCCTGGACTGGGTACGGACCGTCAACGATCGCCGTTTTATCGATGCGGTAGAGTCCGGTGATCCGGTGCTGGTTCTAAAACGGGCCGAAGGGGAACGGTCCGCCTGTTCCGCCGGCGCGGTTCTGGGGGTGATGGGTTACGCCGGGGAACTCCGGGCCGCCGCCGCTGGACCTGCAGCCGGTGTTGACAATATGGGAAGCCTTGACGGTGCGGGCCGCGCCGGAGGGGAATGTATCGCCTACGGGACCAGTGCTGACATGGGCCCGGAGAATGGGGAAATTCCCGGTTCATTCGTGGGATACGGCGCCTTTGTGTGGCGGTGAACGGTTTATGTACCATGGATTTGAGTTTATGGGGTAAGACAATGGGCTTATTCTTTACCGGACAAATAATTTCAGCCTAAATTCCAGGTGTCCGCAGAATATCCGGGAACAAAATACCGCCGTATGAAACGGTGTCTGTTCTGCAAAAACCGGGCTTCTTCGTGCCCCGGTGATGCCGATGGCATACTTCTAGTTGTAGCCAGCGGTGGTGAATCATTACTACAATATATACTAAAAAATACTAAAAATAATTTATATGGAATAAATATTTTGGAGGAAACAAGCAGGGACGGTTTTATTCGAAAGTCTGGTTTAATACCCCGTAGCTCTGCTGCGGCTGAAATAACGCAATGCTTACAAAAATCTGGTACAATTCCACGCCGCTGTATAGCGGCGCATAAATCTTTCTTCTAATTGCCAGCCCAACGGGCTGATTAAACCAG
>JAISLT010000016.1 GCA_031277165.1 Spirochaetaceae bacterium
GTTTAATACCCCGCAGCTCTGCTGCGGCTGAAATAACGCAATGTTTACAAAAATCTGGTATTAAACCAGACGGTATAATAAACTTCCTATCGAACGAGCCTCCGTTCGAACAAAGGCAAAGCTTAAGATACCGCAGAGCTCTGCTCTGCGGAGGCTCATTAGGGACGTAAAGGCCAGAAACGTTCATTTCTCCCTGGTAACCATGCCGGAGTATGAACTAAAAAAGAACGACGAGACCGGAGAAATGGAGCGGTACTTCACCTCCTCCATCGGCATGGAACGCAATGACGCCGTTCCCTATGAAGGCGGCGCGATGGCCCAGCGGGTGAACAGCACCCCGCACGGGTCCGTGGATTGAAACATTGTTATTTCCCCACTGCTGTCCGGTTTACCATGCCATGCCCTCCAAAAACAGTTGTTTTCATCAGGACCTGTGTATCCATAACAAGACCGCCGGTAATAATGCCAGGGTAATTTCGGGCGGAGTTAGGGCTTAAAGGCGTTTTTTACAGAGATCTTATCCCGCCGCCGGTTTTTACCGGCCTGGATATTTTCAGCGGCACTACCACTCCCAAAACGCCCACTCCTCACTCTTTCCCCTCCCTCCACCTCTCTATCCGGTCGTAGGCGGCGTTGATCCGGGCGGATTTGGCGGTGGCTTTTTGGAAGTTTCCCGGATGCTTCGCGTGGCGGTCCGGGTGGTGGATTTTCAGCAGTTTTTTGTAGGCCCCCTTACATTCCCCGGCGGAGGCCCCAAAGGGCAGGCCCAGCTCGGCAAAGTCCCGCCGCAGGCTTTCCGGCGGCGGGGCCGCCGCCCCCTGTTTACGGTTCCCGGCTTGGCTGTTCCGGGCCCCGGCGGCTTCCGGGCCCCGGTTTTCCGCGTGGCTCTTCCGGGCCCCTTCCCCCTCCCCGTTTTGGCGCGGCGCCCCATGGCCTAGCAGTTCGTCCAGTTCCCGGTAAGCCGCCTCTAGATCCGGATCGCCGCCGCTTGAACCGCGGGAAAAATCGAAGGACCGGGATATTTCCCCGGCAAAACGGCTCTTTAACAGGGTTCCCAGACGGTCCAAAATTCCCATGATCGACTATACCACAGGGGGACCTTTCGTGCTATTCTGTTATCATAGTTGCCGGGAAAAAGTGCGGGCATGGAGGGAACATGAATATCAGCCGGAAACACTTTGGAACCCTGTCGGACGGCAGGGATGTATTTCTGTTTACCCTGGAGGCGGGGGATCTGCGCTTTTCCGTCTCGGAATTTGGGGCGGCCTGGACCTCCCTTATTGTACCCTCCCGGCGGCAGGGGCCCGCCGACATTTTGCTGGGTTTTTCCACCCTCGAAGGGTACATCCACAACAGGCCCAGTCTGGGCGTAACCGTGGGCCGCTTCGCCAACAGAATAGGCGGGGCTTCCTTTACCCTTAACGGTAAAACATACGGGCTCTACAAAAACGACGGAAATAACAGCCTCCACGGGGGCAGGGTGGGCTTTAGCAAGAAACTCTGGAAGGGGGAAGGGTACACCAGCGCCGGGGGCGTTTTTGTCCGGATGGAACTTTTTAGCCCCGATGGGGAGGAGGGGTATCCGGGAAATCTCCGGGCGGCGGTCAACTACGGCATAAACCCCGCCAATGAACTGTGGGCCTGCTACGAAGCCTTTGTGGACCAGCCCTGCCCGGTCAATTTAACCAACCACGCTTATTTTAACCTGGCCGGGGAGGGCAGTGGAACGATCCTTGCCCAGGAGCTAAAACTCTATGCTTCTTCTTATGTGGAACCGGGGGAAGATCTGATCCCCACCGGAAAACTGCTGCCCCTGGCGGGTACCCCCCTGGACTTTACAAAACCCAAGGCCATAGGCCGGGACTATGGGGAACTTTGCGGCGGCGATACCGAAGCCCTTGGAAAGGGCTATGATCACTGTTTTGTCCTGGAGGGCTATGCCGAAGATAAGGGCGCCCCGGAGAACAAGCCCCTTTTACCCTGTGCGGAGGTTCGGGATCCCGGCAGCGGAAGATCCCTGGCGGTGTCAAGCACCCAGCCGGGGGTTCAGTTCTATTCGGGGAATTTCCTTGCCGGTATCCCCGGAAAAGCCGGATCGGTCTACGGAAAAAACGCCGGTTTCTGCCTGGAAACCCAGCACTTTCCCGACTCGCCAAACAGGGACAAATTTCCCGGGGCACTCTTTGGCCCGGACCGGCCATACCATGAAAAAACGGTTTTTTCCCTAAAATTTTAAAACAGGCCCCTTGTACGACCTTCATTTATGGATTACACTGGGGGTATGGCTTTGGAGGCAGCGATAGGTACATACCATATATATTTTTTCCGTGTAAAAAAATAACCATGGGACGGTCCGGCAGAACATTGTACCTGTTGTAATTGGGGCTTTTTTAAGATCCAAAACAATTAAAACGAGGAATATGATGGATATTCAACTGCATGAACTGATTGAAAAAATAAAAAAAGACGGTATAGAGGGCGCTTCGGAAGAAGCTTCCCGGCTTAAGGCAGAGGCGGAAAGCGAAGCCAAACGGATCCTGGGGGCCGCTAAAAAAGAGGCGGCGGATATTATTGCCAAGGCCAAGGCCGATGCGGAGCGGGCCGAAAAGGCGGGAATTGCCGCCATTGGCCAGGCCTCCCGGAATGCCGTGCTGGTCTTTAAGTCCAAGATACAGGAACTGCTGGATCTTATTACCAGGAAGGAGACCGCCGCGGCCTACTCCGCCGATACCCTTAAGACGGTGCTGCCGGATATTATACGGGGCTGGGTTTCCAAGGGCGAAGAACTGGCGGTGATCCTTCCTCCGCGGGATCTGGATTCGGTGGAGGCCTTTTTGCGGGATAAACTTGCTTCGGAACTGCAGAAGGGCCTTGAAATAAAAACCGGCCGGGGCCTTGAGGGGGGCTTTACCATCTCTAACCGGGACGGTTCCGCCTATTACGATTTTTCGGTAGAGGCGGTGGCGGAACTTTTTTCCGCCTACCTCAATCCCCGGCTGGCGGAAGTCCTTAAAACAGCGGTAAAAGAGGAATAAGGTGGCATCCTACTACTATTTTGCCGCCCAGCTTCCCTACCTTGTTTACGGACAGCCGGAACCGATGAGTTCCGGTCATTTTAGGGAACTCTGCACAAGTTTTCTAAACGCCGGGGATCGGCGCCGGCTTGAACAGTGCCGCCTGGACATATCCGCGAAATCCCGGCAGCCCCCCCCGCCGGAAACGGCCGGGGCTTCCTCCTTTTTGGATAATTGGGAGGAATGGGAAGGAGCCCTCCGCCTAAACCTTGCCCGGCTTAGGGCCCAGCACCTAAAACGGGAGGGCGCCGCCCCCGATGCGCCGGGGTACCCCGCCGATGCGGTCCACGCGGCCAAGGCCGCCTGCGCCATGGATTCGCCCCTGGAGGCGGAACTGTTTCTTGACAAGACCCGGTGGGATGCCATTGAACGGCTTCGGGGGCTGGATAACTTCGGCTCCGATTTTATCTTTGCATATCTTTTAAAATTGCTCCTTATGGAACGAAAAACCTCTTTTAAGACCGAGAAGGGCTTTATGGAATATAAAACACTCTACGCCGCCATTGTAAACAACTACGGCGGTGCAGAATCGGGAGAACCGAAATGACCGGAACAAAGGGTACAGTGGTCGCCGTCAACGGCAATATGGTAAGCGTCCGTTTCGACGGGGCCGTTTCCATGAATGAAGTCGGTTTCGTCAAGGTT